>NZ_BAABDQ010000030.1:0-162948 GCF_039539705.1 Nonomuraea rosea | reverse complement strand
GGCCACCGCGGTTGCGGCAGATCTACCGCCTACGCCGCACTCGCAGGCCACTGACCAGTGGTTACCTCAGTCCGCGGCCCGTTTCCGCCGTATTCCGGTGGCACCCGAGGTAGACGCCGATCTTCATCTCGTCCGGACGTTGGGTACCCACCACAGGCCTCCCGCGCTCGCCGCCCGGCTCGCGGGCGCGGCGGGCGTTCGTCTCCATGCTGGGTGAGGCGGGGCCGGCGCCGCCATCGCGTGGCGGCCAGGAACCGTCGATCACGGGCCATCACGGCCGTGCCGGGGTCGCTCAGGTGGGGGCGGGGGTGGCGTGGACGGCGAGCAGGTCGAGGGAGATGCCGAGCTCGTCGGCCAGTGCCGCGATGGTGAAGAACGCGGGCGTGGCGATCCGGCCGGTCTCGATCTTGCGCAGGGTCTCGGCGGACATGCCGGCCGCGGCGGCGACCTCGACGATGCTGCGCTCGCCGCGGGCTTGCCGCAGGACCAGGCCGAGTTGTTCGCCGCGGAGCCGCTCTTCGGGGGTCAGCGGAGGTCGCACCATGGCGACACTCTATACCCGGGATACAAATACCGGTATTTCTATCGCCGCGCTCTACGGCCCGGGGGCGGGCGGTGTCGTGCAGGACGAGCGGTAGCGCTCGGCGGCGGCGGTGACGCCGGCCGCCGTCGCGTGCGGGTCGGCGGGCTCCGGGGCGTCGGCGAACACCGCGGCCAGGCCTTCGACGGCGCTCGCCGCCCGGGGCGCCCACAGGTGCTGCCATTCGGTGAGGGGTTTGAGGTTGTCGGGGCGGGCGGTGAGGGCGTAGCGGGTCAGGGCCGAGCTCCAGGCCTGGCTGCGTACGGAGTCGGCGCCGGAGTCCTTCAGCAGCCGCGCGGTCAGGCCGTCGCCGTTGGCCTGGGCCAGGTCGGCGAAGGCCGTCTTGAGCAGGGTGTCGAAGGCGGGCTTGACGACGAGGTTCAGGGCGACGAACGCCTCGCCCCAGTCGTAGGCGAGCAGCAGCGTCTCCAGGGTCTGCCTGGCCGGCTGCCAGGCGGGGTCGTCCTCCCAGATCGCGCGGGCGGTGCGGCTCTCGGCGAGTTCCGTCCCGTGGGTGAGGGACAGCGACTTGGCCCGGTAGGCGATCCATTGCAGGGCGCGTAGTTCGTCGGCGCCCTGGAACAGGGCCGCGTTGGTGACGGCGGCGCTGGGGCCGAGCTGGGCGACGTACATGCTGGTGATCTGCAGGACGTGCAGGGCGAAGCGGGCGGGCAGGTACAGGCGGCCCAGCACCGCGACCCAGGCGGGGTCGAGGCGGGCGTCGTGGTCGTCGGCCTCGAAGCTGTCGACGACGCCTTCGGCGTAGATCTCGCGGTCGTGCTGGAGTGCGACGTAGCGCCGGTAGTTGAGCCGCGCGGGGTCGCGGAAGCCTTCCCAGTCGGCGGCCTGCAGGAGTGAGCCTTCCCGGTGGCGCAGGTACCACTGGTTGATCGCGCTGTCGGGGCTGAGGTCGAAGGGGGCGGGGGTTCTGCCGAAGTGGTAGTGGAAGCCGCGGGTGACGATGTCGTACTCGTCGGGCCTGCGGCGTTCGTCGCCGAACAGGCTCCAGGTACGCCGCCGGCGCGGGTCGCCTGCCGTCGCCATGGTCAGTCCTCCCTGGTCAGGTACCAGATGAGCTCGTCGTCGCCGGCGTAGCGCATCCGGCCGGCGAAGCTGGCCATCGCCGGTTCGAGGCCGGACAGCGGGAAGGGGCGTCCCGCGGCCTCCTCCAGGCTGGCGCGCGTCAGGCGCAGGTGCCGCGGCGCGTGGATGCGCACGTATCCGCCGTGGTCCTCCACCAGGAGTTCCTTGCCGGGGTTGTCGATCTCCAGGGCGGTCAGCAGCGCGTCCACGACGTCGGGGTCGAACCCGCGGACCACGGGTCCCACCATCCGCCTGTGATCGTCGGCCATGAGCGGGCTCCTCACTCGCCCCGCGGCAGGCCGCGGCACCGGTTGTGATGACGGCGGCCGTCGTCGGGGACCGCGACGGCTATGTGCTCGCCCTCCAGCCGTACGGGGAAGGCGTACAGGTGGCAGGTGTCGGGGTTGCGTCCCCGGCCGGTGGTGAGGTCGAACTCCCATCCGTGGGCCGCGCAGGTGAGGACCTCGCCGTCGAGGTCGCCCGACGCCAGGGGGAACTCCGAGTGCGGGCACAGGCCCTGATAGGCGCGCAGCCGGCCGCCCGGCAGGTGGGCCAGCAGCACCCGGTCGCCGCCCACGTCGACCTCGGCGATGTCGCCCTCCCAGAGCTCGTCCAGGGTGGCGGCGCGCAGCCAGCGGCAGGGGGCTTCAGCCTGCATCGTAGAAGGCTTCGACGTGGTCGAGGGGGCCCACTCCCGCCTCGCCGACCGGCTGGCCGGGGGGCAGGATCCGGCCCTGGTGGCGGATTCGGATGGGCCACGGGGCGGCCGCCACCCGGTGGCCGACGACATGGGCGGCGATCTTCTGTCCGACGGTCTCGGCGGTGTCCTGGTCGTCGACGGCGACGAGCAGCACCGCGATGTCGTCCCGGAAGTTCGCGCACAACGGCAGCAGCGCCATGACCTCTCCCCGCCCTATCCCGCGCCGGAGCCTGTGTGTGGGCCGGTGCCGTCCTGGCCGAGCGCCCAGGAGTAGCCGGTGGCGTCGCGTCCCTGCTCGGCTTCGGACAACCCCATGTAGCGCAGCACGCCGCCCAGGTCGGGCGGGGTGATGTCGCCGCTCAGGAGGCGGTCGATGAGCGATTTGTGGCCGGCGAACCGTTCCGGCCGGGACGTGAAGATCCATTTGCATGGTTCGGAGCAGAACAGGTACGTGCGGCCGTTGTGCGTGTGCCGCAGCGGCGCCGGCGAGTCGAGCGCGCCGGCCTTGACGCCGGCGGGGCGGACGATGGGGATCTGGCAGAGGTTGCACATGATCGGCAGCGTCTCGGGGAGGGTCGCCGCGACGTTCCCGGCGCGCAGGTTGTCCTGGATGACGTCCCAGTTCCGGCCGAAGGTGTCGTTCCAGCCGGGGTACTTCTCCTCCAGCCAGTCGCGTTCGGCGGCGGAGGCGCCCGCGTCCGGGTTCCACCACACGGTGGGGCGGTAGGTCCACACGCCCAGGTGTATCGCGTGGTGATACCACGTGAGCTCGCGGATGAACTCCTCCCAATACCAGGGATGGTCCAGGCCGAAATCGTGGAACTGCTCGGCGAACTGCTTGACGACCCAGTCCTCGATGAATTCCTTGAACGACAGCCGCCGGTTCTCCAGCGGCGTGTAGTAGTCCATCGACAGCCCGGTGAGCACCGCGAAAGCCCGCCACGAGCGCCAGAACATGTGGTCGATGAGGAATTGCGCCCACTCTTTGTGCCCGTTGTCGATGAGCACCTTGATCGTCGGCTCGCCCTGTTGCGAATGCCGGGCCTCGTCGGTCTGAATGCTGGAGATCAGCGCGCCGAACTCCAGGTCGCCGGCGTCCATCGCGTCGGCCGCCATGCCGAGGAACTGCAGATTCGTGAAACCCGTTTCGAAGGTGAAGGTGAGCTGCAGCGCCATGGAGACCGCGTCGTTGGCGACGAACATGTCGTCGAACAGGTGCCGGACGGCGAGCACCACCCAGTTGTCGGTGTGGTACGCCTTCAGCGCCCAGTCGGCGCGCGGCTCCTTGTCGAGCAGGCCGTAGGGGAAGAACGCCTGGATCTGCCCGTGCCGCATCTCGTCCAGCGCGCCGAAGGTGGCGGTGTTGCGCCAGGCGGCCGACCGCCCGAAGCGGGCCATGCGGGCCTCTCCGATGGCGGCCAGGAATTCGGGCATGGTGATGGCGCCGTAATGCGCCAGGATCACGGATTTCCAGCCCGGGTCGAGCTGGTCGAACAGCTTCGAACGGCCGACGACGTTCTTCAGCGAGTACGTGGTGGTGTCCTTCGTGACCTGATTGTGCACGTATTCGCGATAGCTGATCTTGTACGGCTCGTCCCAGTGCGTCCACGCCTCGCTGGAGACGCGCTGGGAGCCGGAAAGCGCTTCGGGGAAAACCGCGTCCTCGTCGGCGTAACGGAAAGTCCAATTAGTGTCGCGCGCTAAATCGTACCAATCGCTGCGCGAAAGCCTCGGCATGACCGTCCTCCGTATCCGCCGACGGGCCCGGCCCGATCGTCCCATCTGTTCATAGGTTGATTCCGCGCAAATGTAAACACTCGCGGCGGCGGCGTTCCACGCCGTTTCGTTGTCGCGGCGGTGGAGGAGAACGGGCTGGAACGCCTATGGAGTGAATCCTTCATCGGCGCCGCCGGTGACCGCCGGCCAGGGACGGTCCCTGGCCGGCGGTCACCGGCGCCGCCTCGCCCGGCCACTGGAGGAGGCGCCATCTGGCCCAGCCGTCTTGACCGGGCCTGCGGTCCTTACCGCGACCGCCGGAAAGGTCAGGCCCGGCCGCCGGGCCTCGGCACCGCCGCCCAGGCCTGGAGTCCCCGGCTCCATTCATAGATATTCCTTGACACGAATATTCGCTATGGAGAATAGTTCTCTCCATGGACGCACTCCTCACCGCACTGGCCGACCCGGCCCGCTGGCGGCTCGTGAGCCTGCTGGCCGAGCGGCCCCGGCCGGTCGGCGTCCTCGCCCGGCTGGCCGAGGCACGCCAGCCGCAGACGACCAAGCACCTGCAGGCCCTCGAACGCGCCGGCCTCGTCACCTCCCACCGCTCCGGCCAGCGCCGCATCTACGCGCTGCGGACCGCGCCCCTGCGGGACCTGGCGGCCGCACTCAGCCGGCTGGCCGACACCGCCGATCAGGCGGGTGGCCCGCGCGAGACCTACGACCGCTACGGGCTCGGCCTGAACGCCGAACGGCTCGCCGCGAAGGAGCCGGGGTGGGCCGACGGCCGCTCGTTCCGCTTCTCCCGGTCGCTTGTGGGGAGGCCCGAGCTGGTCTGGCGCCACCTGACCGAGACCTCCCTGCTGGCCCGATGGTGGACGCCCGACGACCTGCGCGTCTCCGAGCTCGTCTTCGAGGCGCGGCCAGGCGGCCGGATCGTCCACGAGTACCGCGACGCCGAGGACGCCGACGGCTCCGACCTGGTCGCCGGGCGCGCGGAGGGGGTCGTCGAGGACGTACAGCCTGGTGAGCGCCTCGCCTACCGGCTCTCCCCCTTGCTCCCCGGCGGCGGCCTCGCCTTCACCGCCCACCTCGACCTCGGCCTCCGGCCCACCAGCACCGGCGCAGGCATGGGCACGGACCTCGACGTCCACTTCCGGATCACCGACAGCACCGTGGAGTCCGCCGACTTCATCGCGGGCATCGAGATCGGCTTCGGCCAGAGCCTCGACAAGCTCGCGGCGACTCTTGCCGCGCACCCGCATGACCCCGACCCCGACCCCAGCACTCGGCACGACACCAGCACCGAGCACACCGATAAAAGGAGCACGACATGACCGACTCGACCGGCCGTAAGGTGACCGCGAACCTGAGCCTCACCCTCGACGGGCGTTACAACGGCCCCGGCGGGCCTGGCGATTTCGGGGCGTTCGCCCCGTACGTGACCACGGAGGTCGCGCGGAACCACATGACGCGCATCTGGGAGAACGCGACCACGGCGGTGCTCGGCCGGCTCAACGCCGAAGGATTCATGGGCTACTGGCCGCCGGTCGCCGACGACGAGAACGCCGATCCGCGTGATCGCGGATACGCCACCTGGCTGGTCGGCACGGAGAAGGTGGTCCTGTCCACCACCTTGACCGAAGCGCCGTGGGAGCGCACCCGCGTGGTCAACTCCCCCGCCGCCGACGTCATAGCCGAGCTCAAGGCCACCGGCACGGGCGACATCCTCCTCAACAGCAGCGCGAGCGTCATCAAGGCGGTGCTCGCGGCGGACCTCCTCGACCGCCTGTATCTCATGATCTTCCCTGAGATCGCCGGAGGCGGGCAGCGGCTGTTCGACGACGGCCTGCCGGCTTCGACGTGGACCCTCACCCACCAGGAGACCGGCGACCTGGGCGAGATCGCCATGGTCTACGACCGGGTCCGCTGAGGCGGCCGGAGTTCGGCCAGGTCACCGTACGGGCAGGGCGTGACCGTCGTCGCGATCACCTCGGCACGGACACCAGCCCCGCCTCGTAGGCGAGGACGACCGGCTGAACCCGGTCACGCGCCGAGCTTGGTCAGTAACCGGCCCGCGTACGCCTTGACGGCGGCGACGCCGATGACCGGCGTCACCTCGACACGGGCAAGGCGAAGGGGAGACCGGGTGCTCATCGGCTGCGCACCGCGGCGACCGCCGGCACGATGGCCAGCGCCAGGATGCCGCCGCCGATGGCCAGAAGGGGGTAGCCGGCTCCGGCGACGACGAGGCCCGAGGCCATGCCTCCGGTGGCGCCGGCGATGGCGACGGAGACGTCGACCAGGCCTTGGGTTGTGGCGCGGGTGGCCAGCGGGACGGCGTCGGTGATGATGGCGGTGCCGGTGACGAGGCCGAGGTTCCAGCCCAGACCCAGCAGCGCGAGGGCCACGGCGAGCGGGGTGACGGAGCCGCCGGGGGCGCTGGCGGCAACGAGTCCGGCGGCCAGCAGGGTCAGCGCGGAGGCGGCGGCGATCGTGAAGCGGCCGTAGCGGTCGACGAGCCAGCCGGTCAGGGGCGAGGGCAGGTACATCGCGCCGATGTGGATGGCGATGACGAGGCCGGAGGCGGCGGTGCCGTGGCCGTGGTCCTGCATGTGGACGGGTGTCATGGTCATGATCGCGACCATGACCAGCTGGGTGAGCACCATGACCAGGGCGCCGACGAACACGCTGAAGCGATGTCTTTCGGCCACCGGTGGGAGCAGGCCGCGGGTGCCGCCCGGCTGCGCGCGGGCCACGGCGGTGCGTTCGGCCTCCAGGGTGCGGGCCAGGAGCAGCGGGTCGGGGCGCAGCCAGATGGCCAGGACCAGGGCGGCCAGCGCGTAGGCGGTGCCGGCGAGAAGGAACGGCCCGGCCAAAGAGGGGATGCCGAAGGTGCGGGCGAGCTCGCCGGTGAGTGTGGTGAGGTTGGGGCCCACCACGCCGCCCGCCGTGGTGGCGACCAGTACCGTCGACACCGCCCGGGCGCGGCGCGCGGGGAGCGCCAGATCGGCCCCGGCATAGCGGGCCTGCAGATTGGTGGACATGCCTGCGCCGTACACGAACAGCGCCAGGAACAGCAGGACGGTATTGCCGGCGACGGCGGCAGCGATGACGCCCGCGCTGCCGACGGCGCCGGCCAGATACCCGGCGGCAAGGCCGGGGCGGCGGCCTCGGGTTTGAGAGATGCGCCCGACGGCGAAGGCCGCCAGCGCCGAGCCGGCGGTGCCCAGGGCGCTGGGCAGACCGGCAAGGCTGGTGGAGGTGAGCATGTCCTGCGCGAGCAGGGCACCGACGGTCACGCCGGCCGCCAGCCCGGCGCCGCTGAGGACCTGAGCGGCGACCAGGACGATCAGAGTACGGCGCTGCGCCTGAAGGCGTGGGAGGTCCTCGATCCGGGCAGGCACGGTAGTCATGACGAGAGAGTCCTCATGCATTCGATAGGTGTGACCCGGCCGGACGGCGCCATCGGCGCGGGTCGGCAAGAGAGGAGGGGTCGCCCGGCGGAGAAACGCCGCGGCCGGCCGGCCCGGCCGAGGCCTCGGCCGGGTGATCAGGGTTGCCTTGGTGCGCGGTCAGCTCCGGTCGCCCAGGTCCAGGCGGTCACCCAGTCCAGCGTCGGTGAAGGCGGCCACCAGTTCGTCGCGGCCCTCGGTGAAGTGGGCCCAGCTGTCGTAGTGGACGGGAACCACCCGGCGGGCGCCGAGGATCCTGGTGGCCTGGGCGGCCTGGGCGCTGTCGAGGACGATCAGCTCGCCGCCGAAGAGGTCGGCGAATCGAGGGGCTCCGGCGAAGAGGATGGCGGTCTCTACCGGGCCGAAGCGTTCGGCGATCTGCTTGACCATGTCGAGTGAGGCGTTGTCGCCGCTGACGTAGACCGTGGGCAGGCTCTCCCCGGTCAGGACGAATCCGACGACCTGGCCGGTGATCGGTTCGACGTCCTCGCGTGCGCCGGGCCCGTGGATGGCGGGCACCCCGGTGACGGTGATCGTGCCGCCGCCGGGGCGGTCCAGTTCGATGGACTCCCAGTCGGCCAGTCCCTTGGCTCCGCTCCCCAGGCGTTGTCCGCCTCCTGGCGTGGTGAGGGTGAGCGGGACGTCGGCGAGCAGGGCCCGGCCGGAGGTGTCGAGGTTGTCGGGGTGTTCGTCGTGGGAGAGCAGGACCACGTCGATCCGGCCGAGGCCGGCCGGTGCGGCGGAGGGCGCCGTCTTGGTCAGCTGGCCTCCCGGCACCTGGTAGGTGCCGGGAGCATCGAAGGTCGGGTCGGTCAGGAAGCGCAGGCCACCGTATTCGAAAAGGGCGGTCGGGCCGCCGAAGACGCGGACGGGGATCTGCTCAGAGGACGTGCTGGTACTGGCCATCGAGAAACCTCACGGTTGAGAAGTGGTCTATCCGTGAAGGACGGTAGCGGTGTATCACGGATGAACGCAAGCCGTACCATGAGAGGCATGAGCGAGCTCCCGACCGCCGAGTCTGTGTTGCCGCCCGCGCCGGGCGCGCAGGCCTACCTCGCCCTCGACTTCGTCAACAGCGCCCTCGCGCTGCCTGGAGGGCAGTACATCGATCTCCTCGGCACCCCTGAGGCGACGAATCTGTGGCTCACCGAACGCGGCCTCGCTCCCGCGGATGCCGGAATCCAGGAGATGTGCACGACGCAGCTGCGCTCGCTGCGCGAACACCTCAGGGCATTGTTCGCCGCCCGTGTCGCCGGGCTGCCCGTCTTGCCCACGGCCCTGTCCGCCGTCAACGACGCGCTGAGCAGGGCTCCCACGGCCGCCCTGCTGTTCTGGGACGAGAAGAACGGCCCCTACCGCGCGGCGCCGTGCCCCACCAACGAGATCCTCGACCGCGCTCTCGCGGCCCTTGCGGCCAACGCGGCCGACCTCCTCACCGGCCCCGACGCCGAGCGCCTCACCCCCTGCGGTTCCACCCCCTGCAACCGCTACCTGCTACGCCACGGCCGCCGCCATTGGTGCTCCATCCGCTGCGGCGACCGCGCCCGCGCCGCCCGCGCCTACGCCCGGCGTACCCAGCCGAAGGCGGACTGAGACCCCCGCATCCCGGGGTGCGGCCTCGTTGCGGGGCAGCAACGTCAGCCCGTGCTTGGCGGGGAGCCTGATCCGGACGAGGAAGGTGGACACCAGGCCCGCCCACCGGGCGAGAGCCGTCCACGCGCCGGACGGTACCCGCTTCGGCAGGGGCAAGGGCGGTGTCACGTGCATGCCCAGGATCGTAACGGCGCCTCCCGGACCTCCGCATCAGACCCTGGGTGTACGACCATGGTCTACCGCGGCCGCCGCGAAACCCGACGACGGTCCGATGTGGCGTGGGCATCGGCTGCGGCACCGTCGATCAGGTGATCCACGTCAACCTGTCCCGGCTGCGCCGGTCCTTGCTCCTCGCGGCCATCGCCGCCGCGGTGGCCGGGCCGGTGACGGGCGCGGCCCGCCCGGAGGCCGTTCCCGCGCCCGTTCCTGCCGCTTTTCCCACCGCTTTTCCAGCCGCCGGTTCTGCCGTTCCCGCCGCTGTGGCCCCGCTGCGGACGGCGACCCCCGCGAGCGCCGCGACCGCCGCGTCTACGGCGGCGCTGGAGGCGCGCTTCGCCGCCGTCCGCGACGACATCCTGGCCGCCGAGCGCACAGCCGCCGGCCACGGCGACCTGCGGCGGGCGGCGATGCTGCGCGCCATGGCCGATCCCGCGCGCCGGTTCCTGTCCTTCGACGGCCGTGACGGCGGCCGGACCGCCGAGGTCTTCGGCGACCTGGCGTCGGCCGGGCGCATCGCCGTGCTGGTCCCCGGCTCCGACACCAGCCTCGACAAGTACGGCCTCCTGCGCGGCGGCTCGCTGCGGCTGCGGCAGGCACTCGGCGACCGGGCCGCCGTCATCGCCTGGCTCGGCTACCGCCCGCCCGCCATGCTGAGCCTGGCAGCGCTCACCACCGGCCGGGCCGACGACGCGGCACCCGCGTTGCGCGCGTTCGTACGGGGACTGACCGCGCTCAAGCCCGCCGCCCGCATCTCCCTGGTGTGCCACTCCTACGGGGGCGTGGCCTGCGGGAAAGCCGCGCAACGCCCAGACACCACAAGCGGCACCACGACCGGCACCACAGGCACTGCCGCAGGCGGCACCACAGGCACCGGCATCGCGGGCGTCAGCGACATCGTCCTGATCGGCAGCCCCGGCAGCACCGCCGCCGACGTCCGCGCGCTGCGCACCCGATCGACCCTCTGGGCCGGCCGCGGCGGCCACGACTGGATCGCCTGCGTTCCGCACGCCCGCCTCCACCTGCCCTTCGTCACCCTCGGCTTCGGCCAAGACCCGGCCGGCCCAGGCTCCGGCGCCCGCCTCTTCGCCACAGGCGACGGCGGCCACAGCGACTACCTCGACACCGGCTCCCTGTCCCTGCGCAACATCGCCCGGATCGTCTCAGGGCAGCACCCCGTCCAGGCGGGCGGCCGTGTATGACCTCATCCAGCGTCTCCTGCTCGGCGGCGCCGCCTGCACCGCCGCGCTCATCCGTGCATGACCTCATCCGGCGTCTCGACGCGGTCACCCCGGCCGGCCGCGACCGCGCCGCCGACGCGCTGCGCGCACTGGCCATCGGCGGCGTGGTCCTCGGCCACTGGCTGGTGACCGCGCTGGTCGCCGACAGCGGCACCGTACGCGTCGAAAGCCCGCTGCGGCACATGCCCTACCTGGCCCCCGCGTCGTGGGTGTTGCAGACGATGGCGCTGTTCTTCCTCGTCGGCGGGCGGATGGCCGCCCGGAGCCTGACCGCGGCCCGCGCCCGCGACACCGGCTACGGGCGGTGGCTGCGCACGCGGATGACCCGCCTGCTCCGCCCGGTCGCCGCCGTCACGGCGCTCTGGACCCTGATAACCGTCTCGATGCTCGCACTCGGAGCCGACGCCGCGACCGCGTACGCGCTGGCCAAGCTGGTGTGGTCGCCGCTGTGGTTCCTGCTGGTCTTCGCCGCCCTGACGGCCCTCACCCCGCTGGCCGCCCGGCTGCACCCGGTGTGGCCGCTGGCCACGGTCGCGCTCGCCGACGTGACCCGCTTCGGGCTCGACGGGCCCGCCGAGATCGGCTGGATCAACGTGGCCGCCGGCTGGCTGGTGCCGTACTGCCTCGGTGCGGCCTGGGCCCGTGACCGCCTGCAGGATCGCGGGACCGGATGGGCGCTGCTGCTCGGCGGCGCCGCCTGCACCGCCGCGCTCATCGCCTGGGCGGGCTACCCCGCCTCCATGGTCGGCGTGCCCGGCGCCGCCATCTCGAACCAGTCCCCGCCCACCCTGGCCGCCGTCACCTTCGGCCTGGCCCAGTGCGGCGCCGCGCTGCTCCTGCTCGGTCCCTTACGGCGGATCCTGCGCCGTCCAGCGGTCTGGGCGGCCGTCGCGCTGGCCAACCTCTCCGCCATGACGATCTTCCTGTGGCACCAGACCGCCATGATCGCGGTGACCGCGCTCGGCCTGCTCACCGGCCGTGCCCTGCCCGGGCTGCACACCGTACCCGACACCCCCGCCTGGCTGCCGGCCCGCCTGGCCTGGCTGCCCGCGTTCGCGCTGGCCCTGCTCGCCTGCCGGGCCGCCTTCCACACCGGCGCACCCCCGACGAGAACCCGCGGCAAAACTGTCGGCCCCCTGCCCTAACGTGGCCCGCATGGACGACGCCATCGTGATCACCGGAGCGCGGGTGAACAACCTGAAAAACCTCTCCCTGCGCATCCCGAAGCACAAACTCGTCGTGTTCACCGGCGTGTCCGGCTCCGGCAAGTCGTCCCTCGTCTTCGACACCGTCGCCGTCGAGTCGCAACGCCAGCTCAACGAGACCTACTCCTGGTTCATCCGCAACCGGCTCCCCAAACACGACAAACCCGAAGCCGACGCGATCGACAACCTCGCCGCCGCCATCGTCGTCGACCAGAAACCCGTCGGCGGCAACACCCGCTCCACCGTCGGCACCATGACCGACATCCTGCCCGTCCTGCGCATCCTGTTCTCCCGCTACGGCTCCCCCAGCGCCGGCTACTCCTTCGCCTACTCCTTCAACGACCCCCAAGGCATGTGCCCCGCCTGCGACGGCCTCGGCCGCGCCGTCCGCCTCGACCTCGACGCCTTCCTCGACCCGGCCAGATCCCTCGACGACGGCGCCATCCGCTTCCCCCTGTTCGGCGTCGGCACCTGGCAGTGGCAGATCTACGCCCGCTCCGGCACCTTCGACCCCGCCAAACCCCTCGCCGACTACACCCCCGCCGAACACCACCTTCTCCTGCACGGCAGCGGCTTCAAAGTCGACGTACGCGGCAAGAACGGCACCCTCAACAAGGTCGACTACGAAGGCGTCGCCGACCGCTTCACCCGCCTCTACCTCAAACGCGACCTGTCGGCCCTGTCGGAGAAGAATCGCCGCGCCGTCCTCGCCTTCGTCACCGAAGGGCGCTGCCCCCAATGCCGGGGCGCCCGCCTCAACCAGGCCGCCCTCGCCACCACCATCGGCCCCCACACCATCGCCGACTACGCCGCCATGGAGATCACCGACCTCATCGCCGTCCTGACCGGCCTGGGCAACCCCGTCGCCGACACCGCCGCACGCGCCCTGTCCCGCGTCGAGCAGATCGGCCTCGGCTACCTCAGCCTCGACCGCGAAACCACCACCGTCTCAGGCGGCGAGGGCCAGCGCCTCAAAACCGTGCGCCACCTCGGCTCCAGCCTCACCGGCATGACCTACATCTTCGACGAGCCCAGCGTCGGCCTGCACCCCAGCGACGTCGGCCGCCTCAACCAGCTCCTGCTCGCCCTGCGCGACAAAGGCAACACCGTCCTGGTCGTCGAACACGACCCCGACGTCATCACCATCGCCGACCACGTCATCGACCTCGGCCCCGGCGCCGGCCGCCACGGCGGCGACATCGTCTTCCAAGGCACCGTCGCCGAGCTCACCACCTCCGGCACCCGCACCGGCCGCCACCTGCGACGCCGCACCCCGCTCAAACCCGCCGTACGCCACCCGGCCGGCTGGCTCACCATCACCGCCGCCACCCTGCACAACCTGCGCGACCTCACCGTCCGCATCCCCACCGGCGTCCTCACCTGCGTCACCGGCGTCGCCGGATCCGGCAAATCCACCCTCATCAGCGACGTCCTGCCCGCCCAGCACCCCGGCACCGTCGTCGTTGACCAGCACGCCGCCGGCACCTCCGCCCGCTCCACCCCCGCCTCCTACCTCGGCGTCCTCGACCCCATCCGCCGCCTGTTCGCCCGCCACTCCGGCGCGGAGCCAGGCCTGTTCAGCGCCAACTCCACCGGCGCCTGCCCCGCCTGCGAAGGCCGCGGCATCATCCATACCGACCTCGCCTTCATGGACCCCGTCACCGCCACCTGCGAGCTGTGCGCCGGCACCCGCTACAACGCCGAAGCCCTCAGCCACCGGCTACGCGACCACACCATCGTCGACGTCCTGGCCCTCACCGCCGAGCAAGCCGCCGCCTTCTTCACCGAACGCGCCATCACCCCCCGCATCCGCACCCTCGTCGACGTCGGCCTCGGCTACCTCACCCTCGGCCAGCCCACCAGCTCCCTGTCCGGCGGCGAACGCCAGCGCATGAAACTGGCCGGCGAGCTCACCAAGACCGGCAGCGTCTACGTCCTGGACGAACCCACCACCGGCCTGCACATGTCCGACGTCGACAGTCTCGTCGACCTGCTCGACCGCATCGTCGACGCCGGCAACACCGTCATCGTCATCGAACACGACCTCGACGTGATCAAACGCGCCGACTGGGTGATCGACCTGGGACCCGGGGGAGGCAAGCACGGGGGGCGGCTGATGTTCGAAGGCACCCCGCGCGACCTTCTCACCGCCCCCGGCTCCCTCACCGCCACCCACCTGGCCACCGCCCTGCCCACCCCCTGACGGCTCCCCGCCCGTACGGCGGGTCCGTCGCCGTACGGGGCCGTGGTCCTACTCCGACGAGACTTCTCGATAAGCGCTGAGCCGCAGGTCAGCGGGGTTCGTCTCGGGTGGTCCAGCCGTGTTCGGTGATGAGCTTGCCAGGGCGTGGCGGAGCGGGTTGACGCAGTCGGCCGCGTCGCGTCCGCGGGCCGCACTCCTGCGGGCAGCCCGGCTTCGAGGGCTTTGCGGATCTTGGCCATGTCGTCGCTGGTCATGGGACGTCGTCCGAGCCAGTCCGGCCAGCCGCCGGGCCGGACAGGCCCGGTGCGGGTGCCGGGGCCGTGAGCTTGCCGATTCTTCTCGGCGGGTTTGGTGTCGTCCGGGTCGGTGGTCATCTCGCCCACGTTGGCCAGCGGTCAACGGTGCGGTGGCGCAGCGCGGCCTGTTTGTCGTCGTCGGTGGGCCGGCTGTAGATGGGCAGCGTGTCGAGAGGCGGAGTGGCCGGCCAGTTCAGCAACGGGGACGAGGTCTTCGCCGCCGCGAATCAGCCGGGTGACGAAGGTGCGGGGTTCCGAGTTCCGACGTGGGCGGTGGCGGGGTCCTCCACACCGGCGGCCTGGGCGATGGCGGCCTGCCCAGGCCGCGCCGCAGGGGGGAAGTCGTCGAGCGGTGGCCGGGGGGTTGCTGACGTAGCGCACCGAGGGTTTGGGGTCGGCCTCGCGTAACAGGTAGCGACGGTAGTCACGCACCGCCCAGAGCCGACAGGCTCGATCAGCCGATCGGGGGTGCGAGGTATTCCAGCGTATAACCGTCGCCGGAGGGGGTTACGCGGGCGACGCCGGGTGAGTCGAGGTGGGCGCCGGCGACGAAATGGTGTGGCTGGGTCAGCTGTTCGAGGAGCGCCGCTCGCGCGGCTCGGGCCTGGGGCTGGTTGCCGTCGAGCTCCCACGACACGTTCGGCTGATCGAATTGGAGCGTGGGAACGTGAACGGTGTCGCCCCAGACGAGAAGGTGGCCGGTGCCGCTCCTGACGTCGTAGACGGTGTGCCCGGGCGTGTGGCCCGGCGTCGGGATCGCGGTGGTCCAGTCGTTGATCGCGACCTTCTCCGACACCGGTACGACCCGGTCGCGGATCGGCCCGAGCCGCCCCGTGAACACCGAGGTGTCGCCCGCGCCGATCCACACGCGCTCGAGTTTGGTGAACGCCTGTGAACCGTCCGGCGCGATCAGGCCGCTCACATGGTCTTCGTGCTTGTGGGTGATGGCCACATCGGTGACCTGCGCGCGGTCGATTCCCGCCTCGTCGAGCGCGTCGTAGATCAAGCCCATGGTGGGGTCGTGCCAGACGTTGGACGCACCGGTGTCGATGAGAACCGACCGTGTGCCGTCGGTGACGAAGAACGCGTTGACCGACAGCCGCAAGTTGTCGCCGGCCAGCGGGACGGCGCCCGGCAGCTCATCGAGCGTGCGCCCATCCTCGTCGCGCAGCCGGGTGGGCGGCATGTCGATGTACCCGTCTCGCAACGAGGTCACCTGCAGATCGCCGAATTCGAACGTGGCATGGTGCCGGCCACTCGAGATCAAACGCATGGAACCTCCGTCGTGCTTGGGCGCACATCGCGCGTCTCCGATAGAAGATCAAATCTTCTTTAGGAGAAACCCTACACTGTGGGCAGCGAAGGTACCCATCGATCGAGGAGCACGGTGGTCGAGCAAGACGCAAACGCGGCCGAACCACAGCACGGCGACGACCTGGCCGGCGCATTCGGCGGTAACGTGCGGCGACGCCGCGAGGAGGCCGGCCTGACGCTGGAGCAGCTGTCCGCACAGTCGTCGGTCAGCCGGGCGATGCTGTCCAAGGTCGAACGCGGTGAGAAGAGCCCGACCATCGGCGTCGCGTCCAGGATCGCCCACGCGCTCGACGCGTCGCTCTCGGACCTGATCGGTGCGCCAGCTGCCGCCGCGTCCGGTGTGGCCATTGTCATGCGCAAGAACGATCGCCCCGTTTTCCGCGACCCGGAAACCGGCTTCGAGCGGCACATGGTGTCAGCGGCCCCGGGCGCGGGAGGAGCCGAGATGATCGTCCACCACCTCCCCGCGCAGGTCTCCACCGGGCTGCTGCCCGCGTATCCGCCGGGTACGGAGAAACAACTCGTGGTCCTCGAAGGCACCCTCACCGTCGCGATCGGCGGGATCAGCGAGACCCTGAACACAGGCGACTCCCTGTTCTTCCAGGCCGACGCGGACCACGGCTTCGCCAACCGAACAAACGCTCCCTGCGAATACATCATGGTCATCTCGCGCAGAACCTGACCGGCCGCAGCTTGCGGGCCTGGCCAAAGCCGGCCAGGGCATCGCCAACCTCACCGCATCCTTCGGGAAACCGACATGCGAGCAGCTCCGCGGCGCGTCGGTCCGATTTCTGCGCCCGGCGGCATAGACCCGCGACGCTGTCGTTCCCCCGTCTGCGTGGCCGAGGCGTCCCGCAACGGTGCGGATGTCCACACAAGTTCCTGTTCCTGGGTGAGGTGGGAACAGCGGCATAGGGGACGCGGATGTCCGCGGGCCGGGGCGTCGGCGGCGGGATGCCTGGCCGCCACAGCCGCCCCGGCCCGCGGCCGATCGGGGTCGGCACCCATAGCAGCTTCGCCAGCCGAGGGACTTTGGTGAACCGTCCGGTGTGGTAGGCGCCGGAGCGTGACCGGCACGGCGAGCCGGTCTGGACCGGGCGGCCCCGGTACAGGGCTGCTCGACCTCATCGCCGTCGGACACGGCGGTGGATTCGTTCCTGCGAAGCGCAGTCCGCCACCGCTGGGACGCAGAGCTGCCTTGCGGCTGGCAGTGCGGGCCGCATCTGGGGCTCTTGGGAAGAGGCGATGACGACCCGCGCGAGAGGCCGGGAGGCCGAGTTGACGAAGATCGCGAACATTAATACCCTTTTACTAATCTAATAGGAAAAGGGTATTAGTGGTGATCAAGCTTCGCCTCGACCCAAGCTCCGGTGTGGCGACCTATCTGCAACTGGTGCATCAGGTCAAACACGCCCTGCGGCTCGGCGCACTCATGCCGGGCGATCGGCTGCCGACGATCAAAGAAGTCGTCAGCGACCTCGCGATCAACCCGAACACAGTGGCCAAGGCCTACCGCGAACTGGAACACGAGGGCCTGGTCGCCGGCCGCCCCGGGCTGGGCACGTTCGTGCAGCGGTCCCTGGGTGGCGGCTCCACGGCCGATCACATCCGGCTCCGCCGCGACCTCGCCCAATGGATGCGCGGCTGCCATGAAGCAGGGCTCGACCAAGGAGACATGCAGGCGCTGTTCACCTCGATGCTCGCCGACTCGTCCTGGGAGGAGACCGCATGACCGCGGGCCGGACGGCAGGAATCTTCGGCGGCGGATCCGGTGAGTACGCCTCCTCCACGCCGAGCCCGGCGGCCCTGGAGGCCGTGCGGCTCGGCAAGCGATATCGGAGCACATGGGCGTTGCGCGACTGCTCCCTGACCGTCCCCGCCGGCCGGGTCGTCGCGTTCGTCGGACCCAACGGCGCAGGCAAATCCACGTTCCTCCACCTGGTCGCCGGGCTGATCGCCCCCACCCGAGGCAGCGTGCGCCTCTTCGGCGAACCCGTCGGGCAGCGAGCGGAGGCCCTCGCGCGGGTGGCGTTCCTGGCCCAGGACAAACCCCTCTACGACGGCTTCACCGTCGCCGACATGCTCCGCTTCGGACATCACCTCAATCCGCGGTGGGACGACAGCTTCGCCCGGCAACGGCTGACAGAGCTGGACATCCCGCTGAACCGCAAGGTCGGCAAGCTCTCCGGAGGCCAGCAGGCGCAAGTCGCGCTGACCATCGCCGTGGCCAAACGGCCGGATCTGCTCGTCATGGACGAACCGCTCGCCAACCTCGACCCCGTGGCCCGGCACGACGTCATGCGCTCCCTGATGGCAGCAGTGGCCGAAACCCAGATGACCGTCGTGCTCTCCTCCCACGTGGTGTCCGACCTGACCAACGCCTGCGACTGGCTGGTGGTGCTCAACCGCGGCCAGGTCCAGATCAGCGGCGAGGTCGACGAACTGCTCGCCACACACCGGCTGCTGTCCGGCCCGGCCGAGCTCGCCGACGGAGTGGCGGCCCGGATGCCGGTGATCAGCGACAGCCGCAGCGAACGGCAGGCCGACCTGCTGGCCCGCACCAGCCCGGGAACGCCATGGCACGACCCGCGATGGACAGCGTCCGGCGTAAGTCTGGAAGAACTGGTGCTGGCCTACCTGCGCCGCCCCGACGCCACCTCCCTGCCTCATCCGACCCTGACCCTTTCCTGATCGCCAAGGAGACAGAGAAGTGTTGTGGCTTACCTGGCGGCAGCACCGCACGCAGGTGCTGCTCACCACGATGCTGCTGGCCGCCCTCGGCGCGGTTCTGCTCATCAGCGGCCTGGGCACGGCCGACTTCGCCGCCCAGACCGCTCCCACGGCCGACTGCGTGACGGACACACCCGCCTGCAACGCCTACCGCATAGAGATGAACGAGCGCATACAGCCGGTGGGCGAACTCCTCGGCTGGCTGCCGCTGCTGGCCCCAGCCATGATCGGCGCCTTCTGGGGCGCTCCGCTCCTGGCCCGGGAGTTCGAGCACGGCACACACCAACTGACCTGGACCCAATCTGTGACACGACGCCGCTGGCTGGCCACCAAAATCGCCGGGCTCGGCGCCGCCGTCACACTCAGCGGGCTGGCGCTGGCCGGCATGGTGACCCCGTGGCTGGCCGCCTTCGACGTCCCCCCATACAACGTCGACCACTTCGACCCGAGATGGTTCCGCCTTGTCGGCATCGTGCCGGCGGCGTGGTGGTTGTTCGCGTTCGTACTCGGCATGGCCACGGGCGCGCTGTTCCGGCGGACCCTGCCCGCGATGGCGGTGACCCTCGCGGTGTGCGCGGCGGCGTTCTTCGGCCTCCTCAAGGCACCGCCCTTCTACGCGACACCGGAACGAGCCGTACAAGCCAAGGTCATGGACGATCCCACACCGAAGGACTCCCTGTACGTGAGCGGCTACTGGATCGACGGAAGCGGCACGAAGTTCACCTTCCAGGACAGAGAACTCGCGCTCGCCGGCCCGTGTGGGACAGACCAGACGACCAAGAAGTACGACAAGTGCTCCTTCAGCCACGGCTATCGGCAGGTCACCGAATTTCACCCCGCGAGCAGATTCTGGCAGTTCCAATGGACCGAAGCGGGAATCCTGCTCATCCCCGCTCTCGCCTTGGGCGGCATCGCCGTCCGGCGCACCCTCCGGCCCCGCATCTGAAGCCCACCATCGCCGACCTGCTCGCCGACGGTCCAAGGAGATCCGCCGCCCAAGGGCCGACCGTGCTCAGGCCAGGTGCCATCATTCCGCCTCCAAAGCGACCATCAGGTGCGTCACCAGCTGATCGGGCGGAGTGACGGCCGGATCCGACACGTACACCTCGCGAATCGGACCACGCACCACGTGACGCCGCTCGGCACACCACGCCAGCACGGCATGAGCCGTCAAAGAAATCTGGTCATAAGGCCCGACATGAGTGGCGCAGGCGAAACTCCCACCCGGCAGCACCCGCACCTCCACACCCCCACCCGCCTGCCAGACCGGCACACCGGAGCTCATATCGCCGTCTGTCTCCCCGGCGTCGAGCACCACGGCGACCGTCACCTCCACGACGTCGCCGACGTCCACCGGGAACAACCCGATGAGCTGCACCGGCTCACACGGCACCAACCCACCGTGAGGGCCGGCGGCGCCGTACACACTCGCCACCACCCGCGCCACACCAGCCGACGTAGCCCGCCCCACATCCTCAGGCCAAGCCGCCCGCTCCCGCACCGCCGCCACCCACCGCGCAGGCTCCCGCACCACCCGCACCTGCGCCGACGGCAACCCCTGCGCCATCACCCGCTCCAGCGAAGCAAGCGCCCGCCGCCGCCGCACCAGCTCAGCCTCCAGCGAATCACGCACCGACTCCAGCGCCCCGCCCACCCCCGACAACACCTGCCCCACCACCGGCAACGGCACATCCAACGACCGCAGCAACCCGATCGACAACGCCTCCCGAGCCTGCGAAGCCCGGTAATAGCGATAACCCGTCTCCGCATCCACATACGCCGGCCGCAACAACCCCAGCTCGTCATAGTGCCGCAACTGCTTGACACTCAACCGCCCCAGCCGCGCGAACTGCCCGATCGGCAACAAATCCTCATCCACACCACCAAGCATGAACTCTCCCCCCACAGCAGAGTCCAGCCAGGCCCCGAACTTGACCCTCACCCAACGTCACCCGGCAAAGTGGAAGACATGAGCTTCTCCGTGGGACAGGTCGCCAGACTGGCCGGCATCACCGTACGCACCCTGCACCACTACGACGAGATCGGCCTGCTCACCCCCGGAGAACGCACCAGCGCCGGCTACCGCCGCTACACCGACGACGACCTCACCCGCCTGCAGCAGATCCTGCTCTACCGCGAGCTCGGCTTCGGCCTCGACGAGATCACCGTCATCCTCGACGAACCCCGCACCGACGAGCTCACCCACCTGCGCCGCCAGCACGAGCTCCTCACCCGCAAAGCCGAACGCATCCACGAAGTCATCGCCGCCGTCGAACGCGCCATGCAGGCCCGCACCCAGAACATCGCCCTGACCCCGCAAGAACGCCTGGAAGTGTTCGGCGGCTTCCAGCCCGAAGACCACGACGCAGAAGCCGAACGCCGCTGGGGCTCCACCGACCAGTACGCCCAAAGCCGCCGCCGCGTCGCCACCTACACCAAAGCCGACTGGCTCCAGCTCCGAGCCGAAGGCGAAAGCATCGCCGCCGACCTCGTCGCCGCCTACAAAGCCGGCCTGCCCGCCGACGGCGAACACGCCATGGACCTCGCCGAACGCCACCGCGGCCACATCACCCGCTGGTTCTACACCTGCACCTACGAGATCCACCGCTGCCTCGGCGACATGTACCCCCAAGACCCCCGCTTCACCGCCACCTACGACGAGCTCGCCCCCGGGCTGGCCGACTACGTACGCCACGCCATCCACGCCAACGCCCGCCGCGCCTGACCTCTCCTACATGCCCTTGCGGGCATATACTCGCCCGGGTATATTCACACCCATGCGCTTCGACGTGCTCGCAGAACCCGCCCGCCGACACATCCTCGACCTCCTCCTCCAACGCCCCCACCTCGTCGGCGAGCTCACCCACCACCTCGGCCTCACCCAGCCCGCCACCTCCAAACACCTGCGCGCCCTCCGCGAGGCCGGCCTCGTCACCGTCCGCAAAGACGCCCAACGACGCTGGTACGAACTCCGCCCCCAACCCCTCGCCGACATCGACGCCTGGCTCACCCCCTACAGAAAACTCTGGACCAACAGCCTCGACCTCCTCGAACACCACCTCGACACCATGGAAGACGAACGATGAACGACAACCTCACCATCCACCCCGACGGCCGCACCACCCTGCGCATGCAACGCCGCCTCCCCCACCCACCGGCCAAAGTCTGGCGCGCCATCACCCAGCCAGAACACCTCGCCCACTGGTTCCCCGCCAACATCACCATCGACGGCGACCGCATCACCTACGGCTTCGGCCCGCAAGGCCACATCACCGAGCTCGACCCACCCCACGTCTTCGCCCACACCTGGGGCGACGACGAACTGCGCTGGGAGCTCCACCCCGACGGCGACGGCAGCATCCTCACCCTCACCCACACCTTCACCGACCTCCACGGCGCAGCCAGCTTCGCCGCCGGCTGGCACACCTGCATCCAAGCCCTGCTCGCCCACCTCGACGAACGCCCCGCCCACCACCCCGCAAGCACCGCCCGCCTGCACGAGGACTACATCGCCATCCTCGGCCTCGACCCAGCCACCACCGCCCACGGCGACACCGATGGCGACACCGATGGCGACACCGTACGCCTCGAACGCCAGCTCACCCGCCACGCCGACCACGTCTGGCGCGTACTCGACGGCCACCACGCCACCCCCGGCCAGACGCCACCCGCACCTTTCACGCCACCCGGCCTCCAGCCCGGCCCCGTCACCCGAGCCGAAAGCGGCAAACTCCTGGAGTACGACATCCCGGGCGGCACCGTCCGCTGGGAGCTCACCGAAGGCACCGGCCACGGCGCCCGCCTCATCATCACCTGCACCGGCGCCGCCCCCACCACCCTCGGCGCCTGGCGCAACCACACAGCGGAGCTGGCCTCGTCCCTCGTTGATTAGGGTGTAAAGGAGTAAGAGGGAAAAACAGCACAGCCCACCACCTTTACAATGTAGATCACTAAGCGCCGAGACCCAGTACCGCCGCCGTCATCACCCGCGCCCGCCCCGGCGCCACCAGCAGCTCCGTCGAATCCGACAGCTGATCCACACACCCCGCCACCGGCAGCCCCCTGATCACCGGATCGGCCACCGACGCCAGCAACGCCTCGGCGAACCGGTCCCCGCCGATCACCTCGAACGGCCGGTCATGAAACCCCCGCACCCGCTCATCCAGCCGTTCGGCCAGCGCCATCCGGTTCTGCAACGCCGCCACCCGCGCGTACGCCGCCGACAGTCCCTCCTGCCGATCCCGCCACGACCGCGCGGCCACCGCCGCACCGAGCGACTCACCCAGCTCCGTCGAGCCCGGCATCCGCGCCAGCGCACTGCCCAGCCATTTCGCGTACGGCGGATAGCGCCGCCGCAGCAGCAGCGCCAGACGCATCACCTCACGCGCCAGCCGCACCCCCACCACCGCCGAGCCCAGCTCGTCACCCACCTCACCGCACCGGGCGGGGAACGGCTCATCCTGCGCGATCCGCCGCCACTGACAGGCCAGCACGTAACGCCACACGTCCTCCGGATACCACCGCAACGCCGCCCGCGCCGCCTCCAGCCCGCCACCGGGCAGCCCGTCGTGGAACACCTCGCCCCGCGTCACCTCGGCCAGCCGCTGCCACGGCGCCGACAACCAGTCCAGCAACGACACCCCGGGCCGCGGATCGAACCCGAGCTGCTCCACCAGCCACGACCCCAAGTCCGCCACCGTCACCCCGGGCCGCGACCGCCCGTGATAGTCGAACACGGTCGGGAAACCCTGAAAACGTTCAGGCAGCGCGGCCGCCACCTTCGCCTCGACCTCGGCCACCGCCTCCGCCGCCACGAACAGCAGCACCCGCGGCCCCCAGTCATGATCGGCCGAACGCGCGGTGTCGAACGCCAGCACCTCGGACCCCGGCCCGATCAACGCGGCGCTGTGGGCCACGCCCGGCACCAGCGGCGCCACCACCTCGCCATAGAAAGCGCGCGACAACTCAATACCAGGTACAAAATTGGACATCACGCCGTCAACTCTGCCCCAGCGCCGCCCGAACCTCACCAGGTTTTCCGCGCCACCCACCCATACCCCCGCCCTGCGCGATCGCCGGCCGGACGGCCACCGCCGCCATGCGCGGGCGAGGGTCAGCCCACCGCGTGGGCGGCCAGCAATCGGCGCCGCCGATACCCGATCCGCTCATAGAGGGCGATGGCCGCCGCGTTGTCGTCGTTCACCATCAACGCCGCCCGCCCATACTGCTGCACCAGCTCACCCGACACCCACCGGCACACCCGCTCGGCCAGCCCGCGCCCGCGAAACCGCGCCCCGGTCGCCACGCCCGCCAGCAGCCCCACCGTCGGCGCCGACCACGCGTCGGCGGCCACCGACGCCAGCCGCCCGCCGACGCGTAACCCCGCCCAGCGCCGCACCCCGGCCACCCCGGGCGCCGCGTAGGAGTCCGGCGCGTCCGCCGCCAGCAACGCCGCGATCTCCGCATCGGCGCCACCATCCAGCCACCCCACCGCACCGGGCACACGGTCCGCACCACCCACCGTGCCGTCCAGGCTCATCCAGGAGAACTCCCCGCTCACCGCCAGCCCGTCCACCGCAGCCGTCACCGCCCGCACCAGCCCCGCCTCCCCGAACGGCCGGAAGGACGGCCCCACCTCCCCCAGCGCATGCCGGACCAGCTCAGCCGCGCACCCGGGACCGCCCCACACCGCCAGCCGATCCCGCCGCGAAATCCGCGGGCAGGCGGCCACCACGGCGTCGCCCGCCGCCCACACCCGGGCGCCGCACGCGTCGGTCATGCCCTGCGCCGCCCACATCACCAGATCGTCGTCACCGCACGCGGCCCGCACCTGATCGGCCAGACGCAGCTCACGGATCACAAGATGGCGCCGGGACGGTACGAGGCCGCCTCCGGATGCGCCGTCACGATCTCGCCCACCTGCTGCGAGACCGCCTCCACCTGATCGGCCGCCGCCCCGGTGAACGACACCCGATCGGCCAGCAGCCCCTGCAGCGCCGCACGGTCCAGCGGGAAACGCTCATCGGCGGCCAGCCGGTCGAGCAGCTCGTTCGCGGCACCGCGCGAGCGCATCGCCAGCGCCGACGCGACCGCGTGCTCCTTGATCAGCTCGTGCGCCTGCTCACGGCCCACACCCGCCCGCACCGCCGCCATCAGCATCTTCGTCGTCGCCAGGAACGGCAGGTAGCGGTCCAGCTCGGCCGAGATCACCGCGGGGAACGCGCCGAACTCCTCCAGCACCGTCAGCATCGTCTCCACCAGCCCGTCGAAGGCGAAGAACGCATCCGGCAGCGCGACCCTGCGCACCACCGAGCACGACACGTCGCCCTCGTTCCACTGGTCACCCGCCAGCTCGCCCACCATGGAGGCGTAACCACGCAGCACCACGGCCAGGCCGTTGACGCGCTCGCAGGAGCGGGTGTTCATCTTGTGCGGCATCGCCGAGGAGCCGACCTGGCCCTCCTTGAAGCCCTCGGTGACCAGCTCGTGCCCGGCCATCAGCCGGATCGTCTTGGCCAGCGACGACGGCGCCGCCGCCAGCTGCACCAGCGCGGTCACCACCTCGAAGTCCAGCGACCGCGGATAGACCTGCCCCACGCTGGTGAACCGGTGCGCGAACCCCAGGTGCGCGGCCACCCGCCCCTCCAGCTCCGCCAGCTTGGCGCGGTCGCCGCCCAAAAGGTCGAGCATGTCCTGCGAGGTGCCCACCGGACCCTTGATCCCGCGCAGCGGATAACGGGCGATCAGCTCCTCCAGCCGCCGATAGGCCACCAGCAGCTCATCGGCCGCCGAGGCGAACCGCTTGCCCAGCGTCGTCGCCTGCGCCGCCACGTTGTGCGACCGGCCCGCGACCACCGTCGCCTCATGCTCCTCGGCCAGCGTCGCCAGGCGGGCCAGCAACGCCACCACCCGGTCGCGTACCAGCAGGAGACTGTCACGCACCTGGAGCTGCTCGACGTTCTCGGTCAGGTCGCGCGAGGTCATGCCCTTGTGCACCTGCTCGTGACCGGCCAGCGCGTTGAACTCCTCGATGCGCGCCTTCACATCGTGCCGGGAGATCCGCTCCCGCGCCGCGATCGACTCCAGATCGACCTGCTCGACCACCTTGTCGTAGTCGTCGATCGCCCCTTCGGGCACCGCGATCCCCAGCTCCGCCTGCGCCCGCACCACCGCCAGCCACAACCGCCGCTCAGCGATGATCTTGTAGTCGGGCGACCACAGACGGGTCAGGTCCGGCGAGGCGTAGCGAGCGGCCAGGACATCAGGGATACGCGGCTTGGAAGTCACGTTGGACAAGTCTATTCACCAGCCTCCCCTCACCCGCCCTGAGGTCCTCACCAGTTCCGGCCCAGGACCGAAACCACGTTTTCGTCCCTGCTGGCCGGAAAGTACAAGGGGTCGCAGGAACACGACACGAAAGGCATGGACATGAGCGCCAACGACAAGATCCGCAACAAGGCCCAGGAGCTCAAGGGACGAGCGAAGGAGAACATCGGCGACGCGACCGACGACCAGGACCTGCGGGCCGAAGGGCGTACCGACCAGGCCAAGGGCGGCCTGAAGCAGGCTGGCGAAAAGGCCAAGGACGCCGGCAAGAAGGTCAAGGACGCCTTCAAGAAGTGACGCCCGCTCCGGCGTCGGAGCACAAGAAGCCGGGCTGAACAGTCCCGCCCTGGCCGGTCCGGCTCCCCCCGGCGCGTCCGGTACGACCTCGACGTGGCGACCAACTAGCACCCACGGACGCATCGAGGCCAACATAGAGCGCGTACGGCTCCACCAACGGGCCGTGCGGGCTGTCCGACGGGCCGGCGACCCCTCGGCCTCGACGTTCAACGAGATGCTCACCCTCATCGGCGCCGGCCACGGCGCCTTCCCCGTCGGCGCCCCAGGCCAGGCGCTACTACGCGCGGCCCGACGTCGCCTACATCCCCATCAGCCACGCCCCGCCACTGCAGTGGGGCCTGCTGTGGCGGGCCGACAGGGCGACGGCCCGGGTCCGCCCGTTCGCCGAGGCTGTCCATGACCTTGTCAGCTCTTCTTGAACGGCGGGGTCGTCGGTTTCAGAGGATCCGTCGCCTTTACAATGTAGATTTCTAAGTGCGCTGTATCGAGGTGACGCATCGTAGCGAGGGTGCGGAATCGCCGGGACGAGCCCCTACTCTGCGTGATGCTCTCTTATGAGGCGCTCTTATTGATCGACGCGATGAGCTCGCCCAAGAGCTCGTTGGTCTTTCTGGCCTGTTCGAGGTTCTCCCGGAGCAGATCGATCATCGCGTCATAGCGCACCATGGTGTCTTCGTACATGTTGGCTCTGGCCATGTTCCCCAGTCCTCTCGAAGCGGACGATAGCGGCCCATGCGGCGATTGTTGCATTGCGCTGGGCGTCGGGACGGCGTTTGCGGACGCGCATTTCGCCTCCCGAAATGATCGCCCCTGGCGCGATGGCGGGACCGCGCGTATTTAGGCAGGGTGGACATTTCCCTCGCTGTGAGCATCGCCAGCGCAGCCGCCGCAGTGGCGGCGGTCGCCATCGCGGTACGGCAGACACGCTCGATGGCCCGCCAAGCGCTCCTGCCGGTGGTGCTGGGCACCTTCCAGGAAGCCCGAAGCCCGGAATGGTTCGAGGCCCGGGACTACATCTTCGAGCGCCTGGCCGAAGACCACTCGCCGGAGCGGGGCGTATCAGGCCTGCCCGATCCCGCCCGCTCCGCGATCCGCAAGATCGGGTTCTTGTTCGACAACGCCGGGCTGCTCATCGCCCACGGAGCGGTGTCCGAAGAGCTCATTCTCGGCTTCTTCGGGGAGAGTATTCCGAAGTTCTGGGAGATTCTGGCGCCCTTTATCCGCAGGGAAGCGGAGATCCGGCATATGGGATACATGGTGTTCTTCGAGCACTTGGTCGTCCGGGCTCAAATGCGCTCGACCGACGATATCCGGCGCGATCTCGGGCTTCGCCAGCTTGGCGACGATCAGCCGCCATCGGCGTAGCCGTACCAGGCGCTCGGGCCGGCGGCCTCGTACAGAGGGAGGGCCGGTGCCGTCGCTCAATGCCCCTGAGCGCGTCGCTGCCCTCGGCGTTCCCAGCTGTTCGAGTGGCGGATGACCACGCCTCCGGCGCCGCCGCTGCCGGTGAGGCGGACCTGCGGCGTTCCTGGGAGACGCTCCGGCGTGGTCTTGTCCCTGAAGCCGCCGAGTCCCGGATTCATCTGCGAGGTCTCCGCCACCCACCCGTCGGGGATGATGATCGTGACACCGCCGGTCTGCCCGTGCACTTCTATCGCGATCTCGGGCAGCCGGCATGAGGTCTGGGTGAAGTCGAGCTTGACGCTGCCCATGCCGCCGTACACGGTGATCTGCGGGGGCACCCGCCACTGCCCGGTCCGGGACGCGCCGTTCATGCCGCCCTTGAGGACGAGCGGCTCCAGAGGAATATCCGGCGGCAGATCGGCGGTGAGGGGCGCCAGGTCGGCGTAGGTCTTGGCGTTCAGCGCCAGATCCAGCCGCACTTCCAGCTCGCTGAAGTCGAGCCGGCCTTCGGCCGCCGCCGTGTTCAGCCGCTCCACCACCGCTTCGCGCTCGTCATGCGAGACACGGATCCCGTCGGGGCGGAAGGGGGTTGGCTGCTGACTCTCGCCCATGGTGTTCGCTTTCGGGTAAGGGGTGACCGCCCGCCGGAAATTTCGGGAAATCATCACCATACCTCCGCAACCACGATCATGCGGGCCCCAAACGATCATGGCTAGGGCGCTCGAAACCGGCCACGTCCTCGGGCCTCGGACCCCGGCTTCTCCCAACAAACCAGTAGCGATCATCACGTTCCAGTCGCGTACGCTGCCACGAGATCATCGAGCAGAAGGGCGGCCCGTCATGCCGCAGCAGGTAGCACCCGGCCTCATCTCCTGGGCGAGCGACATCGAGCCGGGCACCATCGAACAAGCCGCCCGCGCCGCCCGCCTGCCCTTCGTCCCCAGCCACGTCGCGCTGATGCCCGACGCGCACATCGGCATGGGCGCCACCGTCGGCTCCGTCATCCCCACGCAGGGCGCCATCATCCCCTCGGCCGTGGGCGTGGACATCGGCTGCGGCATGGTCGCCACCGAAACCGACCTGACCGCCGCGGACCTGCCCGACACCCTGGCCGCGCTCATGCCGCTCATCGAGCAGCGCATCCCGGCCGGCGTCGGCCAGGGCCATGGTGACCCGCGCACCGACGCCTCGCTCGACGCGGTCGGCACGCCGCACACCTCCTTGACGAGCAAGCAGGAGCGCACGGTCATCTCCCAGTTCGGGACGCTCGGCTCCGGCAACCACTTCGTCGAGGTCTGCCTGGACGAGCGCGATCACGTGTGGACGGTGCTGCACTCCGGCTCGCGCGGCATCGGCAACCAGCTCGCCACCATGCACATCGGCGCGGCCAAGAAGCTGATGGCCCAGTACTTCATCACACTGGAAGACCCGGACCTGGCCTACCTCGTCCAGGGAACCCCGCAGTTCACCGCCTACATCGAGGACATGCTGTGGGCCCAGCGCTACGCCATGGCCTCACGCGCCCGCATGGCCGAAGTGCTGGTCGCCTCCCTGTTCCAGATCGTCGGCCACGGTTCCGCCCTGCGCACGATCAACGCCCACCACAACTTCACCCAGATGGAACGCCACCACGGCCGCGACATGTGGATCACCCGCAAGGGAGCCATCAAGGCCGATGCCGGAGACGAGGGCATCATCCCCGGCTCGATGGGCACCCGCTCCTACATCGTGACCGGGCTGGGCAGCGCCGCCTCGTACCACTCCTGCTCCCACGGCGCAGGGCGGCGCATGTCGCGTACTGAGGCGCGCAAGAAGCTCACCGCCGCGTCGCTCGCCGAGGTCATGGGCACCCGCACCTGGAACGCCGACCGCGCCGGGGCTCTGGTGGACGAGCACCCGGAGGCGTACAAGTCGATCGACCAGGTCATGGAGGATCAGAAGGACCTCGTCACCGTGCAGCACACGCTGCGTCAGGTCTTCAACTACAAGGGCTGATCCCGCGATCAAACCGTTGATCGTGATGCAGAACCTTTACCGGTGCTTCGGAGTCAAAGCAGACATGATGAAGACGATGATCGGGGCCTCCCTCCTTGCCGGCTCGCTGCTGGTCTCCGGCGCCACAGCGGCGGTCGCCCAGGCGAAGCCGACGACGCTCGGTGCCTACGGTTACGGTGCCGTCAAGCTCGGCATGACCGCCAAGCAGGCCACGGCGACGGGGGCTGTGGCCAAGAAGATGCCCGGCGGCGGCGGCTGCTCCGGCTGGGACCTGAAGAAGTTCCCGACTCCGAAGGACTCGGTGGGCATCTACATCTCGCCGCGCGTGGGGCTGGCCGCCATTTTCGCCCAGAAGGGGATGCAGACTCCCGAAGGCATCAAGATCGGCTCCACCGCCAAGCAGTTGAAGGCCGCCTACCCGCACATCAAGCAGGACGTCCACGACTACTACGTGATCAAGGTCCCCGGCAACAAGAAGGCTTACTACAGCTTCGGCGTCACGCGCGGCAAGGTCACCGAGTACGGCATCGCGCTCTACAAGCAAGATTGCTTCAACTAGACGATCTCGGTGCGGGCTTGCGTCTTGGTCACGCGACCAGGACGCAAGCCCGCGCCTTTACAATGTAGATCAGCTTATTCGGTTCATGTGCGGGCCGACGAGATTATCTGACCAGGTAGGCGTCGGCGATCACCTGCTCGACCGAGTTGCCGTCCTTGTCCCTCGCCCCCACCTTGATCGACACGCTGCCCGGCCCCTTGGGGTTGAGCGCGAGCACCTTGCCGCCGGGCAGCACCGTGGCCTTGGCCCAGTGCGCGCCCCGGTCAGCGGAGATCCAGACGTTCCGGACAGACGGCGACCGGCCGCCCTCGGCCTTGACGGTGAAGGTGAACAGGCCGCCCCCCTTCACGGTGTCGTCCGCGGGCAGCTTCAGCTCGTACGTGAGCCTGATCATCGGCACCTGGGCGCACGGCTGCTCGTCGCCCCACAGCACGGTGTCCAGGCAGGGGAACGTCGCGTCGCCGGCGGCCGGCCGCGCCGAGCGGAACGTCCACGTCGACTCGACGCTGGTGCCGCCGTGCTCGCCGGTGAACCCGTCCTTCCACGAGTCCGTCAGCCGGTACGTCCCCGGCCCGGCGGGCACGGTGTAGTAGGGCACGCCCAGGTCGTCGTACTGCGCCGTGACCTCGGTGTCCCCGCTGAACAGGCGCACCTCCTCCGTACCGGGAGCGCCCTGGTAGGTATGGCTGGGATCGGAGGCGTCGGCGTAGTAGCCGAAGCCCACCGGGCTGAGCGCCCGCAGCCGCAGCCGGTCGCCCTGACGGCATCCGTCGCAGTAGACGCCCGGATCGAACTCCCAGCCGGGCAGGTCCGGCCCCGGCGTGAACTGCGTGGGCAGGATGACCTCGTTCCAGTCCTCCCGCTCCTGGCCGGCGCGGGCGAAGCCGCGGTAGGACGCGGCGGCGCGCCCGTCGGCCGAGGCGGGGTCGTAGAAGGAGTAGCCGCGCTCCCACAGCACGTCCCGCCCGGTCACGTTGTAGTACTCGGTCCTGGCCGTCGGCCCGGAGAAGGCGTGCGAGCCCCGGATGCTGAAGCGCTGCTCGTCGGTGTAGGTGTGGTCGACCTCGGTGAAGTCCGAATACGGGCCGAAGGCGCCCTGCTTCGGGGCGAACCGCGCGTGGTACGTGGTGTCGATCTCGACGAGGTCGCGGGCCTTCGGCGCGTAGCTCAGCCGCCCCGCCGTGGCGCCCTTCACGTAGTAGGCCATCTTGTACTCGTACGAGGCCGTCGGCGTGACCCGCAGAGCGGCGTTCAGGTACGGCTTGCGGGCCAGCGCCTGGCCGAGCTGATCGGCCTCGGCGCTGTCGACCCACAGGATCGGCAGCTTGTTGTGCGCCGCGTACACCTCGGAGGACAGCAGCCAGGCGAACCGGTCGCTGGTCACCACCCCCGCCGCCTGCCCCTTGATGGCCAGGTCCAGGTCCGCCAGCAGCAACGGCAGCGAGTCCCTGGCCGGGAGGTGGAGGAGCTTGCCGCGCACGTCCGCGCCGCCGCGCAGGTCCTCGCCGGTGGCCAGGCTCAGCCGCCGGTCCGCCGCGAACTTGGGCACCCGCGCGTCGTGCTCGCTGACGTAGACGGGCCGCAGCTTGACGCCCGGCACGGTCAGCTCGACCTCCGGGGTGCGGTGGATCTGGTCGAACAGCAGCAGGGACGAGCCCACCGTGGGCGCCTTCTTGACCGGCGTGACCCAGAATCTGCCCCTGTTGACCGGCTCGTAGCTGAGCAGCGCCGCGCCCGCGTACAGCTTGCCCGAGGCCGTCGTGCGGGTGGGCATCACGTTGAGGAACACCGGCTCCGACGGGCGCGGCGTGGTGATCTGGATCGGCTCGACGTCGGTCGCGTCCAGGGTCACCGTGGTGTCGGCGTCCAGCTTGACCTCGGGGGCGAGCAGCAGGGCGTACTGGAGGTCGCGGTCCGGCTTGGTGAACCACCAGGGCATGGCGGAGATGGAGTACACGCCGCCGTGGGCCAGCTTGAACGCGGTCTCCACCGTGCCGGGCGTGTCCGTGGCCCGCCAGGCCGGCCCGTACACGGTCATCGGCTCGCCTTCGAGCAGCGGGTCGGTGTCGCTGACCCGCAGGGCGGTGGCGGTGTCCGGGTTCAGCGTCCACTCGGGCCTGCCGACCATCCTGACGCGAACGGTGTTCATCTTGGCCTGCTTGCGGAACGCGATCGGCGCGGTCAGCCTGGCCGTGCCCGCCGTGCCCGCCGTGCCCGCCGTGCCCGCCGTGCCCGCCGTGCCCGCCGTGCCCGCCATGCCCGCGGTGGCCGTCAGGCGGCCCTCGTACCAGCCGGCGTCGCCGAGCGACGGCTCGATGGTCAGGTCCGCGCTCGCGGTGCCACCCGCGGGGACGGTCAGCGACGACGGGGTGAGCGTGGCCATCCCGGCGGGCGGGTCCGCGTCGCCGCGCTTCAGCGCCAGCTTCAGATCCAGCGTGACGGGGTCCTTGCCGGTGTTGCGGAAGGTGACCTTCCTGCTCAGCGTCTGTCCGGTGTACGGGTCGGTGAACCCGGCGTGCACCGTCGCGAGGTCGTCGAACACCTGCTGGGTGACGGCCTGCCCGATGTCGAGCCGGCCGGCGCCCTGCTCGTAGACGGTCGCCGCACCCGGCTCGGCGGTGCCCGTCAGCGCGGTCTTGAGCTGGCCGGCCGTCCAGTCGGGGTGCTGGGCGGCCAGGATGCCCGCCGACGCCGCCACGTGCGGGGTGGCCATCGAGGTGCCGGACGCCGCGGTGTAGTGGTCGTCGATCGGGCCGCCGCCGGGGACGCTGCTGCCCTCGCCCAGCGAGGTGCCCTTCGCGCGGGCCGCGATGATGTTGACGCCGGGCGCGGTGATCTCCGGCTTGATCGCGAAGTCGTCGCCCAGGCGCGGGCCGCGGCTGGAGAACGAGGCGATCTTGTCGGAGGAGTCCACCGCCCCGACGGTCAGCGCCGACGCCGCCGCGCCGGGCGAGGCCACGGTGTAGCGGCCGGGGCCCGAGTTGCCCGCCGCGACCACGAACAGCGTGCCGTATTCGGCGGTCAGGTCGTTGGCCGCCTGGCTCAGCGGGTCGGTGCCGTCGGTCGGGTTGTTGCTGCCCAGGCTCATGTTCACCACCCGGGCGCGGGCGGTGGCCGCCTGCCACTCCATCGCGGCGATGATCTCCGAGTTGTTGCCGCTGCCGGTGTCGTCCAGCGCCTTGGCGATGGTCAGCCGGGCGCCGGGTGCGACGCCCTTGTACTTGCCGTTCGAGGCCGCGCCGCTGCCGGCGATGGTGGAGGCGACGTGAGTGCCGTGGCCCTGCCGGTCGGTGGCGTCGTCCGGGTCGCCGCCGCCCGGCATGCCGGCCGGGACGAAGTTGCGGGCCGCGTCCACGCTGCCCTGGAGGTCGGGGTGCGTGGGGTCGAAGCCGGTGTCGATGACGCCGACCTTGGCGCCGGTGCCGTCGTACCCGGCCGCCCAGGCGGCGGGGGCGCCGACCTGCGGGTTGCTGACGTCGTCGAGCGCCTTCACCTTGCCGTCGAGCCACACCTTGCTCGGGGCGTTCGCCAGCGATCTGGCCTGCCCGAGTGACTGCCAGAACGCGGTGGCCTGCTTCTTGTCCACCTTGATCGCGGCGCCGTCGACGCTCTTCAGGATCAGCGGCTCCGTGCCGCCCTTCAGCGTGCGGGCCTGGGGCGCCAGGTCGCTCGCCTTGGTCTGCGGCCGGTACTGGACGATGAGCGGGAGCTGGGCGGACGTGGCATCGCCATAGCCGTTGGCGGCCAGGTAGTCAACGTTGAACAGCTCCTTGTCCAGCAGGCCGCTGTTGACGTAAGGCCCGGCGTCAGCGGGGATCACGTAGTAGCCGTGATCGTCCTGCTGCGCCTGATACCTCCGCGCCTCGGCCCCCTCGCGGGGGTCCAGGGTGACCGACGCGTGTCCCGCGGCGTCCTTCGCGTAGGTGACGGTGTCCCCGGTGATCAGCGTGATCCTGACCGGCGCCGGTACGGCTGCTTTCGGAGGTGTGACCGCCTTCGCCGGCGGGGTGGCGACGGCCGGTCGGGGGGCGACGACGAGAGGCACGGCGAGGAACGCCGCGAGTAAGGCCCCGAGTCTGCGGCACCGGGGGGTGGACAGCATGCGCACGACAAGCTCCAGACATGAGAAAGACCGGGCATCGAGGCCCGCGCGCGATGGAGATCGTTTCTTCGCTGACCTAATCTGGGAATCTGTCAGGGCACAAGTCCGCCTAACGGGCCAAAACCCGCCAGGTGGCGGCAACCCGCCATTGGGGAGAGGGCGCCAATGCTCGAAGCGATCGGCCTGTCACCGGCCGAGAGCCGCCTGTACGCGGTGCTCGTCGAGAACCCGCGATCCTCCGCCGCCGAGCTCGCCACCCACTGCGGCGTCTCCACCCTCCTGGCCGCCCGCACGCTGGCCGCCTTCGCCCGGCGCGGCCTGGTCAGCAGGCTGCCGGGCCGCCGCGCCCGTTACGTCGCCGTCGCCCCCGACATCGCCATCCGGCCGCTGCTCGCCCGCCAGGAGGACGAGCTCCACCAGGTGCGCACGGCCATCCACGAGCTGACCACGTCCTTCAACCTGGCCTCCCGGTACGCCGCGCACCCGGCCGAGCAGGTCGAGGTCGTCACGGGCACCGACAACATCATCAACCGGGCGTACGCGCTGCAGGACAGCGCCCAGGTCAGGTTCCGCAACATCGACAAGCCCCCGTACGTCATGCGCGGCCACGCCGACAACGTCGAGCGCGAGCGCCGGATGCTCAGGGACGGCATCGACTACCGCAGCGTGTACGACCTGGAGGTGCTGGCGCTCCCCGGCAGGCTGCGGCTCATCCAGGACGCGGCGGCGCACGGCGAGAAGTCGCGCGTGGTGGCCGGGGCGGCGGCCAAGATGTGGATCGCCGACGACGCGCTCGCGCTGATCCCCATCCGCAACGGGGCCTACTCGATCGACGCCGCGTTCATCCTGCACTCCTCCGCGCTGCTCGACGCGCTGATCGCGTTGTTCGAGCACGAATGGCAGCGGGGGTTCCCGTTACGCGCGGCGCGGCCGTCCCCGGCGGGTCCGCCCGGGGAAGAGCCTTCCCCGGGCGGACCCGACGAACTGACCACAGACCTGCTGGCGCTGCTCGCGGGCGGGCTGACGGACGAGGCCATCGCGCGGGCGCTGGGGCTCGGGCTGCGCACGGTGCAGCGCCGCATCCACGCCGTCATGCGGGACCTGAACGCCGTCACCCGCTTCCAGGCGGGGCTGGCGGCCCGGGAACGCGGCTGGATCTGACGGGCCGGATCTGACGGGCCGGATCTGACGGGCCGGAGCCGCTCAGGGGTGGCGGGCCAGGTAGCCGCCCATGGCCTTGAACACCTCATCGGCCGGTAGGTCGGTGCCGTCCTCGGTGCGGACCCGTTCGATCACCAGGCCGTGGCTGCGGCCACGGCGGGCCTCGGCGCCGGCGACGATGACGATGCCGTCGCCTTCGCGGATGAACACCCGGCCGGGCGTGCCACCGTAGATGCCCTGGGAGACCGAGGACTTCAGGACGCGGATGCGCTCGCCCTTGTAGTACGTGAAAGCGTTGGGATAGGGGTCGGACTGGGCCCGCACCAGCCGTTCGATGTCCTCGGCGGGCCAGCTCCAGTCGATGTTGCCGTCCTCGATCGAGCGCTTGTGGAAGAAGCTGGCCCGGGAGCGGTCCTGGGGCGTCCAGTCGGTGCGGCCTGAGGCGATGAGGTCCAGGGCCTCCACGACGATGGGGGCGATGAGGTCGACGGTGCGGTGGAACAGGTCGGTGGTGGTGTCGTCCGGGCCGACCGGGATGGCGCGCTGCGCCACGATGTCCCCCGCGTCCAGTTCGGCGTTCATCATGTGGGCGGTGACGCCGACCTCCTTCTCGCCGTTGATGAGCGCCCAGATGAGCGGGGAGAAGCCGGCGTAGGCCGGAAGCAGCGAGTCGTGCACGTTGAGGATCCCGTGCCGGGGAAGGTTGATGATCTGCGGCGGGATCCAGGTGCGCCAGTTGTTGGCGACGATGAGGTCAGGCTCTACTTCCTTGAGGGTGAGCAGCAGGTCGTCGTCGGGGCGGTTGCGCAGCAGGACCGGGACGTTGTGAGCCTCGGCCAGCTCCGCCACCGAGTCGCTCCAGATCTTCTCGTAGGCGTGGTCGCTCTGGGGGTGGGTGACCGCCAGGACCACGTCGTGCCCGGAGTCCAGCAGGGCTTGAAGGGTGCGATGCCCCCAGGTCTGGTACCCGAACGTCACGACCCGCATCAGCGCTCTCCTTGTGAGGTGAGTGGATAGAGGTTAGGCTCGCTTTAATTAGGTGAGCCTAACCTAAGTCGGACTTTGATTCCACCCATGGACCCGACCCCGGATCGCTCTCTCGAAAGGCCCTCAATGCCCACTGTCGAGCAGCCCGTCCACGACCTCGTCGGCATCGGTTTCGGACCTTCCAACCTCGCCCTGGCCATCGCGCTGCGCGAGCGTCAGGCGCGTACCGGCCAGCCGATCGACGCGGTGTTCCTGGAGAAGCAGCCCTCTTTCGGATGGCACCGCGGCATGCTCCTCGAAGGCACCACGATGCAGGTCTCCTTTCTCAAGGACCTGGTCACCATGCGCGATCCCACCAGCGAATTCAGCTTTCTGTCCTATCTCAAGGCGCGCGACCGGATGCTGGACTTCATCAATCACAAGACGATGTTCCCCTCCCGTGTGGAGTTCCACGATTACCTGGAGTGGGCCGCGGCACCGTTCGCCGACCAGGTCGAGTACGCCTCAGAAGTCGTCGCGGTCACTCCCGTCACCGTCGACGGCGCGGTGGAGTACCTCGACGTGGTCGTCCGTCAGGGTGACGGGGAGCTCAGCACCCGCCGCACCCGCAACCTGATCGTCGCCGTCGGGCTGGTTCCCGCGCTACCTGACGGGATGGCCGGCGACGAACGCATTTGGCACAGTGAGGAATTCCTGGACAGGCTTCCCTCGATCACGGCGCCCCGCCGGTTGGTGGTGGTCGGCGCCGGCCAGAGCGCCGCCGAGGTGACCGACCACCTGCACGGCCACTTCCCCGGCGCCGAGGTGTGCGCGGTGTTCTCCAAATACGGCTACACCCCCGCCGACGACAGCTCCTTCGCCAACCGCATCTTCGACCCCGTCGCGGTCGACCAGTACTTCAACGCGCCCGAGACGGTCAAGGACAGCCTGCGCACCTACCACGCCTCCACCAACTACTCCGTGGTCGACCTCGACCTCATCGACGAGCTGTACCGCAGGCACTACCAGGAGAAGGTCCAGGGCAAGCAGCGGCTGCGCATCCTCAACGCCTCCAGGGTCGTCAAGGTCGCCCGGGACGCCGGGTGCGTGCGCGCCACCGTCGAGTTCCTGCCCACCGGGGAGCGCACCGTCCTGGAGGCCGACGCGCTCGTCTACGCCACCGGCTACCGGCCGGCCGACCCGATGACCCTGCTGGGCGCCGTCGGCGATCACTGCGAGCGGCTGCCCTCGGGCGCCCTGCGCATCGAGCGCGACTACCGGATCGCCACCTCCGCTCGCCTGCGCTGTGGCATCTACGTGCAGGGAGCCACCGAGCACACCCATGGCCTGGCCTCGACGCTGCTGTCCAACACCGCCGTACGGGCCGGCGAGATCGTCGACGCGGTGGCCGGCCGGCTGAGCGACAGCGGCCGCCGCGCGTACGAGTTCTCGCGCTGACCTCCGCCGGGGTGGCCGCCGGATCGGCGGCCACCCCCCGCATGATCGGCCGGCTACGTCTGGGCGAGCACCCAGGCGACGTCTCTGAGCAGGGCGTGGCGCCAGCCGGCTCGATCGTGGCCCGAGGCCGACCGCGAGACGCGCACGGTCGCACCGGCCTGTCCGGCCAGGTCCTCGACCAGCTCGCAGTGCGGGAGCATCCGCGTCTCGTGCTCCCCCACGTCGAACGCGACCCGCAGCCCGGACAGGTCCGTACGCTCCCGCAGGCGCGCGGCGATGGCACCGCCGACCGGGCCGCCCATGGGGTCGGCCGCCTCCATGGCATCGGGTGTCCACCAGAACGACGCCGACTGGCAGGCGACGCCGGAGACCAGATCAGGGAACTCCAGTGCCGCGTACATCGCGCTCAGTCCCCCGAGGCTCTGCCCGGCGACCACCAGCCGCTCCCGATCAGCGGGTAGGCCGCATTCGGCCACCAGTGGCAGCAGCTCCTCCCCGATCGCCTCCCACAGTTCGGGCCTGCACCCGAACTCGGCCTCTCTGGCCTGGGCCGGCAGGAAGACGAGCGTGACAGCGGGCATCTCCCCCTGGGCGACGGCCGCGTCGAACGCGGTCATGGCCGGGTGCAGGTACAGCCAGTCGTCCCCGTCGAGCAGCAGGACCATCGGCCCGCCGCCGCCCGCAGGGTGGACGCGCACGGTGCGCCGTCCGCCGAGCCGGTCGCTGGTCCACCGGATACGGGTGCGTGGCAGAGGCAGGACGTCGTCGGCGCCGACGGCGGGCCAGTGCGGCTGAGCAGGGGCGTCCGGGGTCGCGGCGATGGACCGGTCACCGCCCGCCCCGATCGGGTTGAACGGGTCGGCGTACACCGCGTCGTCCGTGCGGAACTGGTAGGTCACCCGCAGCCGCGCGGGCATGGCCACCTCGGCGTACCAGCAGTCCGTGCTGCGCCATCGGCGCAGGGCGACCGGCTCCGACCAGCTCTCGAAGCCGATGCTCGCCGGGGATCCGCGCCACAGGAACAGGGTCGCCCAGCCGCCGTCGCCGCCGGCGGGCACCGACGCGGGTGTCCCCGCCGCCGCCCAGAATGCGTCGGTGCCGGGTTCGCCGGGCAACCCGTACCGGGCGAAGGTGCTCTCCATCGCAGTCCTGCTCCGTCCCTACCGTCGGCTCACAGGCTAAGGATAGACTTACCTAAGTTTGAAGATCGGAAAGTGGCTCGCCGGGGTGAGGCTCGTGACGGCCCTTCTGACCGCGCGTCCCCGGTGGATCGAAGGAATAACGTACGTCGGATGATGACGACTGTGGGGAAACGTCCCCCGCCCGAGGCCACAGGGGCTCGCCGGCGGCGGGTTGCGAGCTTGGCCACGCTTGTGGTGATTCTCCTGGTCGCGGGGGCGGTGTCGTTAGCGGTCGGTGCGCGCGCGCTGAGTCCCGCGGAGGTGTGGCACGGGTTGTTCACGGCGCCGGGGCCCGACCAGCGCCTCACCGAGATCACGCTCATCGTGGAGACCGTGCGGGTGCCCAGGACCGTGCTCGCGATCGTCGCGGGCATCGCCTTGGGGGTCAGCGGAGCGCTGATCCAGGGGTACACGCGCAATCCGATCGCCGACACGGGATTGCTGGGCGTGAACTCCGGCGCCTCGTTCGCCGTGGTGTCGGTGGTCCTCCTGTTCGGGCTCTCCAATCCGTACCAGTACATCTGGTTCGCCTTCCTGGGGGCGGCGGTCGCCGGCGTCGTCGTGTTCGGGCTGGCGAGCATCGGCCGGGGGGCGGGCAGCCCGTTGACGCTCGCGCTGACCGGGCAAGGCATCGCGGTGTTCCTGGCCGCGATGACCACGGCCGTCGCGCTGTCGGACCAGGCGTCACTGAACGCGCTGAGGTTCTGGAACGCGGGCACGGTGGCCGGCGTCGGATTCGACGTCATCTGGCCGGTGACCGCGTTCATCGTGGCCGGGCTGGTGCTGGCGCTGACCACACTGCCGGCCATCAACCTGCTCAACCTGGGTGACGACGTGGCACGAGGGCTCGGGGTGAACATCAGGCTGAGCCGGACCATCGGCATCGTCGCCATCACCCTGCTGGCGGGCGCGACGACGGCGGCGTGCGGCCCCATCGCCTTCCTCGGGCTCATGGTGGCCCACGTGGCCCGGTATCTCGCCGGGCCGGACTATCGCTGGCTGGTGCCGTGCGCCGGCCTGCTCGGCGCCGTCATCCTGCTGAGCTGCGACATCGTGGGGCGCGTGGTGACACGGCCGGGCGAGTTGCAGGCCGGCGTCGTCGTCGCCCTCGTCGGCGCCCCGTTCTTCGCGGCGCTGGTGTGGCGCGGAAAGTTCAAGACGGTATGAACGAGACGGCGGTGCAGCAGCCGGTGACAGCAGGCATGAGACTCGGCCGCATGTCGTTCGTGTGGCGGCCCTGGATGGTGTTCGTCACGCTGCTGCTGGCGGCGGCGGTCTTTCTCGTGTTCTGCCTGTCCATCGGGGTCGGGGACTTCCCCATCAGCCTGCCCCAGGTGATCGCCACGCTCCTCGGCCAGGGCGAGCGGGTCGACGAGTTCGTGATCATGGATCTGCGGATGCCGCGCGCCCTGGCCGGGCTCGTCGTGGGGGTCGCGCTGGGGATGTCCGGAGCGATCACGCAGTCCATCGCGCGCAACCCGCTGGCCAGCCCGGACATTCTGGGGATCACGGGCGGCGCGAGCGCGGTCGCGGTGTTCCTGGTGACGGTGTCGGGCGGGGCCGCCACGGCGGTCGTCAACTCCGTGGGCCTGTCCGCGGCGGCACTCGCGGGCGGTCTCAGCACCGGTCTGCTGGTGTACTTCCTGGCCTGGCGACGCGGGATCAACGGCCTCCGGCTCATCCTCATCGGCATCTCGGTGAGCGCCGTGATGGAGGCGATCACGGCCTGGCTGCTGGTCACCGCCGACATCCGCGACGTGGCCCGCGCTCAGGCGTGGCTGGTCGGCTCGCTGGACAACCGCTCGTGGAGCGAGGTCTGGGTGGCGCTGTGGTGCACGCTCGCCCTCATGGCCGTCGTGGCATGCGTGGCGTTCCACCTCAGGCCGCTGCACTTCGGCGACGACGTCGCAGCGGGCCTGGGCGTCCGCTACTCGATGGTGCGGGCGGTCCTGCTGTTGTGCGCGGTGCTGCTGGCCGGTGTGGCCGTCAGCGCGGCGGGCCCGGTCCCGTTCGTCGCGCTGGTGGCGCCGCAGGTGGCGATGCGCCTGGCGCGTTACCCGACGCCTCCGATGGTGGCCTCCGGGCTGGTGGGCGCGCTGCTGCTGATCGGTGCGGACCTGGTGGCGCGTACGGCGCTGCCGCTCACCCTCCCGGTCGGCGTGGTCACCGCCGCGATCGGCGGTCCTTTCCTGGTCTATCTGCTGGTGAGAGCCAACCTCAGGCCAGGGAGATAAAAGTGAGGTTAGCCTCACCTAAGTTCTCCGTGTTACGGTTTCCCTGCTCCTCATCAGGGTTGCAGCGAATTGCATAAAGGCAAGGGATTCTCGATGCTTCTCCAACTGACAACGGTTTCGAAAACCTTGCGGCGGTTCGCAGCGGTGCTGTCCGCTGCGGCCCTCGGCGCCGGCCTCGTCGCGGGATGCGGCGCCGAGCCGGCGGACAAGCCGAGCGGCGCTACTGCGGCCACCACCACAGGTGGCGTGTTCCCGGTCACCGTGGAGCACGCGTTCGGGTCCACCCAGATCGCCAAGGCCCCCGAGCGGGTCGTCTCCGTCGGCTACACCGACGACCAGGCCATCCTCGCCTTCGGCATCAAGCCGGTCGGCATGGTCGATCAGTACCCGAACCCGGCGGGCAAGACTCCCGACGTCAACACCCAGTGGCCCTGGGTGAAGGACAAGTGGGGCGACACCCGTCCCGAGGTCATCATGACCAACGGGGACTCCGGCCCGAACTATGAGAAGATCGCCGCGCTGCGGCCCGATCTGATCATCGCGGTCTACTCCGAGATCGACCAGGCCGCCTACGACCGGCTCTCCAAGATCGCCCCGACGGTGGGCCGCACCAAGGGCGAGAAGGAGCCGTTCAGCGCGCCGTGGCAGGACAACGCGGCGCACATCGCCAAGGCGCTCGGCAAGGCGGACGAGGGCGCCAAGCTGGTGCAGGGCATCCAGGACCAGCTCGACACGGCTCGTAAGGAGCACCCGGAGTTCGCGGACCGGACCGCGGTCGCGGTGTCCTGGTACAAGAACTCGGTCGCGCCGTTCACCACCACCGACGTTCGCGGGCGGCTGGTGTCCGGCATCGGCTTCAAGGGCGCGACGGAGATCGACAAGATCGCGGGCGGCAGCTTCTACACCGTGCTGTCCCCCGAGCGCATCGACCTGATCGACGTCGACCGCATCTTCGTCATCGCCGACCAGGCCGACCAGGACGCGCTGAAGAAGTTCGAGTTGTTCGCCAACCTGCCCGCGGTCAAGAACGGCAAGGTGTCCTACCTGCTGGACAGCGAGGGGCCGGCGATCGGCGCGGCCATGTCGCAGGGCACGCTGCTGTCGCTGCCGTACGCGATCGACGAGCTCGTCAAGTCGGCCGGCTAGAGATGTCCTTGAGCGCGTCCTGTCCCCGAGCCGCCACGGTCCGGGCGTGAGCACCACCGGCACGCGCGCCACCTCGGCCATCCTGCGCACGGCGACCGGACGCGAGGCCACCCGATGGGTGGCCGCGCACACCCGCGAGGTGCCCTGGCTGACGAGCGCCGGCGTGCTCACCACGGTGGCGGGGGCGGCGCTCCAGGTGGTGCCGGTCTTCGTGCTCGGCCAGGTGGTCGACGGGGTGGTCGAGGGCGGACCGCGGTCGGTCCTGGTCACCGTCGGGATGCTGATGGTGGCCGCCGCGCTGCTCGGCTCGGCGACCATCGCGGCGTCGACGTACCTGATCGGGCGGCTGGGCGCGGATCTGCTCGCGAAACTGCGGGAGGCCGCCGTCCAGGCGGTGCTGGGCATGCCCAGCGCGCGGATCGAGCAGGTCGGCCGGGGCGACGTGCTGTCCAGGGTGGGTGACGATGTGGCCGTGGTGTCCAAGGGCATCCGGACGGCCGTCCCCACGGTGTTCTCGGCGGGTGTGCTGGTCGTCATCGCCACGATCGGCATGTTCGGGCTGGACTGGCGGCTCGGCCTGGCGGGCGCCGCCGCGCTGCCCGCGTACTGGCTGGCCCTGCGCTGGTATCTCCCCCGATCCGCACCGCTCTACCAGAAGCAGCGCGAAGCCCAGGCCGATCGCGCGCAGGCGCTGATCAGTGGCCTGAACGGGATCGGCACCGTCCGGGCCTACCGCCTGGAGAACGCCTTCCGCGAGCAGGTCACCAGCGAGTCGTGGCGGGTACGCGATCTCGGTGTCGAAGTGTTCCGGTTCTTCGGCCGGTTCGTCGGCAGGGAGAACCGCGCCGAGTTCATCGGGCTGGTCCTCATCATCGTGGTGGGATACCTCCTGCTGGAGGCCGGCGCCGTCACCTTGGGCGAGGCGTCGGTCGCCCCGCTGCTGTTCCACCGGCTGTTCAATCCGCTGGGCGCCATCATGTTCACCTTCGACGAGGCACAGAAGTCGGGCGCGAGCCTGACCCGGCTGGTCGGAGTGCTGGGCGAGGCGGCGGAGGACAGGCTGGTGGGCCACGCGGCCGCCGGGTCCGCGGACGCCGGGCCGTACCGGGTGACGGTGGAAGGACTGACGTTCAGCTACCCCGGCTCCGAGCACCCGGTCCTGCTGGACGTCGACCTGGTGATCCCCGCAGGCGGTTCGCTCGCCCTGGTGGGGGCGACGGGCGCGGGCAAGACGACGCTGGCCGCGCTGATCGCGGGCATCGGGACCCCGCAGGCCGGATCCGTGCGCATCGGATCGACCGACCTCGCCGGCCTCGACGAGGCCGGAGTGCGGGCCCTGGTGAGCATCCTGACGCAGGAGACGCACGTGTTCTCCGGTTCGCTCGCCGACGACCTGCGCCTGGCCGCTCCCGAGGCGACCGACGCCGAGCTGATGGACGCGTTGCGCACAGTCGGCGCCGAGCCGTGGGTCGCGGCGCTGCCCGACGGCCTGACCACCATGGTCGGCGAGGGCGGCGAGCGCCTGGACGGCACCAAGGTGGCCCAGATCGCGCTGGCCCGGCTGGTGCTGGGCCGATCACCGGTGGTGGTGCTGGACGAGTCGACCGCGGAGGCGGGCAGTCAGGGCGCCGCCGAGCTGGAGCGAGCCGTGTCGGCCGCGTGCCTGAACCGCACCACGCTGCTCGTGGCACACCGGCTGACCCAGGCGATGGCGGCCGACCGCATCGCCGTGCTGGACGCGGGACGCGTGGTGGAGCAAGGGACACACGACGAACTGGTCGCTCTGGGCGGCCGATACGCGCAGCTGTGGCGCGCGTGGCAAGACGGCAGTTAGGGCATATCGAATTAGGTTAGGCTAACCTTCATATGAAAGGGACAGCTGAGTCTTCGATGATGGAACCGAGCACTCGTGTCGCACTCCTCTCCCCCGCGCACCTGGACAACGTGCGCCGGCGGATCGGCGACCATCCCGACAGGACCATCGCCGAGGCGTGTGCCATCGGGCTCGCCTACTGGGCGACGGGCCAGAGCCCCGGCAGCCTCGAGCTCACCCCCGGAACTCTGTTCGCCGACGTCGTCGGATGGGCCGGCAACGGCGGGGACGGAGTCGGCGGCTGGACGGCCGGCGCGGACGGCCGGAGCATCACCGTCCCCGAAGGCGTCGTGCTGACCGACGCGCAGCTCGCACTCGACGACCTGACCGACTTCCCGGACCGGCCCATCGGCACCATCGGCCCGTCCAGCGTGCCGGCCCGGCTCGAAGCCCTGGCCCAGTGGAACGACACCAAGGCCGACCGGGTCCGCCCGACCATCGTGGAGATGTTCCGCGAGCAGGTTCGCACCAGGCCGGACGCCATCGCCATCGTCGACGATCATCGGTCGCTGACCTACCGCGCGGCGGCCGAGCTGTCCAACCAGCTGGCCCACCACCTGATCGAACGCGGGCTCACCGCCGAACAGATCGTCGGCATCTCGCTGGGCCGCTCCGCCGAGATGGTGATCGGCCTGCTCGGCGTCCTGCAGGCGGAGTGCGCGTTCGTACCGCTCGATCCGCACTGGCCCGCCGCGCGCCGGGCGGTCGTCATCGACGACGCCCAGGTCGTGCTGCAGCTCAACGACTCCGGCGAGCACGACGCGGGTGAACCGGAGGCCGTGGCCGTCGATCTCGGCGACTGGCGGTTCGGCTCCTATCCCACCGAGGACACCGAGGCCGCCATCCCCGGCCCCGCCCTGGCGTACGTGATCTTCACCTCCGGTTCGACCGGGCGGCCCAAGGGCGCGATGATCCGGCACGAGGCCATCAGCGAGCGCCTGCTGTGGCAGAGCAAGGAGATCCTGGGCTTCACCCACGACGACGCGTCGCTGTTCAAGGCGCCGTTGTCGTTCGACATCTCCATCAACGAGATCTTCCTGCCGCTGGTGCGCGGCGGCAAGCTGGTGGTCCTGCGGCCCGGCGGCGAACGCGATCCGCACCATCTGCTGAGCGTGATCGCCGAGCAGCGCGTCACCTTCACCTACCTGGTGTCGTCCATGCTGGACGTGCTGCTGGAGATCGCGGGCGACTCCGGCCGGCTGGACAGCCTGAGGCATGTCTGGTGCGGCGGCGAGGTGCTGACCCCGGAGCTGTACGAACGGTTCCGCACCAAGCTCGACATCCCCCTCTACCACGGCTACGGCCCGGCCGAGACCACGATCGGCGTCTCGCACGTCATCTACCGGGGCGCGGCCGAGCGCCTGTCGACGTCGATCGGCAAGGCCAACCCCAACACCGAGCTGTACGTGCTGGACGAGGAGCTGCGCCCGGTCCCGGTCGGCGTCGGCGGCGAGCTGTACGCGGGCGGGTTCCTCCTGGGACGCGGCTACGTCAACGCCCCCGGCCTGACGGCCTCCCGGTTCGTGGCGAATCCGTTCGCCGGTGACGGGTCCCGGCTGTACCGGACCGGCGACCTCGCGCGGTTCGCCCCGGACGGGTCGCTGGACTTCCTCGGCCGGGCCGACAACCAGATCAAGATCCGCGGCATGCGGCTGGAGATCGAGGACGTCGAGATCGGTCTCGCGGAGCACCCCCGCGTCCGGCACACCTGCGTCGTCGCGAAGAAGAACGCGGCAGGCGGCACCTACCTGGTGGGGTACGTGATCCCGGTGGCCGGGAGCCAGGACCTGCGTGCGGACGAGGTCAAGGCGTGGGCCGCCGAGCACATGGTCGAGTACATGGTGCCCGCGCACATCGTCGTGATGACGGCGTTCCCGCTCACCCCGAACGGCAAGCTCGACCGCGACGCGCTGCCGGAGCCGGTGATCGGGGACGGCCCGTTCATCGCGCCCGCCACCGAGAACGAGCGCGTGGTGAGCGCGGCGGTGGCGTCGGTCCTGCAGCTGGACGAGGTGGGCGCCGACCAGAACTTCTTCAGGCTCGGCGGGGACAGCATCCTGGCCATCTCGCTGCTCAGCGTGCTGCGCGCCGCGGGCCTGCACGTCACGGCGGCGCAGATCTTCGCCAACAGCACCGTACGGGGGCTGGCGGCGGTGGCGAGCCGTGATGACCTCTCCGCCGTCGATCACGAGGATGTCGCGACCGGCTCCGTCGTCGGGGCGCCCATCGTGCAGTGGCTCGGCGAGAACACCCACGCGATCGACGGCTTCGTGCAGTCGACGGTGCTGAACACCCCGGCGGACCTGACCGCCGACGCCCTCGACGAGATGCTCACCGCCCTGCTGAGGCGGCACGACATGCTGCGCGCCAAGCTGGTGCGCGGCGCCCGCTGGGGCTTCGACATCCCGGAGGCGGACCAGGCCGTCGCGGAGTGGCGGCAGAGCGACCGGCCGCTCGACGAGTGCGTCCAGCTCGCCACCGACGGGCTCGACCCGGACAACGGCGTCATGCTCCGCGCCGTCTGGCGGCGCGAAGCCCGGCAACTCGTCCTGGTCGCCCATCACGTGGTGATCGACGGCGTTTCCTGGCGGGTCCTGATGGACGACCTGGCCACGGCATGGCGGCAGCTCACCTCCGGCACACCGATCGAGCTGCCCGCGGCAGGCACGTCGTTCCGGCGCTGGACACAGTTGCTGGAGCGCGCGACGTTCGGCACGGACCGCGGCTACTTCCAGCGTCCCCTGCCCGGAACGGACGGACCGCTGGGCAGGCGTCCGCTGTCCGAGTCCGACACCGTCGCGCGTGAGAGGGTTCAGGCCGTCTCGGTCAGCCCCGAGGTCACCGCCGCGCTGCTGGGCGAGGTCCCCGCGAGGTTCCACGCGGGCGTCAACGACGTGCTGCTGACCGCGCTCGCCATCGCCCTCGCCCGGTGGCGCCGCGGCCTCGGGCAGGACCAGACGTTCGCGCACATCGAGCTCGAAGGTCACGGCCGCGAAGGACGGTTCGTGGCGGACGCCGCCGGCTTCGAGCCGGACCTGTCGCGGACCGTAGGCTGGTTCACCACGCTGTTCCCGGTGACCGTGGACCCGGGCGCGACGGACGATTTCACCGCCCCCGGCTACCTGACCGCCGCGCTCAAGTCGGTCAAGGAACACCTCGCCCAGGTGCCGGGCAACGGCGTGTCCTACGGCGCCCTGCGCTACCTGACCGGCACCAGGTTCGACGCGCCCGCCCCGCAGGTGCTGTTCAACTACCTGGGCCGCTTCGACGCGGGCGCGTCCGGGGACTGGCAGCTCGCAGGCGCCACCGGGCAGCTGGGCGAGAAGCGCGACCCGCGAATGCGCCTGCCGCGCGCCCTGGAGTTCAACGCCATCGCCGAACCCGGCCCGACCGGCGAGTACGAGCTGGTCACCACCATCTCGTGGCCGGACGGAGTGTTCGCCGACGAGGACATCACGGCGATCGGCGCGTACTTCCGGGCGGCCTTGACCGGGCTGGCCACGCTCGACCAGGGCGGCCACTCCCCCAGCGACTTCGGCGCGGTCCCGCTCACCCAGGCCGATGTCGACGCCCTGGACGGCCCCGCGCTGCGGGACATCCTGCCGCTGACCCCGCTGCAGGAGGGCCTGTACTTCCACTCCGTCTTCGACGACGACTCTCCGGGCAGCTACGTCGAGCAGCAGGTGCTGACGTTGAACGGCGAGGTGAGCGCCGACCGGCTCGCGGCGGCGGCCACCCGGCTGCTCACCCTGTACCCGAACCTGGCCGCGCGGTTCGTGGCCCTCGCCGACGGCCGGGTGGTCTCGGTGCTGGAGAGCGGCGTCGAGGCGCCGTTCACCACGGTGGAGCGCCCCGGCATCACCGGCGAGGAGATCCGCGAGCACGCCGAGCGGGACCGCCGCGCCGGGTTCGACCTGGCCACCGGCCCGCTGATGCGCTTCACCCTCATCCGCGCGGGCGCCGGCCGCAGCGTGCTGGTGCAGACCGTGCACCACATCGTCGCCGACGGCTGGTCGGTGCCCCCGATGCTGCGCGCGCTGCTGGCGGAGTACCACGCGCCGGGGACCGTGTACCCGAAGGGCGACTTCTCCGACTACGTACGCTGGCTCGCCGCCCGCGACGACGACGAGAGCGACTGGGTCTGGCGCGATGAGCTCGCAGAGCTGCCAGGCCCTTCGCTGGTCGCCGAGGGCCACACCCCGTCCGGCCGGTTCGCCGACACCGCTGTGGAGCCGGACGACGACGTCGACGCGGCCGTCCGGTCAGCGGGTGTGCCCCTGAGCGTCGCCGTGCACAGCGCGTGGGCGGTGACGCTGGGCGGCATCCTGCACAGCCAGGACGTGGTGTTCGGCTCCACGGTGTCCGGGCGCGACGCGCAGGTGCCCGGCATCGAGGACATGGTGGGGCTGCTCATCAACACGATCCCCGTACGCGCCCGCTGGGACGGCACCACCACGGCGCGCGACCTGCTCACCTCGGTACGGGACCACCAGAGCGCGGTGCTGCCGCACCAGCATGTCTCCCTGACCAGGATCGGCCGTCAGATCGGCAGCGGCCCGCTGTTCGACACCCTGGTGGTGTTCGACATCGCGGCGGACGTGGACGCTCTGCGCAGGCCCGGCGGCGAATTCGCGATCACCGGGATCGTGAACGAAGGCGCCCCGCACTACCCGTTGACGCTCGTGGTGGAGCGCGCGCTCGACGGTCGCCCGCGATTCAACCTGATCTACGACGGCGACCTGCTGCGGGAGACGCACGCCCAGGCGATCCTGCGCACGTTCACCCAGGCCCTGACCGGCCTGCTCACCCGGCCGGACGACCTGGTGCGGGACGGCGCGACACGACGCACCGCGCCGATCACGCCGCCGATCACGCCGGCGACGCTGGGCGGGCTGTTCGACGCCGCCGCGAACCGCGATCCGGCCGCCGTCGCCGTCACCCAGTGCGCCCTGGACGGCAGCACCCGCTCGCTCACCTATGGCGAGCTGGCGGAGGCGAAGAACGAGCTGGCCGCGGCGCTGCGCGCGGCCGGGGTCGGACCGGGCGAACGGGTCGCCGTCGCCGTCCCGCGCTCCCTTGAGCAGGTCGCCGCCCTGGTCGCGATCGTCACGGCGGGCGGCGCGTACGTGCCGCTGGAGCCGGCCTACCCGGACGAACGCCTGGAGTACATCCTCGCCGACGCCGCCCCGCGGGTCGTTCTCGTGGACCGGGAACACCGCGACCGCTTCACGGAGCTGGCGGCCCGGGCGGGCGTGCCGGCCCGCGTGCTGGTCCAGGGGGATGAGCTGCCGCTGGACACCACCACGCCTGAGGTCGGCCGGCACGACCCGGCGTACGTGATCTACACCTCCGGTTCGACCGGCAGGCCCAAGGGCGTCGTCGTCCCGCACTCCAGCGTGGTGACGCTGCTCGCGAACACCCGGCCCGACATGGACTTCGGACCTCATGACGTGTGGGTCCAGTTCCACTCCTACTCCTTCGACTTCTCCGTGTGGGAGCTGTGGGGCGCGCTGGCGCACGGCGGCGAGCTGCTGGTGCCGGAGTACGGCCTGACCCGCTCCCCGGTCGACTTCCACCGGCTGGTCCGCGAGCGCGGGGTGACCGTGCTCAACCAGACCCCGTCGGCGTTCTACCAGTTCATCGAGGCCGACCGGCACGCCGGCGAGCCGGTCACCTCGCTGCGCCGGATCATCTTCGGCGGCGAGGCACTGGATCTCGGGCGGCTGCGCGGCTGGGTCGAGCGGCACGGCACCGGCTCGCCCCAACTGGTCAACATGTACGGCATCACCGAGACCACCGTCCACGTCACGCACCGGGTGCTGACCGGCGACGACTTCGCCTCCGGCGACGACGCCAGCCCGATCGCCAGCCCGATCGGCCGCCCGATCCCCGGCCTGGTCACCTACCTGCTCGACGACCGGCTCCGGCCGGTGCCGCCGGGCCGGCCGGGCGCCATCTACGTCGCCGGCGACCAGGTGTCGCTCGGCTACCTGGGCAGGCAGGAGCTCACCGCGAGCCGGTTCGTGGCGAACCCGTTCACCGGCGACGGCTCCCGCATGTACCACACGGGGGATCTCGCCCGCCGCACGATCGACGGCGAGCTGGAGTTCACCGGCCGCGCCGACGATCAGGTGCAGCTCAAGGGCTTCCGCATCGAGCTCGGCGAGGTGGAGTCCGCGATCAGGGAGCTCGACGGCGTGGCCGACGTGGCCGTCACCGTGGCGGGCAGCGGCGATCACCTGGTCGCGCACGTCGTGGGCCGGGTGCCCGGCGACTTCGCCGGCCTGCTGTCGGCGAAACTGCCCGCGCACATGGTGCCGGGCCGGATGCTCCAGGTCGGCGCCCTGCCCCTGACGGTCAACGGCAAGCTGGACCGCAAAGCCCTGAGCGAGCGCGCCGACACCCCGGTGGTCACGGGTGAATCCACGCTCGCCGCACTGACCGGCATCTTCGCCGAGGTGCTGCCCGGCTCCGACGCGGACGGCGACACCGACTTCTTCAGGGCCGGAGGCGACAGCATCGTCGCCATCACCGTGGTCAACCGGGCCAGGGCGCTCGGCCTGCCGATCTCCCCACGGGAGGTGTTCCTGCTCAGGACACCACGCGCGCTCGCCGAACACCTCGGTACACACCCCGTACAGGACATGGCGCCCGCCCTCCGTGCGGACGGCCCGCTGACACCGACGCCGATCATCCTGCGCCAGCGAGAGCTGGGCGGCTCCCTCGCCCGGTTCGCCCAGGCCAGGACACTGGTGGCACCCGAGAGTGCCTCCTTCGCCGACGCCGGGCGCGCCGCGAACGCCGTCGTGGCCGCGCACCCGGTCCTCCGGCTGCGGCTGCGCGCCGAGCACGGGGTGTGGGCGCTGCGCACCGACCCCGTCCGCGAGGTCACCGTCGTCAGCACGGACGCGACCGACGCGACGGCCGTGGCGAACGACGACGCCGGCCGGCTCGATCCCGGATCCGGGCAGATGATCGCGTTCTCGTGGCTGGCGGCGAGCCGGACCCTGGTGATCACCGTGCACCACCTCGCCATCGACGCGGTGTCCTGGCTGGTCCTGCTCGACGACCTGGCCACCGCCCTGCGCGGGGCGGCCCCGGCGCCGCCGACGACGTCCTATGCCGAGTACGCCGACGCGCTGACGACCGGCGCCGCCCACGCGACCGACGACCTCGGACACTGGATCACCACGCTCGAAGCGCCCGCGCTGCTGCCCGCGATCGAGGGGCTGCGCGAGATCACGGTGGAGGTCCCACCCGGACTGACCACCCGCGTGACGCGTATCGCCCCCGCCGCGCTCGGCGTCGGTCTCACCGAGCTGCTGTGCGGCGCGCTGCGCACCGCGCTGACCCACGTCCAGCCCTCGCCCGCCGACCTCGCGATCGAGCTGGAGCGGCACGGCCGGGTCCCGATGCGCGAACACCACGACTACACCCGCACGATCGGCTGGTTCACCTCCATCGCACCCGTGCGGCTCACGGCGCACACCGACCCCGTCGCCGCGGCGCGCGAGGTCGCCGAACGCCAGCCGGACGAGCGCGGGCACGTCGCCTACGGCCAGCTCAGGTACCTCAACCCGCAGACGGCACCGCTGCTGAACACCCGCCCGCAGGTGCTGTTCAACTACCTCGGCCGGGCCAGTGAGTCACAAGCGCTGACCATCACCGGCGGCGAGCAGGGCAGCCCGTACGCCGTCGAGGTCAACGCGTGGATCGACGCGGCCACCGGAAACCTGCGCGCGGCCTTCACCCTCGCGGAAGGCATCCCCGACGAACTCACCGAGCACTGGCGGCGCGCGCTGGAGCACATCGCGGACGCCTGCGCGACGGCCGAGCGGACGGCGCCGGTGACCCCGCTGCAGAAGGGGCTGTATTTCCAGGCCCAGCTGGCGGGCTCGGCCGGACCGTACGTCGCCCAGAACTACTTCGCCTTCGACCGGCGTCTGGACACCGGCGCCCTGGCCGAGGCGATGACGTACGTGATCGCGCGGCACCCCGTCGTGGGCGCCGGTTTCACCACCGACGACGCCGGAGATCCCGTCCAGGTCCTGGCCGCGGACCGGCGGATCGAGGTCCGCACGGTCGAACTGGCCACGGACGCGGACGTCGACACTCTGCGCGCCCGGGACCGCGCCACAGGCTTCGACCTGGGTGAGCCACCGCTGATCCGGCTGACCGTGGTGCGCCGGCCCGGCGAGCGCGACGGCCTGCTGCTGAGCTATCACCTGCTGCTGTGGGACGGCTGGTCACGCGAGATCGTGCTGCGGGACCTGTTCGACGCCTACCGGGCCGTCGTCGCGGGAGAGCGGCCGGACCCGGCCCCGGCCACGCCGAGCTTCGAGGACTACGCCCGGGCGCTCGACGCCAAGGACCTCTCCGCGTCCGAACGCTTCTGGGCGGAGCACCTGAGCGGCCTCCCCGGCCCGACGCTGCTCGCCGGACCGGCGCCGTCGCCGTCGGACGACCTGCCGCACGCACTCGTCCGCACCTTGTCCGCAGAACAGTCGGAGCTGCTGCGAGCAGCGGCCAGGACGCACGGTGTCACGCTGAACTCGGTGCTGACCGGCGCGCTCGGCCTGCTGCTGGGCGCCCACACCGGCCGCGGCGACGCCGTGTTCGGCGTGACCGTCTCCGGCCGGGAGGGCGAGGGCCTGTCCGGCATCGTCGGCGTGCTGCTCAACACCGTCCCCACCTGGACGCGCGCACGGCCGGACGACACGGTGCGGGACTACCTGACCGCCGTGCAGACGGCCAGGGTCGCGGCGATGGAGCACGAGCACCTGGGGCTCGGCGAGATCCAGCGGGCCAGCGGGCACGACACCCTGTTCGACAACCTGTTCGTGCTGCAGAACTTCCTGGACATGGACGCGTTCGCCACGATGAACGCCAGGCACGGCATCACCGCGGTGCAGGCCGACGACTCCACGCACTACCCGTTCACCTGGGTCGTCACGCCTGGCGACCGGCTCACGGTCAAGCTGGAGCATCGCGCCGACGACGCGGAGCGCGCCCGCGGCCTCCTGGACGACTACCTGCGGGTGCTCGACGACCTGACCCGCTCGACCGGGCCGGTGGGCGCGCTGCGGGGCCTGGGGCCCGAACCCGAGCCGGCCGGGCGGACGGATGTCGGCACGGACACCGTGGTCGACCGGTTCGACCAGGCGGCGGACCGCGGCCCGCAACGCGTCGCGCTCGTCGCCCACGGCCAGACCATGACGTTCGCCCAGCTCAGGGACCGCAGCCGCGCGGTGGCGGGGGTCCTCGCCGCACGCGGCATCGGCCCCGGGATGACCGTGGGTCTCGCGATCCCGCGTTCCCTCGACTCTATCGTGGCACTGTTCGCCGTCCTGCGCGTCGGCGCCGCGTACGTGCCGCTGGAGCTGGACCACCCGGACGAGCGGATCGCCGCGATCGTCGCGGACGCCCGCCCGGACGTCATCCTCACCGTGAGCGCCGTCTCCCGCCGGCTGACCGGCGACCTGATCGAGCTGGACCGTCCCCTGCCCGAGGCCGAGCCGTTCGTCACCTTCGCACCGGACGACCCGGACCGCCTGCGACACCCCGCGTACACGATCTACACCTCAGGATCGACCGGGAAGCCCAAGGGCGTGGTGACCGAGCACAGCGGGCTCACCAACATGCTGATCAACCATCAGCGCCGCATCTTCGAGCCGGTGCTGGCGGAGCACGCCCACCGGGTCTTCCGCATCGCGCACACCGTGTCGTTCGCGTTCGACATGTCGTGGGAGGAGCTCCTGTGGCTCGCCGACGGCCACGAGGTGCACATCTGCGACGAGGAGCTGCGACGCGACGCGCCCCGTCTGGTCGAATACTGCCTGGAGCACCGGATCGACGTCATCAACGTGACCCCCACCTACGCGCAGCAGCTCGTGGCCGAGGGCCTGCTCGACGACCCCGCGCGGCGGCCCCCGCTGGTGCTGCTGGGCGGCGAGGCCGTCACCCCGACGCTGTGGCACCGGCTCGCCGCGACCGAGGGGACGGCCGGCTACAACCTGTACGGGCCCACCGAGTACACCATCAACACCCTCGGCGTCGGCACCTTCGAGTGCCAGGACCCGGTGGTGGGCGTGGCCATCGACAACACCGACGTGTACGTGCTGGACCCATGGCTGCGGCCCGTGCCCGACGACGTACCCGGCGAACTGTACGTGTCGGGCATCGGCATCGCGCGCGGCTATCTCGGCCAGCCCGCCCAGACCGCGCACCGGTTCGTCGCCTGCCCGTTCGGCGAACCCGGCGAGCGCATGTACCGCACCGGGGACCTCGTGACCCGGCGGCCCGACGGGAACCTGGCGTACCTGGGCCGCACCGACCAGCAGGTCAAGATCCGGGGCCACCGGGTCGAGCTGGGCGAGGTCGAGGCCGCGTTCACCGCACACCCGGCGGTACGGTTCGCCGCCGCGGTCGCCCAGCCCGACCCGCAGGTCGATGGCGCGTACCGGCTGGCCGCCTACCTCGTGCTGGGCGGCTCCGACCTGGCGGCGGTCGCCGCCGAGGTGGGCGCCGGGCTCCCGGACTACCTGCGCCCCACGCACTACGCCCAGGTCGACGCCATCCCCCTGACGGTGAACGGGAAGGCCGACACCAAGGCGCTGCCGGAGGCCAGGCCCTTGGGGGCGCTGACCACGGCGGGCGAGCGCGGCCCGGCGACCGAGACCGAGACCGCGGTGTGCGAGCTCTTCGCCGAGGCGCTGGACCTGGATGACGACGAGGTGAGCGCGGTGGGCGACTTCGTGGCCCTCGGGGGACACTCCATGCTGGCGGTACGGCTGATCGGGCTGCTCCGCCGCGCGTACGGTCCCGTGATCACCATTCGTGACCTGTTCGCCCTGCGGACCCCCGAAGCGATTGCCCGGCACCTCGATGACCGCTCCTGACGACCAGGGCCCCTGCACGGGGTCCGCCATCCTCTGGACCGCGCTGCGGCGCAACGCGGGCCCCATGACCTGGGGCACCGTCCTGATGGGCATGTACCAGGCCGGCGAGACCGCCTTCCCCATCGCACTCGGCCTGATCGTCGAGCACACGTTGCAGAACCGCAGCCTCGGCTCTCTCGGCTGGTCGGTCGCCGCGCTGGCCGTGATCATCACCACGGTGTCGCTGTCGTGGCGGTTCGGGATGCGCGTCCTGCAGAAGGCCAACACGACCGAGGCACACCGCTGGCGCGTACAGGTCGCGGCCGCCGGGCTGCAACCGGTGGCCAGGGACGTCGACCTCAAGTCCGGTGAGGTCCTGACCATCGCCACCGAGGACGCCGACCAGACCGCCGACATCATCGAGGTGGTGCCGCTGCTGATCAGCTCACTGGTCGCGGTGCTGATCACGGCGGTCGCGCTGGGCATCGCCAGCGTCCAGCTCGGCCTGCTGGTGATCGCGGGGACCATCGCGATCCTGTCGATCCTGAGCGTGCTGTCCAGGCGAATCGGCACCGGCACCCGTGAACAGCAGGCCCGGGTGGCGCGGGCGGGCGCGAAGGTCGCCGACCTGATCACCGGCCTGCGCCCGCTGCACGGTTTCGGCGGCAACCACGCGGGGTTCCTGTCCTACCGGAAGGTCAGCACGGAGGCGAAAAGCCAGGCGATCGCCGTCGCCAAGGTGAACGGCGCGTACGCCGGCACCGCGTTGGCACTCAACGCGGTGCTCGCCACCGCTGTGACCCTGACGGCGGGCTGGCTGGCCTTCAACGACCAGATCACCATCGGCCAGCTCGTCATGGCCGTCGGACTGGCGCAGTTCATCATGGAACCGCTCAAGTTGTTCTCGGAGATGCCGAAGTACGTGATGATCGCGCGCGCGTCGGCCGAGCGGATGGCGCTGGTGCTGGCCGCGCCGCCCGTGATGACCCCGGGCACGGGGCGCGTGTCCGCAGGCGGAGACCTCGAGGTCGACAGCGTCCGGTACGGCCTCCTGCGCGAGTTGAAGTTCCACGTGTCCGCCGGCGAGTTCGTGGCGATCACCGCCTACCAGCCGCGCGCGGCGGCCGACCTGGCCGCGATCCTGGCCGCGAACGTCCCGCCCGGCACGTACGAGGGGGTGGTGCGGGTCAGCGGGCAGGAGATCGCGGACCTGTCGATCGAGGCGATCCGCGAGCACATCCTGGTGAACCCGTACGACGGGGAGATCTTCGCCGGCACCCTCCGCACGAACATCGACCCGGCGGGCGCCGGCCGGATGGTCCCCGAGGCCGTCGAGGCGTCCATGCTGACCGACGTCGTCGGCCTCCACCGCGAGGGGCTCGACTACGGCGTCCGCGACCGCGGCGCCAACCTCTCCGGCGGGCAGCGCCAACGGCTGTCCCTGGCCCGCGCCCTCGCTGCCGACGCCGACATCCTGGTCCTGCATGACCCGACGACGGCGGTGGACGCGGTCACCGAACAGCTCATCGCGCGCAACCTCGCGAAACTACGCCGGAACCGCACCACCATCGTGATCGCCAGCAGCCCGGCACTCCTGGATGCCGCCGACCGGGTCCTGGTGCTGGACGGCGGCGTCATCACCGCGGACGACACCCATCGCAACCTCCTGGCCGACGACGAGGACTACCGCCTGGCCGTGGCCCGCTGACCTGGCGCCGAGCCCGGCTTCCCTGCTCGGCTCGGATGATCCTGGCGTGCGGCGCCGCCAGCCCGTGCCTTTACAAAGTAGATCAGATCCAGCGCGGCGGGCGCGCTGCTCGGCCAACAGCGCCGCGCGCTCGGTTGCCCGCGACTGCACCGGCGGCGGGGTCGCATCGTCCGGGGCGAGCACCACGAACGGGCTGCTGAACACGCCCTTGGTACCGTCGTTCGTCAAGATCGCGCCTGGTGTGGCCGCGGTGAACGGCCGCTTCCCGTCCACCATCCCGGCACCCGGATACAGACCAGCTCGCGCAGCTGCCACGACCGGCCCGGCGCGTCGAACGACAACGGCCCCGCCTGATCACTCGCGTCCGAGCCGCGCTTGATCCGCAGGAACCGGCCCCTCTGCGGCTCCGTCCACACGCCGCCCGCCGACCACTCGACCGCGATCTCACACGGCTGCGCGAGCCACAGCGCGCCGGCCGCGTGCGTCGAGGCCCGGCTTGCGCGGGCCGTACCCGTCGACGACCGGCCTGTGCCCGCGTATCCGGCCGAGCAGCATGAGCCGGGGCACGCCGTGGAGCCAGAATCCGCGCGGGAGGTAGTGGATCGAATGCCACCACATGAGGGATCTCCGAGAAGTGATGTCGGAAAGGCCGGAGCCGCAGGTGGGCGGTCCGAGTACGGAGGCGCCTGCCCGCAACCCCGCCAATCCTCCACAAAGATTCCGAACTCTCACTAAGGTGATCAAGTCAAAGATCAAGGAGGAAACACCGTGAAGCAGACGACCGTCTTACGGATCGGCCGTTCAGCGCTGGTGGTGGCACTGGCGGCAGGCGTCATACCGCTCGCCGTCGCGCCCACCGCGCTCGCCGCCCAGAAGGCGACGCTAGGGCCGTACGGGTACGGCAACCTGAAGCTCGGCATGACCGCCACGAAAGCCAAGGCGACCGGAAGGATCATCCACAAACCCGTCGGAGACTCCGCCAGGTGCACGGGCTGGGACCTCAAGGAGAGCCCGTACGGCAACTATCGCGTGGGCATGTACATCTCCAAGAAGCACGGCGTGGCCATGATCGTCGCACCCCCCGGCCTCAAGACGCCCCAGGGCATCAGCCTCGGCTCTACCAGGACGCAACTGAAGGCCGCCTACCCCCAGCTACGGCGCGGTCCGGGTGGATACCCCGCCGCCGACGTGCCGGGCAAGAAGGCGTACTACCTGTTCCACGTGTCGAACAAGAACAAGGTCGCCGGGATGAGCCTGATTCTGGCCAAGCAGGACTGCGTCAGGTACTAGTACCCACACGGCTTCGCCGCGTGACCTGCTCCGGCGCTGCTCGATGGCATGCGCAAGGCCCTCGACCGGGGATATCCAGGGCCTAGTTCGTGATCAAGGAATTGAGACGTGATCGTAGGGAGTACCCCGGGCTCGCGTTCGCGCAGAACAGACGCTCTCAGCGCTGCGGCCGAGCGCTGAGTGGGGGAACCGTGCGTACCGACACAAATCCCAGAGTGATCATGAGGGTGCACACGGTTGTCAAGCCATGGCAAGATCCGCTTGGCGACACTGGAGGCTTCAAGATCGGCTAAGCCTTGGATTACGTGCTGGGCGGACAGCTGGGAGCCATCAGAGCCCTCGCCCGGCGCTGTGTCCGTGTGGCGATTGAGCAGGTGACTTTCCATCGGGGTGTTCGCGCTGGGGGTCGTCGCTCGTGTCGCGTTTCCGGGCAGATCAGGTGACGCAGATCATCAGCTCGGGGTATTTGCCGAGCAGATTGTCGGTGGTGCCTGCGATCGTGTCCTGCATGGGCGAGCTGGTCGAGCGGGTGGACGAACGGGACCGCGTGCTGGGAGTCGTGGACCGGGCAGAGGCGGAGCGCCGGCGATGGATGCATCGGATCGCGACGACGATCTGTCGCGATCCGCTGCGGCGGATCCTCGTGCTGCGCCGGGCGGAGCAGCACACTCGCTTTCCCGGCCATTATGACGTGATGGTCGGCGGTGCCGTGGACGTGGGCGAGTCGTATGAGGACGCGGCAGCCCGCGAGCTGTCCGAGGAGCTGGGCGCCGGCGTCCCGGTGCGTTTCATGTTCACGTTCCTGTGCCGGGATGGGGTCAGCCCTGTCTGGTTCGGGGTGCACGAGGCCGTGATCACTGAGCCTTTGGTTCCAGATCCGTCCGAGATCGCGTGGCATGCCTGGCTCACAGAGCCCGAACTGCGGGAGGTCGTTGATCGATGGCCTTTCGTTCCCGGTGGGCGAGAGGCATTGCGCCGATATCTGGCAATCGGGAACGAGGACCTGCCGTCGGCTGGCTGAACATCATGTCGAGTGGGTGGCTCAGCCGCATGGCCCGATTCCCACAGCCCGGCCTGGCAGCCGACGTACTCGGGTGTCGCGGTCGTGCCGGCGGCCGAGTAGGAGGATCTCTTCGTGTTGGGCAGCGAGGCGCGAGAGCGCTTCGCTACGGAAAACCGTGAGTTCTTCGACTGTCTGACCTTGGTGGACGAGGCGGTCATGGAGCGCGGCGATCTCAGCTTCGAGTCGGTTGATCCGGGCGTCGCGGGGCCGGGGGTGTTTCCGGCTTCGCGAATGACGGCGAGCCGCGTTTCGAATTCTTCGCGCAGGCGGAAGGGTGAGGGCTTGGCGTGTGAGGTTGCGGGCTCGTTCGCGGAGGGTGCGCTTCTTCGCGGGTCGGGGCGGCTGGGAGCGTTCGGGGCAGTGGTCGTGCTGGTGGTAGCGGGCCTTGACGTCGCGGGGCGGGGCCGGCGGCGGAGGTGGTTGGGGCAGCGGCGGGCTTCGTCGGCCCGTCCGCAGGTGGGGTTGGCGCTGCGGAAGCTGCGGATCTCGCGGCCTGGAGAAATGGGATCATGGGCACGGCGAGTCCTCCGCGCGGACGCCTCCGCCACCACTCCCGAGATCTGAAAGTGGTTCCCCCCGCCATGCCCCTGTCTGTAAGGATCGCCCGGAACCTGATCTGGTTCCAGGCGACACTCACTCTGCTCAACATCGTTCTGCTCATTCTGGGGCTGGCCCTCAACCCCAACGACTTCCTGGAGGACCTGCTCTACGCCCCCTTCTACCTCCTGCCGCTCGCCACCGGCTGGTTGGCGAACCAGTGGCGCACCCGTCGCCCTCGGGTCCGTCACGCCACCATCGCCGTCCAGCTCGCCATCCCCTTGCTCGACTTCATCCACTTCCTGATCGAAGACACCCTGATGTGGGTCCTCTCCGCATCCTGGTCCGCCCTCATCGTGACTCTGCTCCTGCTTCCTCCAGCGAGAACCTGGTTCGCCCCCACAGCCCAGATGCCAGGCACCCCGTCGCAGCCAGCACCGCCCGCCGCCACCTGACAGTCCTCGACCGCCATCGGCTTCACCCTCAAGGCGTCGAGGTGGACGCGGAGCTCGCCGAGGCGCTGGTCACTGGGACCCCTTACGGGCCGCCTGGTCACGGGCGGCGCGGCCGGCCGCGATGATCGGGCCGACCCTGCGGAGCGGTGGTTTTCAGCCGTTCGCGTTGAGCCAGTCGGAGATCGCGTCGAGGCTGGCTTCGGGCAGGTACGGCTGGAGGGTGCGGCGAACGGTGGCGCGCATGGTCTTCCAGCCGGCGTCTATGTCGGGGTCGAGGGCCTGTGGGGTGAAATCGTCCACAAAGTGATCTTGTTGCGGCGGGTCCGCTCCTCGCTCTGCGGCAAGCAGCAGATGCTCATGCGCGCACCCGGCGATCAGGTGCACCACCACCTCGCCGCCGCACACCTCTTCATAAGGGCCACCCCTGGCGACGCAGCCAGCCGGTGTCCCGGCCTGACCCGTCGTAGCGTGCGCCGCAGGTCGTGCCGATTCCTCCCCATATCGCCGTGGAGCCAGCCGACTAACCTGCGCGCTCATATATGTCCGCCAGCGGACGGCATAGCGTGGAGAACGTGGAGCGTGATGGACAGCGGTCGTGCGTACCCGCAAAGGCGCGACCCACAACTGAGCAACGCGTGGTGGCCGTGGTGGCCCTGCTCTCCTCAGCAACCCTGACCGTCGTCGGTGTTCTCATCATGGTGGGAGTCATCCACGGCGTCAACGGCGCCGGTGAGGACCTGCCCACGCTGCTCAACGTGGTGTGCGGGATAGCGGGCACCCTCCTGTGGGGGCTCTGTACGGCCAGCCAGGTGGACGACCTTCGGAAGGGCGTGTGGCCGGACCTGTCCCCGTCGAGCAAGGGCCCGGTGACTATCGGCGCCGTCGAATTCGATGCTGACGACGTGGACGACGACTGGTGAACCCAGCCTCGGGCAGGCTCGGCTGGAGTCCCCTTCCATGTCTGCCAGGCGTGTGACAGTCGCTGGCCCCGGCTCCGCATCGTTGACGCCATGATCGCCTCTCCCCCGCATCGTCCACGGAGGCGAAGCCCACCAGCCGACCATGGTGCCCGTCGTACTCGACGTACTCCATCGAGTCGAAGCCGATCCAGAACACGCCAGGCCCGCACCACAGCGTAGCGGGTGCGGCCCTTGTCATCGTGGGAGACGTGGACGCCCAGCACCTTCGTGCCTTAGCCGCCCGGCCGGGGCATGCTGATGACGAACGAGCGGACGCCCTCGACCCGATCACCGTCCCGATACGGGGCATCGTCGAGCCGGCCGAGAACGTCCTCGATGCCGCCGGTGTTCTTGAGCTGCGTGGCCGCCTCGATCAGCACGTCGCCGCGCGAGGAGATGCGCCCGGACTCGGTCTTGGTGGACCGGGCAGGTGCCGGGGCGTTCCTGGCCGGGTTCGGGACGGCACAGGAAGCAGGCTGAGCCCTCCTTCGGGACGGCCTGGGACACGTCGTCGACGGCTGCGCCGACCATCGCCCGTGTCCGGTGGACGGCTATGCGATTACCTTCGACCGGTCACAGCCGGATGCCCGGCGGGACGCGAAGGTCCCGCCGGGCATCCGGTGAGCGTGTGTCACGGCGTCGGCGTCAGCACCTTCGCCTCGTGCTTCGGCTCCGCCCGCTTGCCCCGCGTGCGCTCCTTGACCCGCTCCACCACCGTGTACAACGTCGGTACCAAAACGAGGGTGAGCAGCGTCGAGGAGATCAGGCCGCCGATCACCACGATCGCCAGCGGCTGCGAGATGAACCCGCCGGAGCCGGTCACCCCCAGCGCCATCGGCGTCAGCGCGCAGATCGTGGCCACCGCGGTCATCAGGATCGGCCGCAACCTGCGCCGGCCGCCCTCGATCACCGCCTCCACCACGCCCATGCCCTGATCCCGGTACTGGTTGATCAGGTCGATCAGCACGATCGCGTTCGTCACCACGATGCCGATCAGCATCAGCATGCCGATCAACGCCGGCACGCCCATCGCCGTGTCCGTCGCCACCAGCAGCCCGATCGCGCCCGTCGCCGCGAACGGGATCGACACCAGCAGGATCAGCGGCTGGATGAAGCTGCGGAACGTCGCCACCATGATCAGGAACACGATCGCGATCGCCGCCAGCATCGCCATGCCGAGGTCGGAGAACGCGTCGGCCTGGCTCGCCGAGGCGCCGCCGATCTCGGTCGAAGCGCCCGAGCTCAGCGTCAGCGCGTCCAGCTTCGTCGTCAGCGCCGTCGTCACGCTGCCCAGGTCACTGGCCGTCGCCTTGCCCGACACGGTCGCCGACCGCTCACCGTCGATGCGCGAGACCTGCGTCGGCCCCGCCACCTGCCGCACGTCCGCCACCGTCGACAGCTTCACCAGACCCGCCGCCGTCGGCAGCTTCAGGTCCTCCACCGCCTCGATGTCGTCCGGCGCGTCCGCGCCGCGCAGCACCAGATCGCTCGTACGCCCGTCCAGCGTGATCTGCCCCAGCGGTGCGCCGCGGAACGCCTGCGCCACCGCCTGACCGACCTGCGCCTCCGACAGACCCCGCTCGGCGGCCTCCTCCCGGTCCACCACGACCTCGACCCGCGGCGCGCTGGCCTCCAGGTTCGACGACACGTCGCGCAGCCCCGGCACGTCGTCCATCGCGGCCTTGACCGCGTCGGCCGCCGTGCGCAGCGTCTCGGTGTCCGGCGCACGCACGATCACGTCGATCGAGTCGGAGGAGAACCCGCCCCCGCCCGCGCCGCCGACCTTGACCTCGCCGGCGCCCGACAGGCCCGCGATCTTGTCGCGGAGCTCCTGCTCGACCTTCGCCGTGTCGGCGTCCTCCTTGATCGTCACCGAGTACGACGCCCGGTCCGCGCCGCCGCCGACACCGCCCTGCATGGCGTTGCCGCCACCCACGTTCACCTGGTACGTCTCCACGCCGTCCAGGTCCGACAGCACGCCCTCGACCTGCTTGGCCGCCTTGTCGGTGGTCGCCAGGTCGGTGCCCACCGGCATCCGCTGCGACAGCGAGATCGTGTTCTGCCCGGAGGAGTCCAGGAAGTTCGTCTGCAGCCCGCCCGCCAGGCCCATCGTCCCGACGAACACCGCCACGCCGATCAGCACCGTCACCAGCTTGAACCGGGTGGCGAACCGCAGCACCGGCAGGTACGCCCGCTGCAACGGCGAACGCAGCTCCTTGGCCTCGGCCTCCTCCCGCTGCGCCCGCGCCTGCTCCGGCGTCAGAGAGGGCGCCTTCAGGAACCAGAACGCCAGCACCGGCACCACCGTCAGCGACACCACCAGCGAGGCCAGCAACGCCACCGCGACCGTGACCGCGAACGGGCTGAACAGCTCGCCCACCATGCCGCCCACGACCGCGATCGGCGCGAACACCGCCACCGTCGTCAGCGTCGAGGCCGTCACCGCGCCCGACACCTCACGCACAGCCGTCAAGATCGCCTGCAGCTTCGCCTCGCCATAGGCGAGATGGCGTTTGATGTTCTCCAGGACCACGATGGAGTCGTCCACCACCCGGCCCACCGCGATCGTCAAGGCGCCCAAGGTCAGCATGTTCAGCGAATAGTCGCCCGCCCACAGCACGATCAGCGCGATCACCACCGACAGCGGGATCGACACCGCCGTCACCAGCGTCGAACGCACCGACAGCAGGAACACCAGGATGACCAGCACCGCGAACGCCAGTCCCAGCAGGCCCTCCGTGGTCAGGCTCGCGATCGACTCCTCCACGTAGGGTGCCTGGTCGAACACCACCGACACCGCCGTGTCCGACCCGTCGCCCAGCTCCTTGGTCAGATCGGGCAGCTTCTCCCGGATCTCGTGCGAGATCGTCACCGCGTTGCCGTCGGGCACCATCGTCACCGACACGCCCAGGCTCGACTTGCCCGCCGTACGGGTGATCGTGGTCTGGTCCGCCAGCCCGCGCGTGATCGTCGCGACGTCGCCCAGCTTGACCGGCTTCAACGGCTTCGGCTTCACCTGCTGCTGCTGAAGCAGCGCGCTCTGCCCCGGCTGACCGGCCTGCCCGGTCTGCGGCCGGCCCTGCGCCTGCGCCTGCGCCTGGGACGGCTGCTGCTGGGTGGCCGCCGGCTGCGCCGGCGTCAGGTACAGGGCCTTCAGCTTGGCCACCGAGTCGACCCGCGCGCCCACCTGAACCGTCAGCGACTTGTTGTCCGAGGTCAGCGTGCCCGCCGGGATCGGCGTCCCGTTCGCCTTCAGCACCTCGGGGATCTGCGCGGCCGACACGCCCGCCAGCGCCATCTTCTTGGCGTCCGGCTCGATCGTCACGACCTCGTCACGGGTCCCCGTGATCGCCGCCTCGCGCACACCCTCCACGCCCTGCAACTCCGGCACCACGAGCCGGCGCAGCTTGTCGGCCATCGCCCGCTCGTCACCGCCGTCGCCCACGGCCAGGACCAGCACCGGAATGTCGTCGGTGTTACCGGCCACCACCTGCGGGTCCACGCCGTCCGGGAGCGCCACCCTGGTGATGGCCTGCTGCATCTTGTTCAGCGAGGACTCGACGTCGGTGCCGTACTCGAAGGCCACCTGGATCTGCGCCAGGCCCTCCTTCGAGGTCGAGGTCATCTGCTCCATCCCGGTGAGCCCCTGGAAGGAGTCCTCGATCGGCTTGGTGATCTGATCCTCGACGATCTCCGGCGACGCCCCGGGGTACGGCGCGATCACGAACGCGCCCGGGAACGCCAGAGACGGCAGCAGCTGCTGCTTCAACTGCGGGATCGTGAACGCGCCGAACGCGCTGAGCACGACCGCGATCAAGATCACAAGTGTGCGGTTGACCAGGCTCAACCGGGCGAAAGCGGTCATAGGCTCCCCTCCAAGAGTTCGCCCCAGACTAACACTTCGCCTTATACGAATATTTAGACGGCCCAAGCTTTCCTGATAACCTTCTCAGGAAGCGAGAGGTGAGCGTGAGCGACGAACGCGAAGAACTGATCCGCCGGATCATCGAAACACAGCGTGGCCTCGGGCGGCTGTTCGCCCAGCACCAATCCCCCCTGTTCAGCTCCAATCTCACCATGAGACAGCTCAAGGTGGTCATGCTCCTGTCCATCGGCGGCTCCGCCTCGGGACAGGATCTCGCCCACGCCCTCGGCGTGGGCCTCGGCACCGTCACCGGCATCGTCGACCGCCTGGTCGCCCACGGCCTGGTCAGCCGGCACGAAGACCCGCAAGACCGCCGCGTGCGCCGCGTCGAGCTCACTCCCGAAGGCGCCGCCCTCGTCGAAGAGATCAACAACGCCGGCATGGAGCAGTATCAGCGTCTCATGGACCATCTCGACACCGAGACCCTGCGCGCCCTCGACCACGCCGTCCGCGCCATTCGCGACGTCGCCGCGAAGCTCTCCAACGAATGAGCTCTGCGGTGGGTACGGCGACGATCACCGTACCCACCGCCTTTACGCCAGGCGGGACAGGACCTCAGGCAGCTCGCCCTCGTAGACCACCGTCAGGCGCCGCGTCGCCCGGGTCACCGCCACGTACAGGTCCTGGCCGCCCTGCTCCGACTGCCCCGCGATGCCCGCGGGATCCACCACCACGACCGCGTCGAACTCCAGCCCCTTGGCCTGCCCGACCGTCAGCACCATCACCGGCGCGTCCAGATCCCCCTCCGGGAACAGCCGCGCCACCTCGGGGTGCCGGGCGTCCGGCGTCACCACGCCCACCCGCCCCTCGCCGATCTCCGTCAGCTCCCGCCCGACCAGCTCGGGCAGGCCCGCCACGGCCAGCCGCACCGCCCGGGGCTCCGAGCCGCCCTCGCGCACCGACTCCGGCGGCTCCTGCTCCGGCGCGAACGCCCGCAGCACGTCCGCCGCCACCCGCATGATCTCCACCGGGGTCCGGTAGTTCACCAGCAGCCGCTCCTCGCGCCACCGCCCCTCCAGATAGGGGTCCAGCACCTCGCCCCACGACCGCGCGCCCGCCGCCGACCCCGTCTGCGCCAGATCGCCCACCACCGTCAGCGACCGCGCGGGGACCCGCCGCATGACCATCCGCCACGCCATCGCCGACAGCTCCTGCGCCTCGTCCACGATCACGTGCCCGTACGCCCAGCGCCGGTCGGCCGCCGCCCGGTCCGCCGTGGTCAGCCCCGCCCCGTCGTCGGCGTGCCGCTCGGCCAGCACGTCGGCCCGGTCGAAGACGCCCGCCTCCGCCACGCCCGTGGACTCCAGCACCTCCCGCGCGTACAGCTCCTGCTCCGCCCACTCCTCATCGCGCCGCCTGGCCACCAGCCGCTCGGCCGAGTCGTCCTCGCCCAGCAGCTCGGCCGCCTCGTCCAGCAGCGGCACGTCCCCGACCGTCCACGCGGCCTCCTCCGCGCGCACCACGACCTCCCAGTCCAGCCCCGGCGGCGCCACCGACCACAGCGTCTCCGGCGACGACAGCAGCCACGCGATCAGGTCCTGCGGCGTCAGCTCCGGCCAGAGCCCGTCCACGGCCCGCCGCACCTCCGGCTCGTCCCACAGCCGCGTGGCGGCCAGCGCCAGATCGAGCTCGTCCAGATCCCCCTCCAGATCGAGCGGCTCACCCAGCTCCGGATCGTCCTCGTCGGCCAGCTCCTCGATGTGCAGCGACTCCTCCAGCGCCCGCGCCTCGGCCTTGGCCAGCTCCTTCAGCAGCTCGGTGACGTACAGCTTGCGTGCCATGTTGTGCGGCAGCCGCACCGCCCGCGCCCGGTCGCGCAACCCCAGGCACACCGCGTGCGGGACGCGCAGCCGCAGCCCGTCCAGCTCCACCTCCAGATCCCCGTCCGGGACCCGCTGCCGCGACTCCAGCGCGCCGGCCACCACCTGCGCCATCCGCGCGTCCCCCTTGACCACGGCCGTCCGCGGCGGATCGGCCGCCGCCGCCCGCACGCCGGGGAACAGCTCGCCCACCGTGGACATCACCACCTGCGTCTCCCCCAGCGCGGGCAGCACCTGGCTGATGTAGCGCAGGAACATCGGGTTGGGGCCCACCACCAGCACCCCGCGCCGCTCCAGCGTGGCGCGGTGGGTGTAGAGCAGGTACGCCGCCCGGTGCAGCGCCGCCACCGTCTTGCCGGTGCCAGGACCGCCCTGCACCACCAGCGCCCCCTGCAGCGCGGACCGGATCACCCGGTCCTGCTCGGACTGGATGGTCGCCACCACGTCGCCCATCCGCCCGGTCCTGCCCCGCCGCAGCGCCGCCAGCAGCGCCGCCTCGCCCACCAGCGTGCGCCGGTCTCCGTCGCTCATCCCCTCCAGGTCGAACACCTCGTCGTCGATGCCGACCACCGTGCGGTCCTTCAGATGGAGGTGCCGGCGGCGCACCAGACCGCCCGGATCGGTGGCCGTGGCCACGTAGAACGGCCGCGCCGCCTGCGCCCGCCAATCGATCAGCACCGACTCGTGCCGCTCGTCACGCAGCCCGATCCGGCCGACGTAGGTGCTCTGCCCCGACCCGTCGTCGATGCGGCCGAAGCACAGGCCGCGCTCGACCGCGTTCAGCTGCCCCAGCCTGCGCGCCTGCTCCGAGGCCAGCGCCTCGCGCTCGACCATCGCCTGACGCGTGCCCAGGGCGCCGCCCCTGCCGTACACCTCGCGCAGCGTCTCCTGCGCCCGCTCCCTGGCGACGTCGAGCCTGCCGTACAGCCACGACACAGTACGCTGCTCGGCGTCAAGGGCTTCCACAAGACTATCTTGACGATTAGCCATTCGGTGGTATACTCCTAACGGGAGGGCTGTGAATCACGCTCATTTGTTGCTGAGCATTCGAGCTTAACCTCCCGACATGCCCCTGCGCAACGCGCCAGTTCAGGGCGTCTCCTTCGCCCCGGGCATGCCGGTCCAGCGGCGGGCGTCCGGCACCGCAAGCCCGAGCTGGTCCAGGATCCGGGTCGCAAGATGGTCCACCAGGTCCTGGAGAGAAGCCGGCCGGGTGTAGAAGGCGGGCACGGGCGGCAGGATCGTGGCGCCCATCCGGGTCAAGGCCAGCATGTTGTCCAGATGCACCTCGTTGAGCGGCGTCTCACGGGGCACCAGGACCAGGCGGCGGCGCTCCTTCAGGCAGACGTCGGCCGCGCGGGCGATGAGCCCGTCGGCGTAGCCGGTGCGGATGCCCGCCAGGGTCTTCATGCTGCAGGGCACGACCACCATCCCGTCGGTGCGGAACGAGCCCGAGGAGATCGGCGCCGCCTGGTCCCCCGGCCCGTGCACCACGTCGGCCAGCTTGGCGATCTCGCGCACGTCGTACGGCGTCTCCAGCTCGATCGTGGCCCGCGCCCACCGGCTCAGCACCAGATGGGTGTGCACGTCGTCGTACTCGCGCAGCATCTCCAGCAGGCGCACCCCCAGCGGCGCGCCGCTGGCCCCCGTCATCGCGACGATCAGCCTCATGACCCCGCCCCCGATCGTTCGCGCGAGGCGGCCGTGCCGGCCGCGCCGGTCCACTCGTAGTAGTCGGTCTGGTCCAGGCCGGCGAAGCCGAGCAGGCGCGCCACGAACTCCTCGTCCATCTGCTCGACGCTCTGCGGCACGTTGTAGTACGTCGGGATCATCGGATAGACGACCGCGCCCGCCTCGGTGAGCTGCACCATGTTGCGCAGATGGATCAGGTTCAACGGGGTCTCGCGCAGGCACAGGATCAGCGGGCGGCGCTCCTTCAAGCACACGTCCGCGGCCCGCTCGATCAGCGTGTTGGCCGCCCCCTGAGCGATCCTGGCGGCGGCGCCCAGCGCGCACGGCAGCACGATCATGCCCCAGCAGCGGTAGCTGCCCGACGACGGCGGCCCGGCCACGTCGGACTCCGGATCCCAGAGCATCACCTTCTCCGACGGGCCGCCGAGCATCAGCTCGACCGGGTCGGCGTCCTGCGGGGCCGCGTGCTCGTGCGCGATGAGCTTGCGGCCGTTCGGCGAGATCATCAGGTCCACGTGGCCGACGCGGGCGTCGGCGATCAGGGCCGCCAGCAGCCGGCCGGCCAGGCGGGTGCCGCCGGCGCCGGTCACGGCCAGCAGGACACGTCGTTGTTCTGGCATGGTGTCGCTCCCGATAGGTGATCGCGAAGTCAGTCGTGGTGGCCGGACCCGGCCCGCGCGCCGGGTGCGGCGTCGTTCCCGAACAGCTCGGCTGCGAAGGGCCGCGGGTCCACCTCGCGGAACTGGGCGCGGGTGAACATCTCGGCGCGCAGCTCGTACGGGGCCGTGGCGTCGAAGATGGTCTTGGAGGTGACGCCCTTGGCCGGCAGGCGCGGGTCGTACTCGGGGGTCTGCGACGGATCCAGCACGTGCCCGGCCACCCCCGGGATGGCGATGACGTCCAGATTGCCCTGCATCCGTGTCTGCATCGCCCACAGCACGTCGTTGGTGTCGAAGATGTCGACGTCCTCGTCCACGAGGATGACGTTCTTCAGCTCGGTGTAGGTGCCGAACGCCACCAGCGCGGCCAGCCGGGCGCGCCCGTCGTCGAACGCGCTCTTCTTGCTGCACTTCATGACGGTCAGGAACTTGCCGCCGCCGGAGGAGTGGGCGTAGACCTCGCTGACGAACCCCGGCAGCGCCTTGTCGCAGGCGTTGAAGATGCTCGCCTCGGTGGGCAGCCCGGCCAGGTTCACGTGCTCCTCGCCGGGGCCGACGAGGGTCTGCAGGATCGGGTTGCGGCGGGTGGTGACGGCGGTGACCTTCAGCACCGGCAGCGCCGGGTTCGCCGGGCCGTTGTAGCCGGGGAACTCCGGCATCGCGTGCCCGGTGTGCGTGCTGCGGTCCTCGGCGACGCGTACGCCGGGCAGGATCTCGCCCTCGATGACGACCTCGGCGTTGGCGATGCACCGCTGATCCACGGTCAGGCAGCGGGTCAGCTCGACCGGCTTGCCGCGCAGGCCGCCCGCCACGGCGAGCTCGTCGTAGCCGTACGGCGTCGTCGGCGCCTCGAAGCACGCGGCGATGTGGACGGCGGGGTCGAGCCCCATGTTGACCGACACCGCCAGCGGCTTGCCCTGCGCCTCGGCCTTCTTGCGGAAGGCGTCGATGTGCCGGCCCGGCGCGAAGAAGATGGACAGCTCGTCCTTGCCCTGCACGCACAGCCGGTGGATGGTGACGTCGGTGCCGGCCTGGCCCGTCGGGTCGCTGCTGAGCACCAGGCCCAGGCAGAAGTACGGGCCGGCGTCATCCTCGGTGTTGGTCGGGGCGGGCAGCAGCTTGCGCAGGTCGAAGTCCTGGTCGCCGGCCCGGTGCACGACCTCCTGGCACACCGCGTGGTCCGCGCCGACGTCCACGGGGCTCATCGCGTTCTTGTACGCCCGCGCCATGCGCTGCGTCAGCCGCCGCGCCGGGGCGTCCAGCAGCAGCCCGACCCGCTCGCGGCTGGCCATCAGCCCCACCAGGACGCGCCAGCCGGGGAAGCCCGTCACGTTGCCGAACATCATCGCCGGGCCCGTCCTCGTCGGCCGCACCACGGTCCCGCCCGCGCCGACGAGCTTGTAGACGCCGGCCAGCTCGGCGATCGGATCGACCGGATGACCCGTCTCGATGAGCTGGCTGGGATAGTGGCGCAGCCGCTCCAGCGCCGAGCGCAGATCGTGCACCTCGCCGGTGCCGGCCGCTTCGTTCGTTCTCGCCGTCATGCCGTCCCCCCAGCGGGTTCCTGCCCGTACGGCGGGCCCGCGAAGGGAAGGACGGCGTCAAGACCTGGGCCGCAGTCGGTATGGCGGCCCTTCAGGTACGGGCGGCTCAGCCGAAGTCGAGGAAGACCGTCTCCTTCTCGCCCTGCAGGTGGATGTCGAACCGGTGGACGCCCGCGCGCTCGGTCACGGGCACCAGCGTCTGCCTGCGCTCGGGCGGCAGCGAGTCGAGGAAGCGGTCCGTACCGAGGTAGATGCGGGTGTAGAGGTGGTGCAGCAGGCCGCGGGCGAAGACGCAGACGCTGATGTAGCCGTTGCCCGGCGGCACCGTGCGCAGCGTCCAGTGGCCGTCGGCGTCGGTGCCGACCCGGCCGAAGCCGGTGAAGTCCATGCCGTGCCTGCCGAGCACGGTGCCGTCCACCTGGTCGCGGCGCAGGCTGCCGGGCGCGCCGCGCAGCCGTCCCGACGCGTCGGCCTGCCAGAACTCCAGCAGCGCGTCGGGCACCGGGACGCCCGCGCCGTCGTAGACGCGCCCGTGGACGAGGATGGCGTCCGCGCCGAGCGGGGCGAGGTCGCCGCCGCCGGGGAAGGGCAGGGCGTTGCCGTAGAACGGCCCGACGGTCTGCGAGGGGGTGGGGTTCATCGGCCTTCCTCCATCCAGGTCGCGGCGGGGCCGTCGAGCACGATGTCCCAGCGGTAGCCGAGCGACCATTCGGGCGTGGACAGGTCGTGCTCGTAGGCGGCGATCAGCCGCTGCCTGGCCTGCTCGTCGGTCACCGACTGCAGGATCGGGTCGTAGGGGAACAGCGGGTCTCCCGGGAAGTACATCTGGGTGACCAGGCGCTGGGTGAACGCCGTGCCGAACAGGGAGAAGTGGATGTGCGCGGGCCGCCAGGCGTTGACGTGGTTGCGCCACGGGTAGGGGCCCGGCTTGATCGTGGTGAAGTGGTAGACGCCGTCGCCGTCGGTGAGGCAGCGGCCGACGCCGGTGAAGTTCGGGTCGAGCGGCGCGGGGTGGTCGTCGCGCTGGTGCGGGTAGCGGCCGGAGGCGTTGGCCTGCCAGATCTCCACGAGCTGGCCGCGTATCGGGCGGCCGTCGCGGTCCAGGACGCGGCCGGTCACGGTCATGCGCTCGCCGAGCGGCTCGCTCAGGTGCTGCACGGTCAGGTCGGAGTCGTGCGGCGTCACGTCGGTGATGCCGAAGACCGGGCCGGCCAGCTCGGCCGCCTCGGGGTCCTTCAACGCCACCAGCGGCTGCTTGGGGTGGCGCAGCAGGGTGCTGCGGTAGGGGGCGTAGTCGCGGGAGGGGTGGTCACCGCCGCCGGCCGCCTGGAGCGCGGCGATCTCGACGTCGATGTCCGCCTGGGTGAGGGGGGCGGCCGGGGGGCGGGGTTCGGACATGACGGCTACCTTTCGAGTACGACGGCCAGGCCCTGGCCGACTCCGATGCAGAGACAGGCCAGGCCGGTGCCCGAGCCGGCCGCGGCCAGCCGGTGGGCGACCGTGCCGGTGATGCGGGCCCCGGAGGCGCCGAGCGGATGGCCGAGGGCGATCGCCCCGCCGTCCGGGTTGACGATCGCGGGGTCCAGGCCGGGCAGCTCGGCCAGGCAGCCGAGCACCTGGGCGGCGAAGGCCTCGTTGAGCTCGGCGGTCGCCAGGTCGCCGGCGTCCTTGCCCGCCTTGGCCAGCGCCCTGGCCGCCGCCTCGACCGGGCCGAGCCCGAAGTAGCGCGGCTCCAGCGCGCTGACCGCGCTCGTGACGATCCTGGCCAGCGGCTCACGGCCGCGCAGCCCCGCCTCGTCGGTCAGCAGCAGCGCCGCCGCCCCGTCGTTGAGCGGGGAGGAGTTGCCCGCGGTGACGGTGCCGCCGCTCTTGCGGAAGACGGGCTTGAGCCGAGCCAGCGCCTCCAGCGAGGAGTCGGCGCGGATGCCCTCGTCCCTGCTCACGCCGCCGATCGGGACGATCTCCCGCTCGAACGACGCCTTGGCCGCCTTCTGGTGGCTGGCCAGCGCGTACGCGTCCTGCTCCGCCCGCCCGACGCCGTGCCGGTCGGCGATCAGCTCGGCGCCCTCGCCCAGCGGCACGGTGTGCTCGGCGGGCATCTCCGGGTTGACCAGCCGCCAGCCGAGCGTGGTGGAGACCAGCTCCTGCCCGCCCGCGGGGAACGCCTTGTCCAGTTTGGGCAGCACCCAGGGGGCGCGGGTCATCGACTCCACGCCGCCGGCGATCACGGTGGAGGCGTCGCCGAGCGCGATGGCGCGGTAGGCCTGGATGACGGCCTCCATGCCGGAGCCGCACAGCCGGTTCACGCTCACGCCGGGCGTGGTGACGGGCAGGCCGGCCAGGAGGGCGGCCATCCGGGCGACGTTGCGGTTCTCCTCGCCGGCGCCGTTGGCGTTGCCGAGGACGACCTCGTCGGGGGCCTCGACGTCGTTGCGCTCGGCGATCGCCCTGACGACGTGCGCGGCCAGGTCGTCGGGCCGGATGCCGGACAGCGCGCCGCCGTACCGGCCGAAGGGGGTGCGGACGGCGTCGACGATGTAGACGGCCTTCACGAGAGAACCTCCGCTTCCGTACGGTCGCGCAGCTCGGCCGCGCTCACCCCGGCCGCGGTCTCGACCAGCCTCAGCCCGTCGGCCGTGACGTCGAGGACGCCGAGGTCGGTGATGATCCGGTGCACGCACGCCTGGCCGGTGAGCGGCAGCGAGCACTCCTTGACGATCTTGGGGGTGCCGTCCTTGGCGGTGTGATCGGTGATCACGATGACCTTGCGGGCGCCGTGGATCAGGTCCATCGCCCCGCCCATGCCCTTGACCAGCCGGCCGGGAACCATCCAGTTGGCCAGGTCGCCGCGGGCCGAGACCTGCATCGCGCCGAGCACCGCCACGTCGATGTGCCCGCCGCGGATCATGCCGAACGACATCGCCGAGTCGAAGAACGACGCCCCCGCCAGCACGGTCACCGTCTCCTTGCCCGCGTTGATCAGGTCGGGGTCGAGCGCGCCGGGGTCGGGGTAGGGGCCGACGCCCAGGATGCCGTTCTCCGAGTGCAGGACCACGTCCACGCCCGGCGGCAGGAAGGAGGGGATGCGGGTGGGCAGCCCGATGCCGAGGTTGACATAGTCGCCGTCGCGCAGCTCGGCGGCCGCCCGCGCGACCATCTCGTCACGGGTCCAGCTCATGCCGTGCTCCCCTCGGCCGTGCGCGGCGCGGACGTCGTACGCTTCTCGATGGCCTTGTCGGCGGCCTGCTCGGGGGTGAGCGGCACGACGCGCTGGACGAACACGCCGGGCAGGTGGACCTCGTCGGGGTCGAGCTCGGTCAGCTCCTCCACCTCGGCGATCGTGATCCGCCCGGCCATCGCCGCGAGCGGGTTGAAGTTGCGGGCGGCCTTGTTGAAGACCAGGTTGCCGTACCGGTCGCCCTTGGCCGCCCGCACCAGCGCGAAGTCGGTGGTGATGGCGTGCTCCAGCACGTAGCTCCGGCCGTCGAACTCGCGCACCTCCTTGGGCGGCGACGCCTGCGCGATCGAGCCGTCGGGGTGGTGACGCAGGGGCAGGCCGCCGTCGGCGACGGGGGTGCCGACGCCCGCGGGGGTGTAGAAGGCGGGGATGCCCGCGCCGCCCGCGCGCAGCCGTTCGGCCAGGCTGCCCTGCGGGGTCAGCTCGACCTCCAGCTCGCCCGCCAGGTACTGCCTGGCGAACTCCTTGTTGTCGCCGATGTAGGAGGCGGTCACGCGGGCGATGCGCCCGGCGGACAGCAGGATGCCGAGGCCGCCGCCGTCCACGCCGCAGTTGTTCGACACGACGGCGATGCCCTGCGCGCCGGTGTCGTACAGGGCCTGGATCAGCACGTTGGGGATGCCCCCGAGGCCGAATCCGCCGACCGCGAACGAGGCGCCGTCACGCACGCCGGCCAGCGCCTCCCCGGCCGTGGCGACCAGCTTGTCTTTCCGCACGACGCTCCGTTCACCCGATGTGTTCGCTCAGCGAACTTAAGTTCACTATCGTGTGGTCGAGTATGTGTACCTGAAGGCGCTTCTGTCAAAAGCTCGCCTTCGACTTTGGAGGCACGGATGGAAGCCGCCGGAACGCTGGAGCGCGGGCTGGCCGTCCTGCGCGCCCTGGCCGCCGACCCGGGCCGGGCGGCGCGGGCCACGGATCTCGTACGCGCCACCGGGCTGGCCAGGTCCACCGTCGATCGCGTGCTGGCCACCCTCGTCCATCTCGGTTATGTGCGGGCGGAGGGGCGCGACGTGCTGCCGGCGCCGCGCCTGATGGAGCTGGGCGAGGCGTACCTGGCCTGCGGCGGGCTCCGGGACGTCCTGGGGCCGGCGGCCGAGCGGCTGGCCCGGGAGCTGGAGGAGTCGGTGTCGCTGGCCGTACGGGACGGGGACGCGGTGCGTTTCATCGCCCAGTTCGCGCGGCGGCGCACCATGTCGATCGTCTTCAGGGTCGGGGACCTGCTGCCCGCCGGCCGGTGCGCGGCGGGGCTGGCGCTGCTCGGCCCGGACGCGCCGTGGGCCGAGGACGACCAGCTCGTGGAGCCGGGGCTGATCGCGGTCGCGCTGCCCGTACGGGATCGGGACGGCACGGCGGTCTGCGCGCTGAGCGTGGTCAGCCACACCAGCAGGCACACCATCGCCGGCCTGGCCGCCCACGCGCTGCCGCGGATGCGCGAGACGGTGGCGGCCATGGAATCGGCTCTCGCCAGTGCCTCGGACGGGCCGTCGGGCCCGCGGAGGGCGGGCGTTTCTGACGAGGGGGGCGACGGGCGGCTGCAGTCGCTCGCGAGGGGCCTGGCGGTGCTGGTCGCGCTCGGCTCGGCGCGCGGCGGCGCGACCCTCGCCGACGCCGCCCGGGTGACCGGGCTGCCGCGCGCCACCGTGCGCCGGGCGGTGCAGACCCTGGAGCGCCTCGGGTACGCCGCCGCCCGCGGCAACCGCTTCGTGCTGCTGCCCAAGGTGCTGGAGCTCGGTTACGCCCACCTGTCCGGGCTGACCCTGCGCGAGATCGTCCAGCCGCACCTGGCGGACCTCGTGGCCCGGACCCGCGAGTCGGCCTCGGCGGCGGTGCTGTCCGGCGACGACGTCCTCTACGTGGCCCGCGTGCCCACGGTGAGCATCATGAGCGTCAACATCACGGTCGGCACCCGCTTCCCCGCGTACGCGACCTCCATGGGCCGGGTGCTCCTGGCCGGCCGGCCGGCGGAGCAGCTGGCCGGCATCACGCCGCTGCCGCTGACCCGGCACACGATCACCGCGCCAGGCGACCTCGCCGCCGCTGTCCGCCGGGCCGCCGCGGACGGCTACGCCCTGGTCGACCAGGAGCTGGAGGAGGGGGTGCGGTCGATCGCGGTGCCGGTGCGCGGCGGAGACGGCCGGGTCGTGGCGGCCGTCAACGTGGCCACCCACGCCAGCCGGGCCGCCCCCGCCGATCTGCTGCGCGACATCCTGCCCGCGCTCACCGAGACCGCCGCCCGCATCGAGGCCGACCTGGCCCACGTGCCCGGCGCCGTACCGGACGACAGCGCGCGGGAACGCCTGCCCGCCACGTGGTGACCCGGCCCGCACGGGCCGTCACACCAGGAAGAGCGGCCCGAGGGCGGTCAGGACGTCGAGGACGCCGCACCACTGGGCGCAGGAGCGCGCCACGACCTTGCCGCACCACACTGGAGGTGCTGCGGGCCTCGCGCACCGGCGCGTCCGTCAGGGAGATCGCCGCCCAGGCCCATCTCGCCCCGGGGACGGTGCGCAACTACCTGTCGGCCGCCATGTCCAAGCTCGGCGTCGGCTCCCGCCACGCGGCCGCGCACCGCGCCTGGGAGGAAGGCTGGATCTGACCTGACGCCGGACCGCGCCGTCGGCCGCGCGGTCCGGCGTCAGGTGTGGTGGCTCACCGCAGGGGGATCAGCCCCCTCTGGTAGGCGCGGACGAGCGGACGCGGCACGAGCAGCTCCCGCCCGTCCACGGTGATCGGGACGACGAGCGCGGCGACCGCGTCCAGCACCTGGTCTTCACCGGCCCCGATCTGGACGCCGGCCGCCTGCGCGCCCTGCTCGACTCCTGCCTGCTGGGCGAAGGGGAGGACGCCGGCCGGGAGGACCCGTTCGCCGCGATCCTCGACCACACCGGGATCGCATGACGGTGGGCGGGCCGCCACGGCGACCCGCCCACCCGTTCAACGAGATGTCAGGTGCAGTGCTCGAACCCGCTGTCGTAGACGGACGTGCCGGCCTTGCCGCCCCACTTGACGCACTTGTCGGCCGCGGCGGCCTTCACCGGCCCGGCGTAGTAGGCGAAGTTGCCGGTGTCGGTCACCCGGGTCTTGCCCTGCACCTCCAGGTAGGCGCTGACCGCGCTGGCCGTGCCGACCGAGGTCTTCTTGATCGTGGCCACGCAGTTGTTGCTGGTGGCGGTGTTGTAGAGCAGGTAGACGGTGCCGGCCGTGCCCAGCGCCGCGGAGTCGATCACCTTGAATCCGCTGCCGCAGACCGACTCGGCGGTGTGCGGGTTGGGGGTGCCGCCGCTGCCGCCGGTGACGTAGCCCATGTACTTGGTCCAGTCCCAGAAGCCGCCCGGGTCGGTGTGGTCGGCGCCGGGGACCTGGTTGTGGCCCACGATGTGGGTGCGGTCCTTGGGGATGCCGTACCGGTCGGCGATGTTGCGGGTCAGCGCGGCCGAGGAGCGGTACATCGCGTCGGTGAACCACGAGGCGTTGTTGACGAAGCCCTCGTGCTCGATCCCGACCGAGCGCCTGTTGTAGTCGCCGGCGTGGAAGGCCCGGTCCTTCTCCCTGACCATCTGGGTGACGGCGCCGTCGGAGGAGCGCACCACGTAGTGCGAGGAGGTGGGGTTGGCCCGGGGACCGTTCTGGAACCAGGAGATCGTCCCGGCGTAGGAGCCCTGGGCCACGTGGATGACGATCCGGTCGATCGCGTCGCTGGTCGGGCGGCTGGAGACCGCGTAGTTGCTGCTGTGCGCCGGCACCCACACGGCCGACGGGTAGTCGGTCGAGGCGGCCAGCGTGTTGGGGTTGTCCAGGTCCTTCGCCTTGGCGTAGGCGCCGCGGTCGGGCTGGACGGCGCGCGGCTGCACGGTGACGTTCTCGCCGCCGGGGGTGGTGGCGCGCACGCCCTCGGTCAGCAGGTCGTAGACGGTGTCGGCGTACAGGCGGGCCACGTCCGCGGAGGAGGCGTTGCCGTACTTGGCGACCGCCTCGTACCACTTGCCGGCGTCCTTGCGGGCGGCGGCGCTCAGGCCGAGCTCGTCGGCGTAGGCGCGCAGGACGGCGGCGCCGCCGGCGATGTTGGCGGCGTCGTCGCTCTTCAGCGCCGAGACGGGCTGCTTGGTGACCGTGGCCGCGCGCTCCAGCGTGCGGGAGGTGACCAGGTGCATCACGCCGTAGCCGCCGCTGGCGCTGGGCTTGCCGTCGTGCCCGTCCAGGTGGGTCTCGGCGTAGGCGAGCGAGACCAGCAGGTCGCGCGGCACCTCGTAGGTGGTGGCCGCACGGGCGAACGCCGCGGACATGGGGTCGGCGGCGGACGCGGACGCGGCCGGCTGCCCCACGAGCAGCGTGACGGGGATCAGCGCGCCGGTCAGCAGCACGGCTGAGCGGCGCAGTCGGGCTAGCACAGTTCTCTCCTCAGCGGTCTTCATGACGATGTCCTGGGGGTACGGGAGCGGGCGGCCGCACGGCGGCCGCCCGCACGCTCATGCCGCTCTAGCCGCAGTGCTCGAAGGGGCTGTTGTAGACCGACGTCCCGGCCTTGCCGCCCCACTTGACGCACTTGCCGGACGCGGCGGCGCGGATCGGGCCGGCGTAGTAGGTGAAGCTGCCGCTGTCGGTGGCGCGGGTCTTGCCCTCGACCTCCAGGTAGGCGCTGGCGGCGGTGGCCTTGCCCAGCGAGGTCTTCTTGATCGTGGCCACGCAGTTGTTGCCGCTGGCCGAGTTGAAGAGCAGGTAGGCGGTGCCCGCCGAGCCCAGCGCGGCGGAGTCGATCACCTTGTAGCCGCTGCCGCACACCGACGCGGCCGTGTGCGGGTTGGTGGCGCCGCCGCAGCCGTTCTTCGAGGTCAGGGTCTGGTTCGGGTAGCCGAAGGTGGTGCCGTTGAAGACCGCCTTGCGGACGTTGCCCGGGTAGCCGGTTCCCTCGCGCACCTCGAAGTGCAGGTGCGGGCTGATGTTGTTGCCCGGCTTGCTGGTGTTGCCGACCGTGCCGACCTTCTGGCCCTGGGTGACGCGGGCGCCGGCGGCGACGGAGCGCGCGTTCAGGTGCGCGTAGTACGTCGTCCAGCCGCCCCCGTGGTCGATCTTGACCAGGTTGCCGAAGCCGTTCGTGGAGCCCTGGTGGGCGGAGATCGTGACGGTCCCGGCCGCGGCGGCGGAGACGGTGTCGCCGAGGTCGGCGCTCGCGCTGCTGCCCCGGTTGAAGTCGATCTCGTACGACTTGTGGGCGCTGCTCCCGCTGGAGTTGCCCGTCCAGCTCTGACCGCAGGGGAAGGGGAGCTGGAAGCTCGGCGCGGCCAGGGTCGTCACGGCCGGCGGCTTGACGGTGTCCGCCGGGTCGTTCTGGTCGGGCGCGGACGTCGCCGTGGACGTCGGCGTCGCGCTCGGCGCCGGTGTGGGGGCGGCCGAGGCGGCCTGGCCGGCCACGAGCCCGCACATAAGGACGAACCCCACCGTAAGCACCCTTCTGGGTCTCATACGGATCCTTTCCTAACGGCTCCGGGACGAGATCCGCCCCGCGCCGATCATGGTCTGCTGGATCTCACGACGTGCGCCTGCTGGGGATCAAGATTGCGAGTACCGCGTACAAAGAACATCCAAAATCGGTATAAAGGCACAGCCAGCTCGTACGGGACAACCCGGCACATGGTTGCAATACCTCCAGCTAAGGAGTAGGTGCGGTCATAGTGGTTGATCAGCCCAACTTCGGTGTTCTCGGCCCCTTACAGGTCCGCGCCGGAGACCGGATCCTGCGCATCGCAGGCAACAAACCGCGGCTGCTGCTGACCTCGTTGCTGCTCGACGCGAACCAGATGGTCGGCTCGGACGTGCTCATCGAGGTCCTATGGCCGCGGAACCCGCCCTCGTCCGCCACCGCCAACCTGCGCACGTACGTGAGCTCCTTACGCGGCGTCCTCGGCGCCGCCGGGGCCCGCATCGCCGCCCACCCCTCCGGCTACGCGATCGAGGTCGAGCCGGACCGGCTCGACGTGCTGCTGTTCGAGGACCTGGTGGCCAGGGCGCGGGCCGGAGGGCGTACCGGAGCGGCGGCCGGGCTGCTGCGCCGCGCGCTCGCGCTGTGGCGCGGCGAGCCCGTCGGCGACCTGCCCGCCAGCCCGCTGTGGGACGCGCGCCTGCGCTCGCTCACCCAGGCCAGGCTCACCGCGGCCGAGGAGCTGGTGGCCATCAAACTGGCCACCGGCGAGCACGCCTCCGCGATCGACGACCTGCGCGAGCTGATCGGCGGCGCCCCCTACCGCGAGGACCTGTGGCAGCAGCTCATCCTCGCCCTGCACCGCGGCGGCCGCCGGGCCGAGGCACTGCACGCCTACACCGCCATCAGGCGGCAACTGGTCGACGAGCTCGGCATCGAACCCGGCCAGGACCTGCGCGAGGCGCACGCCCGCGTACTCTCGGAAGAGGAGCCCGCGCCCGCCCCGGCCCTCAGCGTGCCCCCGCCCTTCCAGTTACCGGCCGACATCCCCGACTTCACCGGCAGGACCGAGGCCGTCGCCGCCCTGACCCGCGCGCTGTCGGCCCAGGAGCGGCGGCGCGACGGCCCGCCCTCGATCGCCGTGGTGGTCGGACCTCCGGGAGTGGGCAAATCGGCGCTGGCCGTGCACTGCGCGCACGCCGTGCGGGCCGGCTATCCGGCCGGGCAGCTCCACCTGTGCCTCGGCGGCACCGACGCCGACTCCGCCGACCCCGCCGATCTGCTGGCCGAGGCCCTGCGCGCCCTCGGCATCGGCGACGCCGCCCTGCCGCACACCCTGCACGAACGCGCCGCCCTCTACCGCTCCCTGCTGGCCGAACGCCCCATGCTCGTCTTCCTCGACGACGCGGCCGACGCCGCACAGGTACGCGCCCTGCTGCCCGGCAACGGCTGCGCGGTGCTCGTCACCAGCCGCCGGCGCATCACCGAACTGCCCGGCACCCTGCTGCTCGAACTCGACGTGCTCCCCCCGGCCGAGTCCGAGCAACTCCTCGCCCGCATCGTCGGAGCGCAGCGGCTGGCCAGTGAACGCCCGGCCGCCCTGGCCATCCTGGAGGCCTGCGGCCACCTCCCCCTGGCCATCAGAGTCGCCGGGGCCCGGCTGGCCGGCCGCCCCGGCTGGCCGCTCAGCGTCCTGGAGCAACGCCTGGCCGACGCCACGACCAGACTCGACGAGCTGCGCGCCGGCGACCTGGAGGTACGCGGCTCCTTCGAACGCAGCACCCGCAAGCTGACCGGCGAGGCGGCCACCACCTTCCGCGCGCTCGGCCTGCTCGGCCCCGTCTCCGTGCCGGGCTGGGTCGCCGGCGCCGTGCTCGGCCGCGACCGCGCGGAAGCCGTCGTGGACTCCCTCGTGGACGCCAACCTCCTGCGCCTGGCCGGCACGGACGCCCTCGGCCAGCCCCGCTACCGGCTGCTCGACCTGCTGCGCTGCGAGGCCAGGCAGGGCTCGGGCGGCGAACCGGAACGCCAGGCCCTCGCCCGCGTGCTCGGCGGCTGGACCAGCGCCGCCGAACACGCGACCGCACGGCTGCCGACCTCGCTGTTCAGCCTCACCCCCGAGGGGCCCGCGCCCTGGAGCCTGCCGCGCGAGACGCTCGGCCGGCTGACCGCCGACCCGCTGTCGTGGTTCGACGCCGAACGCGAGTCGCTCGTGGCGGCCGTACGCCTGGCCGCCGACACCGGCCTGGCCGCCTCCGCCTGGGGACTGGCCGCCGCCCTCGTCCCCTACTTCGACCTGCACTGCCGCGTCGAGGAATGGCAGCTCACCCACCGGATCGCCCTCGACAGCGCCCGCGCGGCCGGCGACCGCCGCGGCGAGGCCGCCATGCTCCGCGGCCTCGGCCAGGTATGCCTCTACCAGGACCGCTACGCCGAGGCCGAGGACATGCTGCGCCGCGCCCGCGCCATCTTCCACGAGCTCGGAGACACCCGCGGCGAGGCCATCTCGATCTGCGGGCTCGGCGCGGCCAGCCAGTTCTCCGGCCGCCACCTGCGGGCGCTCGGATTCTTCCGCCACGCCCTGGCCATGTTCCTGGCCGTGAGCGACCGCAGCGGCGAGGCCTACGCCCGGCAGGCCATCGGCCGCGTCTACCTGTCCCTGCAGGACCTGCGCCAGGCCGCGCGCTGGCTGGGCGAAGCGCTGCGGCTGGCCAGGGAGCTCGGTGACGCCCACCGCGAAGGCTGCGTCTCGATGCACCTGGGCCGCCTGCACAACCTGAAGGCCGACACCGAAGAGGCGATCCGCTGCCAGGGCCGGGCCCTGGACATCTTCGAGACGCTCGGCGACCGCCACTGCGGCGCGTACGCCATGCAGAGCCTCGGCGGGCTGCAGGCCGCCAGCGGCGACAAGTCCGACGGCTCCGACCGGCTCCAGGCCTCGCTCGTCATCTTCCAGCAGCTCGGCGACCGCAGCGGGGAGGCGACCACGTTCCAGACGCTCGGCGAGCTCTACCGCTCCGCCGGGCGCACCGCGCTGGCCTCGCACTACCTGCACCGCGCCGTCGAGCTGCGGCGGGAGGTGCGTGAAGGTGCCGGGCAGCGGTGACATACCGTTGAGAGACATGAGCCCGGTGTGGAGTGACGAGGCGATCTGGTGGCAGGTCTACCCGCTCGGCTTCGTGGGCGCGCCGCCCGCCGCCGTCTCCGGGGCCGGCCCTGTGCACCGGCTGCGGCGGCTGGAGCCGTGGCTCGACCACGCCGCCGGCCTCGGCTGCACCGGGCTGCTGCTGGGCCCGATCTTCGCCTCCGAGACGCACGGCTACGACACCGTGGACCACTTCGCCATCGACCCGCGGCTCGGCGACGACGCCGACTTCGACGCGCTGATCGCCCAGGCGCGCGAACGCGACCTGCGCATCGTGCTCGACGGCGTGTTCAACCACGTCGGCCGCTCCTTCACCGGCGACGCCGGCTGGCTCAGGAAGCGGCCAGGCGCGGCGGACTACGACACCTTCGAAGGGCACCACCGCCTGGTCGCACTCGACCACGCCCAGGAGGCGGTCCAGGACTACGTCGTCTCGGTGCTCGGCCACTGGCTCGACCGGGGCGCCGACGGCTGGCGGCTGGACGCCGCCTACGCCGTACCGGCCGAATTCTGGCGGCAGGTGCTGCCCCGTGTGCGCGCCCGCCACCCGCGGGCGTGGTTCGCCGGCGAGGTCATCCACGGCGACTACGCCGGCTACGTCGCCCGGTCCACCCTCGACTCCGTCACCCAGTACGAGCTGTGGAAGGCCACCTGGAGCTCGCTCAACGACCGCAACCTCTACGAGCTCGCGCACGCCCTCGACCGGCAGGACGCCATGCTCGCCACCTTCGCCCCCCTCACCTTCGTCGGCAACCACGACGTCACCAGGATCGCCAGCCAACTGGACGACCCCCGCCACCTCGGCCACGCCCTGGCCGTGCTGTTCACCGTCGGTGGCGTGCCCAGCGTCTACTACGGCGACGAGCTGGGCCTGCGGGGCGTCAAGGAAGAACGCGCAGGCGGCGACGACGCCATCAGGCCCGCCTTCCCGCCTTCCCCCGCCGACCTGCCGGAAGCAGGCCGCGACGTCTACGCGCTGCACCGGCGCCTCATCGGCCTGCGCAGGCGGCACCCCTGGCTGGCCAGGGCCCGCACGAACGTGACGCACCTGACCAATCGCACCGCCGCGCTGCGCACCGGCATCGGCGGCGACCGGGCCCTGCTCACCCTGCTCAACCTGGACGATCAGCCCTGGCGCTGCCCCGTCGACATCACGCACGCCACCCTCGCCGAGGCCGGCGACTCCGGCGAAGGCGACCCGGCCGTGGTCCCGGCGCACGGCTGGCGCATCCTCATCGACAAGCCGGCCTGACCCGCCCGGCGGCTGAGGTTGACGCTGCGACTTGTCCACGTGAACGTCAGGGCCGGGGATGACCCGGCGCTCGGCCGGTTCTGGGCGGAGGCGCTCGGCTGGGGCCTTTCCGGCGAGGGGACGGGTTCGACGCTGGTCTCGCCGGGCTTCGTCTGGCCGGACCCCGCCGCCGTCTGCGTGGACTTCGTCACCGTCCCGGACCCCGAGACGGTGAAGTACCGCGTGCACCTCGACCTCGCCACCACCTCCGCCGCTCATCAGGCGGAGCTGGTCGCGCGCCTGATGGACCTCGGTGCGACGCCCGCCGACGTGGGGCAGGGCGACGTCCCGTGGACGGTGCTGGCCGACCCGGAGGGCAACGTGTTCTGCGTCCTTGTCCCGCTTGACGCGGAACCTCTTCACCTGTGACGTCGGCCCCTGAAGCGCTCGGAGCGCGACGGTGGCCAGGCAGTCTTCCGTACGCGTGCGGGCGCTCCGGGTGATCGAGCGGTGCCGTACATCCCCGAAGCCGGTCACGGCCGCCTTTGGCCGTACATCCCCGAGGCCGGGTCGGCTGCGGTCACGGCCGTCTTCGTGTCCAGCTCCCAGCCCTGCGCGTACGCCGCGGCGAACCCGTCCCCGCCCAGCGCGGCCTGACCGCGGCGGGTGAGCTCGCGGACCTGCGGATCGGTGTGGTCGTGCGTGCCCCGCAGCCGGGCGGCGGCCCCGAGCAGCGCGGCCGACTCGTGCTGCCGCCCGCGCGTCGCGGCGAGCGCGGCCGCGTTCACCGCCACCGGCGACAGGGCCGGCAGCTCCCGGGTCGCCAGCGCGGCCGCGTACGCCGCCCGCAGCGCCCTGTCCGCGCCTGGCAGGTCGCCCAGCGCCAGGCACAGCGCGGCCCGTGCGCTGCCGACCAGCGTCCTGGCATGATCCGCGGGGAACGCGGTGTCGCCGCGCAGACCTCGTTCGGCGGCGTCGAGCAGGCCGGCCGCCCTGTCCAGGTCGCCGAGCCGCACCCGCACGCCGGCCTCCCACGCGTCGACCAGGACCAGCATCTCCGCCGAGGACGCGTGCAGCGCCCGCTCCCGGGCGGAGTCGATCATCGCCATCGCCCGGCCGGTGTCGCCGCGCCGGATGTGCACGTCGATCCAGCGCAGGTCGCTGTAGAGCTGGTCGCCGAGGCTGAGCGAGCCGAACTCGCCCGCCAGCGTCTGTGCCTCGCGCAGGTCGGCCAGCGCGCCGTCGAGGTCGTCGTATCGCCGCAGCCGGGCGCGCATCGGCAGCGTGCCGGCCTGGCCCCAGCGGTCACCGGCCTGACGGAAGCAGGTCAGGGCCGCCTCCACGTGGACACGCATCCGGTCGGGCGTGCCCGCGTTCTCGGCGATCTCGGCCTGGAACATGTGGGCCAGCCCGGCCACCCACACGTCGCCGCCGTCGGCCAGGCGCTGGAAGATCGCGAGCGCGGCCTGCTCCTCCTCCAGGAAGAGCAGGACCGGGCCGAACACGCGGTAGTGGCTCGGCAGCTCCGGATGCGCGAGCAACCGGCCGCCCAGCTCACGCATCTCCGCCCGCTCGTCCGCGGCTTCCCCCGCGGTGACCCCCGACAGGATGTCCACCCGGTTGAGCAGGTACGCGGCTCGGGCGCAGTCGCGCTCGGGCGTCGGCCCGCCGCCGGGCACCGCCAGGGCCTCGCCCAGCCAGTAGGCGGCGTCGGCGTGGCGGCCGAACATCTGCCAATACCAGATCAGGGTCAGGGCGAGGGTGATCGCGCCGGAGGAGTCGCCGGTGGCGCACAGGTGGCGCAGGGCGGCGAGCGTGTTGTCGTACTCGGCGCCGATGACCCCCATGGCCGTCAGCTGGCCGGACCCGCGCAGCTGCGGGTCGTAGCGGGCCATCAGATCCGTGAAGTGGGCGGCGGCCAGGTCGCGGGCCGCTCGGAGGTCGCCGGTGCCGGTCAGGCGGTCGGCGCCGTACTCGCGGATGGTTTCGAGCATGCGGTAGCGGCCGGCGCCGGGCGCGAGCTGCAGCAGTGACCGGTCGACCAGGGCGGCGAGCAGCTCGGGGACCGCGGCGCCGGGCACGGCGGTGCCCGCGCAGACGGCGGTGGCTGAGGCGGGTGTGACGCCGCCGGGCAGGATGGAGATCCGCTCCGCGACGGTGCGCTCGTGCTCGCTCAGCAGCTCCCAGCTCCAGGCGATGACCGCGCGCAGGGTACGGTGCCGGGGCGGTGCGGTACGGCTGCCGGTGGTGAGCAGCCGGAACCGGTCGGAGAGCCCGCCGGCCAGGTCGGGCAGTGACAGCGTCCGCAACCGGGCCGCGGCCAGCTCCAGCGCCAGCGGCATGCCGTCCAGGCCGCGCACCACGCGCACGACGTCCGGCAGCGTGGTCTCGTCGACGTCGAACCCGGGTCGCACGGCGGCGGCCCGCTCGGTGAACAGGCGCACCGAGGCCGCTCCCCGGGCGTGTTCGGCGCTGTCGTCCGGGCCGGGCAGCGCGAGCGGGCCCAACGGCACCAGCGCCTCACCGTCGACCGCGAGGGGTTCGCGGCTGGTGGCGAGCACGCGCAGCCCGGGGCAGCGGGGTAGCAGCGCCGCGACCAGGTGGGCCACGGCGTCGATCAGGTGCTCGCAGTTGTCGACCAGCAGCAGGCTCTCCCGGCCGCCGAACTCGCCGACGAGGACGTCCAGCTCGTCACCCTCGATCCGCTTGCGGGCGTCGAGCATCACGCCGCCCCGCAACCCGATCCCGGCGAGCACCGCCGTGGCGATCTCCGCCGGTTCGGTGACGGACGCGAGGTCGATGAGCCAGGCGCCGTCGCGGTATTCGTGGCGGTGGCGGCGAGCGGCCTCCAGCGCGAGCCGGGTCTTCCCGGCGCCGCCGGGGCCGAGGACGGTGACCAGGCGTCCGGTGGCGAGCAGGCTGCCGATGCGGGTGAGGTCGTCGTCGCGGCCGATGAAACTGGTCAGTGGCGCGGGCAGATTGCCCGGCCGGAGCCGCCCGGGTTCAGTGGCCGCCTGCCACCCGGCGTCCCGCCCGGTTACCGCCGCACTGCCCCCGCCATCGGCGTTCCCGCCCGTCCGGCTTACGCCTGCTGCGCCCGTGTCCGCTGGGCCCGCGTCCGCCGGGCTCGCGCCTGCTGGGCTGATGCGCGCCGCGTCTGCTTCCGCCGGGCTCATGCCTACCGCGTCCGTTGCGCCCGCGTCCGCCGAGCTTGCGCCTGCTGGGCTGATGCGTACCGCGTTCGCGTCCGCCGCGCCCGCGTCCGCCGGGCTCGTGCGTGCCGCGCCCGCGTCCGCCGGGCTCACGTGTGCTCCGCCCGCTTCCGTCGCGTTCGTGGCCCGGGCGGTCGCCGCCGTCATCGGAGCCCTCGAGTTCACCGCGCTCCCAGCTGGGGCACTTGAAGCCGCCGGGCTCCCGGCCGGGGCGCCTCCGGGTGAGCCGTCTGGTGCCAGGGTGGGCCGGTCGGGGCGCAGCAGGCGCAGATGGCGTTCCCGCATGGCGGTGCCCGGGTCGGCGCCGAGGACGTCGGCCAGCGTCTGGCGGACCCGCTCGTAGACGGCCAGCGCCTCGGCCTGACGCCCCTGGGCGGCGAGCGCGTCCATCAGCAGCGCGGCCGCCCGTTCGTGGACGGGGTGCTCGGCGAGCAGCCCGGTCAGCCGGGCGGCGGCCGCCTCGGCCCGGCCCAGCGACAACTCGGCCTCGGCGAGGTCGGCGACCGCCTCGATCGACACGTGTGCCAACCGTGTCGCGACCGTGGGCGCGACCGCGGCGATGACCGCAGGTTCGGCGCCAGGAGGGTCGCCCCACAACGCCAGAGCCTCGGAAAGCACGGCGCCCGCAGCCTCGGGGTCGCCTGCCCGCAGCCTCTCCCGACCGGCAGCGGTGAGCTGCTCGAAGCGCAGCGCGTCCACGTCGGCCGCGTCCACCGCCAGCCGGTAGCCGCCCGCGACCTGCACGGCCACACCACCGGCCACACCACCGGCCACACCACCGGCCACACCACCGGCCACGTCGGCCGGGGCGAGCGCGCGGCGCAGCCGGGAGACGAGGGTCTGCAGGGCGGGGCCGGGACCGGACGGCGGCTCCTCGCCCCAGATCGCGTCGACCAGCACACCCGGCTCGACCGCGCGCCCACCGGCGAGCGCCAGCCGGACGAGCAGCCCCTGCAACCGCGCACCCGGAACACGCAGGACGACGTCGCCGCGAGACGCCTCGAACGCGCCGAGCAGCGTGATGCGAAGCCGTGCACCCCCGTCCATACCCACGATCCTCGCGCGCTCCCCCGCAAGTCCCCAAATCGGGACCGCCGTGTCAGGGCCGTGTTCGCCGTATGTCAGCGCCCCGCCTCAGTCTTCGGATGCCGCACCACCATCACGAACAACGGAGACAACAGATGACCGAAACGAACGACGCCGGCAACTGGGTCCGGACCTGGGGCGCCTCGCCCCAGGCGGCCCACGATGGGATCGGCTCGCTGGACGGCCACCCGCCGCTCGCCGACGTGACCCTGCGCCAGGTGGTGCGCATCAGCGGCGGCGGTCGCCGGGTGCGCATCCGCTTCACCAACGAGTTCGGGACCGCGCCCTTCACCATCGGCGCGGCACAGGTGGGCCTGGCGGCGACCGGCGGCGGGGTGCAGCCGGGCAGCGAACGCGTGCTGACCTTCTCCGGCGCGCCGGCCGTCACCGTCCCGGCGGGCGGCCCGATCCTCAGCGACCCGCTCGACCTGCCCCTGCCCGCCCTCGCCAAGCTGTCCATCAGCCTCTACCTGCCGGGCCGCGTGGAGACCTGCACCTGCCACGACCCCGCCCTGGACGCCGGCTGGACGATCCCGGGCAACGCCGTCACCGCCCCCACCCTGCCGGACAACGCCGAGGTCCTGCCGGTGCGGGCCCTGATCTCCGCCGTCGAGCTGCTCCCCGGCGCCCCGGCCAAGACCATCGTCATGGTGGGCGACTCCCGGACCGACGGCGCCGGCTCGACCCCGGACGCCAACCACAGCTGGCCGGAGCTGCTGGCCGAGCGTCTCGCCGAGCACGGCATGGCCGCCGGCTACGTCTCCAACCAGGGCATCAGCGGCAACCGGCTGCTCAACGACGGCATCGGCGCCGCTGCCCTGGCCCGCTTCGACCGCGACGTGCTGGCGACGCCCGGCCTCGGCTACGTGGTGCTCTCCGTGGGCGGCAACGACATCGGCATCTCCTTCGCCCCACGCGACGACGGTCCCCTCGCCGATTTCCTGAAGATGTTCCCCGGCGCGCCGGTGACGACGGACGACGTCATCGCGGGCTACCGCCAGCTGATCGCCCGCGCGCACGAACGCGGCGTACGGGTCTACGGCACCACGATCGCGCCGTTCGAGGGCGCGGAGATCTGCACACCGGAGGGCGAGAGCGCACGCCAGACGGTCAACGAATGGATCCGCACCGGCGGCGCCTTCGACGCGGTGCTGGACTTCGACGCCGTCTGGCGCGACCCGGACCGCCCCAGCCGGATCAGGGCGGACTTTCACTGCGGCGACCATCTGCACGGCAGCGATGCCGGCTACCAGGCCCTGGCCGACTCCATAGACCTGTCGCTGTTCGGCTGAGCGGGTCAGACGGCCTGCCGCTGAGAGCACGGCGGTTCCACCGGCAACCACGACCTGTAGCCCGGCAGTGTTCTGGCGCGCGCCGGACCAACCTGGCACGCCTCGGAGGGCGGCGGCACCGACGCGTTTCAGGTTGGTCCGGTGTCTCAACCGCGCTGGACTGGGCCGCAGGCGTCGCGGCCGCCGGCGCTCTCAGCGGCAGGCCGCCGCGCGGGCATACGCGGCAAATGCCGAGAGGCAGCCTCGCCGAGGCGGACGCGGCCCGTCCTGGGCGTCTCCACCCAGACCGTGGCCTGCCGCTACCGGCGCGACTGACCGCCGAGGTCGCGCTACGCGTCGTGGGCTGCCCGCGCGTCGTAGGGCTGCCCGACATCCGGCACTCCGGTCAGGCTCAGTGGATGCTGCGCCTGACCGCCGCCCCGGCGCGCCTGGACCGGGTCGCCACCACCCTGGCCGAGCACGCCGAACTCGCCTTCGTCGCCGCCACCACCAACCTGATGGCCAACGCGCTGTGCACCGATCCGGCCGCCGTGCACCGCTACCCGACCCATGGGCTCGACTCGGCCGAACGCATTCACACGATCGAGACCGCTCCCGCGCTCCGAACCGTCAAGGCAACCGGCCCGCTGACCATCGCCGACGGTCACCAGACCTCGTCCACTCCCGCCGGAACGGCGGTCGGCAGGCATCCTGCGGGCAAATCGGCAAGCCGATCCAGATCGCCCCGCCCGGCCTACCTCCCCCGCCGTACCCCGGCCGCGATATACCCCCCGGGGAGTATGCGAGAGTCCCTCCGGCTGGACGACGACACCGCCCGGCACCGGCCGCCATGCTTTCAGGCACCGCATCACACGACTGTCGAAAGGCCTGGTTCATGCCGTCCCTGATCCGTCACATCACCCCCGTCTCCCCCGACCGCGCCAAGGGCGTGGTGGCCGAGGTGTACGCGCAGGTCAACGCCGAGTTCAGCAGCATCGGCCCCGCCGTGATGATGATGTCGCCCGTGCCCGAGCTGATGGCCGCGGGCTGGTCGCTGATGCGCGAGGCCCAGCTGGCCGGCGACGTACCCGTCCTGGACAAGGTCATGGTGGCCCTGGGCGCGGCGCAGGCCAACAGGCTGGACTACGACGTCCAGGCGTTCCTGGCGGTGCTGCGGCTGCTGGGCCGGCCCGAGCTGGCCGACGACATTGAAGGCGGCGGCGCCCCGGCTGACCCGCACCTCGCCGCGCTGCTGCGATGGGCCGCCTCCACCGGCGTCGAAGGCCGCGACCCGGGCCGGCCGCCGTTCTCCGGCCAGGCCGCCGCCGAATACCTCGGCACCGCCCTGTTCACCCACTTCGTCGACCGGGCGGCCGCCGCCCTGCTGCCCGCCGGGCTCACCCCCGGCACCATGGACCCCGACGACGAACCCCCCTTCGACGGCGCCCCCGTCCTTCGCGAACTCGGCCAGGACCTGTCCCCCGGCGCCACCCTGCCCCTGCTGGACGGGCTGCCCTCGGGCCCGCCGCCGGCGTGGGCGGCCGGCTCACCGATCGGCGCCGCCTACGCCGCCCTCGTCGCCACCGCCGCCCAGGGCGGCGGACTGCTCAGCGACGCGGCCGCCGACGTGGCGACCCAGGTGATCGCCGGCCACCGCGGCCGCCGCACGGCCGCCGGCGACTGGCTGGAGGAGCCGCTGGCGGCGCTGCCTGAGCAGGAACGCCTCGGCGCGCGGCTGGCGATCCTGGCCGGCCTCGCGCCGGAGGCCATCACCGACGAGCACGTCGCCGCCTGGCGCGCCACCGACCGCCGGTTCAGCGACCACTGCACCGTCTACCTGCTGGCGTTCGGGGCCATGGCCGCCGTCACCGCGATCGAGGCCGACATCGTCCCGGTGCCCGCCTGACGATTTGCCCTCAACCTTACTTGAGGTCCTAGCGTTGCCGTACGTAACGGCCCGCACGCTGCCTCAAGGAGGATCCCATGCGGATCACCACCACCCTGCCCGCCCGCCCGGACGGCGTGCCGGACATCGCCATGGCCCGCCACCTCGAACAGCTCGGCTACGACGCCGCCGGAACCTCCGACCTGCTGCTCGGCGAGGGCACACCCGGATTCGACGCCCCGCTCGTCCTGGCCGCCGCCGCGAGCGCGACCCAGCGCATCGGCCTGGAGTTCGGCGTCCTCACCCTGCCGCTGCGCCCCACCGCCTGGGTCGCCGCCCAGGTGCAGACGCTGCAGCACCTCTCGGGCGGCCGGGTGATCCTGGGCGTCGGGATCGGCGGCTTCCCCGGCACACCGTTCTGGCGCGCCGTCGGCGCCCCCGAACGCGACCGCGGCCGGTGGACCGACAAGGCCCTCCAGGCCCTGCCCGGCCTCATCCGCGGGGAGCCGACCGAGGTGAGCGGGCAGGTGGTCACGCTCGGCCCGCCCACGACGGTCCCGCCGATCTTCGTGGGCGGTAACTCGGAGGCGGCGATGCGCCGTGCCGTCCGGTACGGCGACGGGTGGGCGCCCTCCCTCATCAGCCCCGGTGAGCTCGCGCGCAAGGCGGCCCGGCTGCGCGAGATCGCCGGGGAGCTCGACCGGCCCGTACCCGCGATCTCCGTGGGCGGGCACGCCATCCTCACCGACGACCCCGCCGCCGTGGACGCGTTCGTCAAAACGCTGGTCGAGGTGCACCGCATGCCGGCGCAGGAGGCGGCACGCATACCGGTCACCGGCAACGCCGCGCAGGCCGCAGAACACCTCGCCGCCTACGCCGAAGCCGGGGCGAACGCGGTCGGCCTGGCCCTGGACGGCGAGGACTGGATGCGGCAGGCCGAAACCCTCGCCGAGGCCAGAACCCTACTCGGGACCCCCTGACCCGGGAGCATGCCCTGATCACGGGGACGTGTGGCGACACGTCCCATCCGAGCGCCTTTACAATGTAGATTTCTAAGGTGCGGTGAGCAGGTGGCGCAGCCGCCGCGCCTCCTGCACCAGCCTGCTCGACCCCTTCCGGGCCGCGACCGCCGCCACCTCCGGCAGGTCCGCCCGCACTCCCGCGATCCGTGCCGCCCTCGCCCCCGCCGCCAGCAGGTCCGCGACCCCCGTGCGGGGGCGTTCGCCGTCCTTGGGCAGCAGGCCCGGCAGGAGGTACGCGATCAGCGCCCACACCGCCTCGTGCGCCCCCGCCTGCGTGGCGTCCTCGAACACCGCGACCACCCGGTTGAGCTTGAGTAAGTCGGACCCCACCAGCTTGATGACCGCCTCGCCCAGCGCCGCCACCGGCACCTCACCGCGCGCCGCCAGCGTCAGCAGCGCATCGACGGCGGCCGCCCGGCCGGCGGCGTTCATGTGCCCCATGCCGCAGGCCAGCGCGTACGCCGTGGCCTGCCCGAGCGGGCCCTCCCCCTGCACCAGGCTCGCCAGCACCTCCACCTGGGGGTCGCGCGACTCCATCGAGGCCGGCAGGTAGCCGGCCAGGTGGGCCGCCACGATCTCCCGGTGCGCGGGCAGGGCGAGGGGCCACCAGGCCGCCGTGTAGGTGTAGCCGGAGCGCAGCTCGAACAGCCGCCGGATCGGCTCGGGCAGGTCCGCGGCCGGAGGCTCGATCGCGATCCGCAGCTCGCACGGTGGCCAGCCGTCGCTCTTGCGCGCTGACACGCTCACCACAGGGTCGGCCAGCCCGCCGCCGCGCATCCAGGCCGCGCAGCTTCGGCCCGCCTCCGACGTCAGCGCCGCGGCCCGCCGGGCGTCCGCGCCGGAGATCTCCCTGGGCAGCCGCAGCAGCGCCTGCGCGAGGTCGGCGGGCAGCGCCGCCACCCCCGCGGCCTCCAGGAGCTCGAGACGATCGAGCAGCACGCCCGGATCGACATGCCCGGTGCCCGTCGTGGGCGTGGCCAGCAGGACCGGGTATCCGCCGCCCTTCTCGAAGCACGGCACGAGCTCCAGGGCACGGCTCAGATAGAGCCGGTCGAGCACGTCGAGTGCGACCCGCCCGCGGCGCTTCGACGCGGCCCGCTTCGACACCGTCGCGCTCTTCTTGGGCGCGGCGAAGGCGAAGAACGCGCGCCGCACCCCATCGGCGACCCCTTCGCGGATTTCGCGACCGTAGTGGCCGAAGGCGTCGGGCGTGAGCTGCTGCCACCACGGGCGCAGTGCCTCGCGGAGCGCGCCGGGCTCCCGGTGCGACCATTCGGCCAGGCCGGCGAGCAGGCGTTCGAAGTCGTAGGGGTCCGGCGGCCAGCCGAGCCCGGCGATCGCCCGCGCCAGCTCGTCCGGCGAGGCGATCGGCGGCGGCAGCCGCGGCACCGGGCCGGCCGTCAGCGGCGACGCGACCGGAGCCTCCTCCTCAGCCAGGCCGCCGCCGTATGCTGCCGAGATCTTCTCGCGCAGCTCGGCGGGCAGCCCCGCCGCGGCCTGCCGCACGGCTTCGCGGCCCGGCTCCCCCGCCTGCGGCGCCACCTTGACCGCCAGGCGCACGGCCCGCTCCTGCAGCGCCAGCGTGTCCTGAACGAAGACCGTCGCCAGCGCCTCCAGCACGACGTCCACCCGCCCCGCGTCACGCAGGACGGCGTCGCCCGCCCACGAGACGGCCGCGCGCAGCAGCTTCTTCTCCGGCCGGAACACCAGCGCCGCCACCGACTCCGTGAACAGCTCCTCCTCCAGCCGTCCGGCCTCCTCCAGCCGCCGGAGCTGGGCCAGCGCCAGGTCGGCCACCGCGGTCGGCCCCGCGGGCAGCAGCCTGGCGTAGTCGCGGGCACGGGCGGCCGCCTCGTCAAGGTCGGGGTCGAGCCGGTCGTGCAGCCCCGCGAGGGGGGTCAGCGCGGCCGGGCCGTCGCGCAGCAGCCGCCGGACGAGGCCGTCGACGACGGCCGCGCGATCCAGGAGCCCGTCGCCGGTCAGCCGCACGACGGACTCGACCACCCGCCAGAGGCCCGCGGCGCCGAGGCCGTCGATCTCGAAGATGCGCGGCCCGTACGCGGCGAACAGCGGATCTCCGGCGGCGGTCGCCGGATCCAGCTCGCGCAGCCACCCGACCATGAACGCGTCCTCGTCCGGCGGCTCGATGCCGGTCTCCCTGACGATGGCCGCGGCCACCGCCCAGTGCGTCAGGTCGGGCAGGCGCAGGCGGGCGGCGATGCGCCTGGCCACGTCGGCCTGCCACTCGGCGGGCCGCTCGCGCAGCAGGCCGAGCACCTGATCGGCCTTGTCAGGATCGCTCATCCAGCGGAACTCACGCCGCAGCAGCCACGCGCTCACCGCCGCCGCGCCGCTCATGCAGGCGACGCCCGCCACCATGAGCGGCGTCCGCTCCCTGGGCCACTCCCACCAGGCGCCGGAGCGGCTGCGCTTGGTGACGTAGCGGGGCAGCTCCGCCGCGATCGCCTTGCGATCGGCCGGGTCCAGCTCGGTGACCAGCCGGACCGCGCCGACGGTGTCGCAGGCGGCGGCGAGCTTGAGCAGGTGTTCCCACGCGTTCACGCGCCCACCTCCTGGACGGCACGGCCGCACCCGGTGGGCGCCGCCGCCTTCACCCCGAAGGCGGCCACATCGGTACGCGCCTTCCCCGCCGGCGCCGGAGGCAGGCCGCCGGGCATCGTGCGGGAAACCGGGAACTCACAACGGCTCGATGCCTGGTCGAGCCCTATCTGTCGGACGTGTACGCACGCCGCCGCGCTAGCCATGGCCGGGACACTAGCGGGCGCCCACGACATTCTTGATCTCGCGAAGAATGTCCACAATGTGATACGATCATTCTGTCATGAACAGTCATGACACTTCCGGACCTCGCAAGGTTCCCGTCGGCGACCCCGACAGCCCGGCCTCCCGCTTCGTAGCGGCCATGAACGCCGGTGACGCCCAAGCTCTCGATCGCCTTTACGAGGACGACGGCGTGCTCGTCCCCGTACCCGGTCATCCGGTCACAGGTCCCGCCCGGCTCGCCGCGAACCAGCACCTGCAGAGCCTGGGGCTGCCGATGCGGGCGCGGCCCAGACACGTGTACGTCTCCGGCGACATCGCGCTGCTCATCGTGGACTGGTCGATCAGCGGCACCGCGCGCGACGGGAGCGCCGTGGACATGAGCGGCACCGCCACCGACGTCGTACGGCGCGGCGCGGACGGCCGGTGGCGCTACGTCATCGACAACCCCCATGGCACCGCCTGACCTGCTGCCCGCACGAACGAACCACCGCACAGACGAGCACCCGCTGCCCGCACGAACGAACCACCGCACAGACGAGCGCTCACTGCCCCCACGAACGAACACCCGCTGCACGCAACGAACGAACGCCGTCACCGCGGCACCCCGCCAGCAGGAGGGTCAGGCCGCGGTGATCTTGGCGGGGTTCATCATCCACAGCACCTGATCGATGCCCTGGTCGGAAGCGTTGACGGTGAGGACGGTGAACACCTCGCCGTCCCGCCGCAGCAGCGCGGCCGCCTGCCCGTTCACGCTGCCCCACTCCACCTCGACCCCTGCCCAGAACCGGTCCGCGAACGCCCTGACGTACCTCGCCACCCGCGACGCGCCCACGACGGGGAACCGCGAGGCGCGCACGGCCCCGCCGCCGTCGGAGTAACTGACCGCGTCCGCCGCGAGAATGCCCTCCAGCGCGGCGAGATCACCGGCGCGGGCGGCGGCGACGAAGGCCGTGAGCAGCCTGCGCTGCTCGGCCGGGGTCACCGGCGCGCGGCGCTCCGAGACGAGGTGCTTGCGGGCCCTGCTGACGAGCTGGCGTACCGCGACCTCGCTCACCTGGATGATGTCGGCGATCTGCCGATAGGGATAGTCGAACGCCTCCCGCAGCACGTAGGCCGCACGTTCGGTCGGCGAGAGCCGTTCCAGCAGGAGCAGGACCGCGAAGCCGAGCGCCTCGCCCCGCTCGGCCCCGAGGTACGGGTCGGCGCCGGTGTCGACGGGCTCGGGAAGCCACGGGCCGATGTAGGTCTCGCGGCGGACCCGTGCGGACTGCAGGGCGTTGATGGCGAGGCGGGTGATCGCCGTCGCGAGGAACGCGGCCGGGTCGGTGACGGTGGCGCGGTCGTAGCTCTGCCAGCGCAGCCACACGTCCTGCACCAGGTCCTCCGCCTCCGCGGCGCTGCCCAGCATCCGGTACGCGATCCCGAACAGCCGCGGTCGCACCCCCGCGAAGACCGCCACGGCCTGGTCGAGATCCTCCGGCCCGGCGTCCCCCATGCTGATCTCCCCTGTTCCGCTGCTCGAAGGATCTGCCGGCCCGCTCCCCAGGACAGCCGGACGAGCCCTCATGATGTCATCCAGCCTGTCTTGTCCTGTCCTGTCCGTCGTCGTCAGGAAGGGCGCGGAGCCCGGCGGTCCCTGCGCTGAGCGAGCTCCGCGTCGTCCACCAGCGTGAGCATCGGCCGGCCCGGCTCGCACAGCATCGTCACGGTGAAGCGGAGCCGGACGTCGTCGCGGTTGTTGCCGTCCTGGTAATGGATGACGTCGCCGCCCGGCTCCCAGAACGCCTCGCCGGCGGGCACGGCCCGCTCAGGCTCGCCTTCGATCTCCAGGCGCATCTCGCCCTCCAGGACGTAGCCGAACGCCGGGCCCGAGTGCCGGTGCGGCGGTGTCCCGGGGTCGCCCGGCGGGTACTCGATGACCACGGTCATCGCGTGCGCTCCCGCCGGGATGAACGGCGGTTCGGCCTCCTGCAGCATGGTGAGCGCCGTCTGCCAGGCGGTCGATCTCGGTGTCGGCTCGGTGCCGGACATGAGCGGTTCCTCCGTAGATCGTGATGCGGCGTGCTCAGCGGCCGGCCCTGCTCAGCCACTCGGCGTACGAGATGTCGCCGAGCACCGCACCGTCGTCCGGCACCAGCGACCGCTCATCCACTTCGGCGCCAAAGTAGTGCGCGTGCGGGTCGGTGACCACTTCGCGCGAGTCGCCCCAGGCGGCCAGGGCGTTGCGGAAGAACTCGTCCATCCGCCCCTGCTCGGGCCCGCCGATCTCGATCCGGCCGTTCAGCGGCGTCCCCACCGCGACCCGGGCGACCGCCCTGGCGACGTCCTCACCGGCGATGGGCTGGAAGAGCACGGGCGCGATCCGGACCGTGCCGCCGTCGGTGGCCTCGTCCGCGATGCCCCGGGCGAACTCGAAGAACTGCGTCGCGTGCACGATCGAGAACGGGATCGACGACTTCTCGATCAGGCTCTCCTGCGCCATCTTCGCCCGGAAGTAGCCGCGCTCGGGGGGCCGCTCGGCGCCCACGACCGACAGCACGACGTGGTGGCCCACGCCGGCCGCCGACTCGGCCGCGAGCAGGTTGCGCGTGGAGGTCTCGAAGAACTCCAGCACCGCGGCGTCCTCGAAGGACGGCGAGTTGGACACGTCGATCACGACGGACGCGCCGGCCAGCACCTCCGCCAGCCCTTCGCCGGTGAGGGTGTTGACGCCGGTGTTCGGCGAGGCCGCCACCGCCTCATGACCCTGCTCGCCGAGCATCGACACGAGTTTCGAGCCGATCATGCCGGTGCCGCCGATAACCACGATCTTCATGGACGAGCCTTCCTGTGCGCCGGGGCGTCGGTTGCCCTCGCGGTCGCCAGCTAAGACCGGGCAGCCCTCCGGCCTGTGACAGATCCGCGGAAAAAGTCTTCGAATGCGCTCATCACCGGTATCGAGGCGTCACAAACAGAAACGCCGAAAGTGGGTCTGACCAGGCAGTCAGCGCCTCCAGGCTGAGGGGCATGGAGCTTGTCCGCCGTAGTCCGCCATGACCTTTTTGGCGGTGGCGATCCCCTGGCCGTTGATGATGCCCGGGGCGAGCACGGCGTCAAGGTCCTCGTGCTTCCGGACTGGGTGCCGTCGCGCCGCCGGCCCGTCGCCGTCGCTCATGACGTGACGAACGACGGCGACCGCCTTTACATTGTAGATCAACATCTCAGTGGGCTCATGCGCGCAGACTGCGTGGGGTCAGGTCGGTCCAGTGCGCGGCGACGTAGGCCAGGCAGGCCGGTCGGCTGTCCGGTCCGAAGCGCACCGCCCAGCCGTCGGGCACGGCGGCGAAGGAGGGCCAGATGGAGTGCTGTTCCTCGTCGTTGGCCAGCACCAGGAATTCGCCGTCAGGGTCATCGAAGGGGTTCACGGGGTCGGCTCCTCGCGGTCGGGTTCGTCGGTCGGTTCACTACGGTCGAGCTCCTGCAGCCGGGCCGCGACGATCGCGCCGATCTCGGCGATCGGTCCCGGCTGGGTCAGGTCCTTGTGGCTGCAGGCCACGTCGTGCTCCTCGATCGCGCCCAGGACGTGCGGCCGCCAGGCGGCGGCGGTCGGCGTGTCGTCGATCGTGTCGGCGGTGGCGCGGAAGAACAGCACGTCGCCGTCGTACGCGCGGGTGTCGAGCGCGCGTACGAGATGATGGGTGTTGAGGGAGAGGTCCTTGAGCTCGGCCAGTGTCGCGCCCGGCAGGCCGCCCAGCGGGCCGGCCTCGCGGCGCAGGATCTCGGCCACGCGCTCCAGCGTCAGCGCGGCGCCGGGCCCGAGGCCGCCCATCGTGAGCAGCGCCGCCAGCGCCTCCGCCTCGCCGGACGGCGGCAGGCCGCGCAGGCTCTCGGCCGGGTACGCGTCCAGGATCGCCAGCAGCGCCACCCGCTGCCCGGCCAGCCGGAGCTGCACCGCCATCTCCTGCGCGATGATGCCGCCGGCCGACCAGCCGAGCAGGTGGTAGGGGCCGTGCGGCTGGACCAGCCTGAGCTGGGCCACGTAGTCGGCGGCCAGTTTGCGCAGCGACGTCGGCAGCCGGTCGCGCCGCGCTTGCAGGCCGTAGATCGGGCGGCCGGGTACGTGCCGGATCAGGCCGGTGTAGCACCAGCTCAGCCCGCCCGCGGGGTGGACACAGAACAGCGGAGCCGCCGACCCCTGCTCGCGCAGCGGGAGGAGCACCTTGAGCGGGTCCACCCGGGCGCCGCCCCCGACCAGCGCGGCCAGGCCGGCGGGGGTGGGGGCCTCGAACAGGGCGCCGATGGTCACCTCCGCGCCCAGCACCTCCTTGATCCGGGCGACGAGCCGTACCGCGAGCAGGGAGTGGCCGCCGAGGTCGAAGAAGCCGTCGTCCACGCCTGCCCTGGGCAGGCCGAGCACTTCGGCGAACAGCGCGCACAGCGTCTCCTCGCGCGGCCCGTCCGGCAGCCGGCCCGCACTCGCGGGCGCGGCGGGCGCCGGGAGCGCGCCGCGGTCGAGCTTGCCGTTGACGGTCAGCGGCAGCCCGGGGACCTCGACGACGGCGGCGGGCACCAGGTAGCCGGGCAGGGAGCTGCTCGCGAACGCCCGCAATTCGCCCACGTCGAGCAGCCCTCCAGGCGCTCCGGCGTCCGGCCCAGAATCCGGCCCAGAATCCGGCGCGGCGTCCGGCCCAGAATCCGGTGCGGCGTGCGGTGCGGCGTCCGGCGCCGGGACGACGTAGGCGGTCAGGCGTTCGTCTCCGGGCCGGTCCTCTCGGACGATCACCGCGGCCTGGGCGACCGACGGGTGGCGCAGCAGCGCCGCCTCGATCTCGCCGGGCTCGATGCGGAACCCGCGCACCCTGACCTGCTGGTCGGCCCGCCCCAGGTAGTCCAGGGTGCCGTCGGGCCGCCATCTGGCCAGGTCGCCTGAGCGGTACATGCGCGTCCCCGGCCGGCCGAAGGGATCGGCGACGAACCGTTCCGCGCTCGGCCCCGGCCGTCCGAGGTAGCCGCGGGCCAGGCCGTCGCCGGCCACGTACAGCTCGCCCGCCACCCCGGCGGGAACCGGCTGCAGCGCGTCGTCCAGCACGTAGACGCGCAGGTCGGGGATGCCGTGCCCGATCGGGCTGCCCTGCTCCGCGCCGTCCCCCAGCACCTGGTGGGTGACGTGCACGGTGGTCTCGGTGATCCCGTACATGTTGACCAGGCTGGGCGTCTCCGGTCTGCGGGCCCGCCAGGCGGCCAGCCGCGCGGGTTCGAGCGCCTCGCCGCCGAAGACGACGTACCGCAGGGCCAGGTGGCGGCCGTCGTCGGCGGCGGCGAGCCGGTGGAAGGCCGACGGCGTCTGGTTGAGCACGGTGACGCCCTCGCGTTCCAGCAGGTCGAGGGTGTCCTGAGGGGATCTGCTCACCTCGTGGGGCACCACGACGAGCCGCCCGCCGTACAGGAGCGCGCCCCACAGCTCCCACACGGAGAAGTCGAACGCGTACGAGTGGAACAGCGTCCACACGTCGTCAGGCCCGAACCCGAACCAGTGGCCGGTCGCCGACAGCAGCCGCACCACGTTGTGCTGCGTGACCAGCACCCCCTTGGGGCGGCCGGTCGATCCCGAGGTGTAGATGACGTACGCCGGGTCGCCCGGCCGCAGCGTCCGCTCGGGATCGTGGTCGAGCCAGGCGCCGAGGTCGTCCAGCCAGCTCTCGTCCACGACGCACACGGGACCGGCGTCGGCGACCATGTGGTCGATCAGGCCGGCCGGGCAGGACGGGTCGAGCGGCAGGTAGGCCGCCCCCGCCTTGAGCACCGCGAGCAGCGCCGTCACCAGGTCCGGCGAGCGGGGCAGCGACAGCGCGACGATGGCGCCCGGGCGGGCGCCGTACGCGATGAGCTTGTGCGCCAGCCGGTTGGCGCGGGCGTTCAGCTCGGCGTAGGTGAGCTCGCCGACGGCGATCGCCTCGGGCGCGCTGCGGACCTGCGCCTCGAACAGGTCCGGCAGGGTCGGGCCCGGCTCGCTGACCAGGTCGCCGTTCCACTCCTCGATGAGGGTACGGCGCTCGCCGGGCTCCAGCAGGGCGAGGCGGGACACGGCCGTGCCCGGGTCGGCGACGGCCTGCTCCAGCAGCAGGATCAGCCGCCTGACCAGCGCGCGGGCCGTCGCCCGGTCGAACAGGTCCCGGCTGTATTCGAGGAAGCCGGTGCCGTCGGGGCCGAGGTTCAGCGTGAGGTCGAACGTGGCGGTCCCCGCGTGCACGACCCGGATCCCGGCGGGGCCGGGGGCGTCCTGGTGGACCAGCATCACCTGGAAGAGCGGGTGCCTGTTGCGCGCCCTGGGCGGGTTCAGCGCCTCGACGAGCCGGTCGAACGGCAGCTCCGCGTGGTCGAACGCGGCCAGGTCGGCCGCCTTGACCCGGTCGAGCAGCTCGGCGAACGACGGGTCGCCCGAGGTGTCGGCCCGCAGCACCAGCGTGTTGACGAAAAGGCCGACGGCGTCGTCCAGCGCGCTGTCGTCCCGTCCCGCGACGGGGGTGCCGATCGGCACGTCGGTGCCCGCGCCGAGCCGGGTGAGCAGCGCCGCGAGCGCCGCGTGCAGCACCATGAACACGCCGGCGCCGGCGCGGCGGGCGAGCGACTCCGCGGCGGCCAGCAGCTCGGGCGGCAGCGCGACGGGCACGGTCCCGCCGTCGCCGCTCGCCACCCTGGGGCGCGGCCGGTCGAACGGCAGCTCAAGCTGGTCCGGCAGGCCCGCGAGCGTCTCACGCCAGTACGCCAGGCCGGTGGCGGGCAGGTCACGCTGCCACAGCGTGTAGTCGGCGTACTGGACGGGCAGCGGCTCGAATACGGGAGCGGTGCCCGCCTTGCGGGATTCGTAGGCGGCCAGCAGGTCGCGTACGAGCGGCCCGGCCGACCCGCCGTCGCCCGCGATGTGGTGCAGGACGAGCATGAGCGTGTGCTCGCGAGGGCCGATCCGCAGCAGGTGGGCGCGGAACGGCGGCTCGGCGGCCAGGTCGAAGCCACGGCGGGCGATCGTCCGCATGGCCTCGTCCGGGGCGTCCGGCTGCCAGACCGGGAGGTCGACGCGTACGTGGTCGAGGATGCGCTGGTGGGGGACGCCGTCGTACTCGGGGAAGACCGTACGCAGGATCTCGTGCCTGGCGACGACGTCGTCGAGCGCGGCCCGCAGGGCGGCGCGGTCGATCGGCCCTGTCAGGCGGATGGACAGGGGGATGTTGCAGGTGGGGTTGGGGCCTTCGATCCGGTACAGGAACCAGAGCCTGGCCTGCGCGGACGACAGCGGCATGGGGACGGGCCTGGCGCGCGGGCGCAGCGGCGGGCGCGGCTCGGCGGTGGCGCCGAGCCTGGTCACCAGATCGGCGGGGGTGGGCGTGTCGAAGATCGCGGTGATGGGCAGGCCCTGGCCGAACGTCTCCCTGACCCTGACCGCCAGCCGCGCCGCCAGCAGGGAGTGGCCGCCGAGGTCGAAGAAGGAGTCCTCGGGGCCGGCCGCCGGGATCGCCAGCACCTCGGCGAACAGGTCGCACATGGCGCTCTCCGCCGCGTTCGCCGGCGCCCGGCCGACAGCGGGGCCGACAGCCGGGCCGACAGCCGGGCCGGCAGCGGGGCCGGCGAGGGGGGCGGGCAGGGACGGCGCGGGTGGGGCGGGGAGGGAGGCGTGGTCGTCGGGGGCCAGGAGGGGCAGGCGGCCGATCGGCGTGTCCGGCGGGACGGTGGCCAGCTCGGCGAGGAGGCGGGCCAGCCGCGCGGCGTGCCGCGCCAGCGTGTCGCCCGGGTAGCGGGCCGCGTTCCCGTCGAGTTCGAGGGTGAGCCGGTCCCCGTCCAGGAGCAGCGTCACCGCCAGATCGTCCACCGGCCCCGCCGCGAGGTCGGTGACCGCGCCGCGCGCGTTCCCGAACTTGACCTCCGACGGGAACGGCTTGATGTCGAGCAGCGGCCCGAACAGCGCCCGCGGCGTCCCCGCCAGCCCCAGGTCACGGCGCAGGTCCTCGATCCGGTAGCGGCCGTGACGGCGGGCCCCCGCGATCGCGCGGGCGGCGTCGCGGACCACGTCCCCGAGTGGGCACGCGGGCCGCACGTCGAGCCGGACCGGCAGCACGTTGAGCGTCAGGCACGGCACCCGCAGGGCGGCGCCCGGCCGGTTCGTCAGTGGCAGGCCGATCAGCACGTCGGTGGCGCCGGTGAGCCGTCCCAGGTAGCAGGCCAGCCCGGCGGCGGCCACGTCGGCCCAGGTCGCGCGGGTTTCGCGGGCGAGCGCGTCCCAGTGCGCGGTGCCGGGGAGTGGTTCGCGCCGCCGTACGACCTCGCCGGCGGACATCACGGCCGTCCCCGCCGGCGCGCCGGCCAGCCGCTCCAGCCAGTACGAACGGTCGCGCCCGTACCGTTCCGAGGCCCGGTACGCCTCCTCCTCGGCCAGCACCGGCTCCATCGAGCCGAACGGCCCCGCGCCCGGCGTCACCCCGTCGGCCAGCGCCGTGTAGATCTCCGCCACCCGCCCGACCAGCATCGACAGGGCGCAGGCGTCGATGAGGATGTGGTGCGCGCGCAGGTACCAGACCACATGGTCGTCGGCCAGCCGCAGCAGCGCGTGACAGGACAGCAGGCCGGTGACCACGTCCACGGGGGTACGCAGGTCGGCCCGCATCCAGGCGCCGGCCGCGGCCCCGGGGTCCTGTTCCGCGCGCAGGTCGAGCACCGTGAGGCAGCCGCGCAGCGAGTCGTACTCGCGCAGGTACTGGGCGGGCTCCTCGGTGAAGCGCAGCCGCAGCGGCTCGGCCTCGGCCAGGCAGCGCTCCAGGGCGCGCTCGAACACGGCCGTGTCCAGGCGGCCGTGGATGTCGATGCGGCCGGCGAGGTTGTAGACGGGGTTGCCGGGATCCAGGCGCTGGGCGAACCAGATCCCGGCCTGGGCCCCGGTCAGCGGCATGGTCTGACGGGTCACGTCGGCCGCTCCATCAGTACGGCCACTCCGGGAGTACGGTCACCACGGGCAGGGGGAGTCACACCGCCCGGCCGGATCGGCGGCGGCCAGGTCCCGGACGCCGCCCCGATGCCCTGGGCCGCGCCGGTCACCAAGGCGGTTCTGCCGTCGATCCCGTCCATGGCGGCAAGTCCTCCCCGAATAGTGCAGTTAGGTAAGCCTTGCCTAATTTGATAGTAAAGTCAGCATCTGTCAAGGGAGTGTCTCCGTGCCGTCCGCGAGCCCTGTCCGGCCGGGGCGAGCGGGCATGCGGAAGCGGGCGGCCCCGGATCACCGGAACCGCCCGCCGCGTACGAGGTCAGGAGTCCTGCAGCAGCTCCACGTAGCCTTCCGTGCCGTTCACCCGGATGCGCCGGCCGTCCGGGATGCGGCGGGTGGCGTCCTGCACGCCGACGACCGACGGCAGGCCGTATTCCCTGGCCACCACGGCGCCGTGCGTCATCACGCCGCCGACCTCCATCACGACGCCCTTCACCGAGACGAACAGCGGCGACCAGCTCGGATCGGTGAAGACGGTGACGAGGATGTCGCCCTCCTCGACGACCGCGTCCTCCATGCTGAGCACGACCCTGGCCCGGCCCTCGACCACGCCCCCCGACACCGCGACACCGGCCAGCGCCCCTTCCGGCAGGGCGCCGGTGTCGTACTCGCCGGAGACGGTCTCGCCCTCGGACGTGATGACCCGCGGCGGGGTCAGCTTCCTGTCCTGCTCGTACGCCTCCCGCCGCGCCGCCACGACGGCCCGGTCGAGCCGCCCGGTGCGGACCGCGTCCCTGAACTCCTCGACCGACAGGAAGTACACGTCCTGCGGATGCTCGATCACTCCGCGCCCGGCCAGCCGGCCGGCCTCGGCGCGCAGCGCCCGCTTGTACAGCTCGTAGCGCTGGAGCAGGGCGTGCTTGGAGTACTCGCGGTAGCCGATGAAGTGGCGGACCAGGCTCATCCGGCGGGCCGCCTTCCTGGCCTTGCGCGCGCCGCCCGGCAGCTCGCGGATCCGGGCCAGCAGGCCGGCGATCGTGCGCTCGGCCTCGGCGCGGCCCCGCTCCACCTTGCGGGCCCGCTCCCCCGGCGCGAAGTTCCTGACGTTCGCGAGCAGGAGCGGGGCGAGCAGCGTGGGATCCTCGCTCCACCGGGTCCTGGTGATGTCGATGTCGCCCGAGCAGTGCATCCCGTAGGCCGCCAGGTAGTCCTCGATCGCGCGCCGGGCCGCCGGGCCGCCCTCCAGCGCGTCGAGCCCCGTCAGGAACGTCTCGCGCCCGGCCCGTTCGAGATGCTCCGCCACGGCCGGGTACGGCCGGATCACGTCGGCGACGTCCAGCAGGTCCAGCCCCATCGAGGCCACCACGTTGTGGTCGGCGGACTGGGCGACGGCGTCCGCCGCGTTCTGGACGCCGAGCCACGCCTTCATGTGCTTGTTGACCCAGTTCACCGCCTGGATGCCGACGAACGCCGCCGCCACGCTGCGCGGGTCGAACGTCAGGCGCGCCAGCACGTCGTGGTCCTCCAGCACGTACGCGAACAGCGCCTCCCCCTCCTTGCCGGCCAGCCCCCGCCGCAGCTCCTCGACCGTCGCCTCGTTCTGCGCGATCAGCTCGGGCACGGCACCGGCGTCGTCGTTCCTGGACATGCGCAGGTACTGGCGGGCCATCGGCAGCAGCCCGCCCTCCCCGAGATCCAGCAGCGCGGTCTTGCCGCGGGCCAGGCCGCGCACGAAGTCCTTCCTGGTCAGCACGGTGCGCAGCGCGGCGGACATCAGGACATCGACCTGGCCGAGACTCTTGAGGGTGACCGCCCGAGCCATCGGGGAGGCGAGCTCATGCGAGACGTCCTTGTAGAACCGGCTCCCGGCCACCGTGCCCGCCGTACGGCCCAGCCGGTCGTGCAGCAGGGCGAAGAACGACAGGCCGAGCGGGGTGAACGCGTCGGTCATCATCTGGCGGTGCCCGTAGGAGATGTAGACGTGGTTCTTGCCGTCGGCCGACTCGGGCACCGGGTAGAGCGTGGTGATCGGGCGGCTCTGCAGCACCTGGAACTCGTCGCCGACCAGGCCCCATTCGATGTCCTGCGGGCGGCCGAAATGGCGCTCGATCCGCCGCCCGAGCCGTTCGAGGCGCAGGATCCGGTCGTCGGCCAGGGTCTGGGCGTGCCGCCGCGCGGGCTCGAGCTCCCGTTCCTCGGTGCCGCCGCCCGGGGCCGGGCGCAGCTCCTTGGTCTGGATGACGACGTTCCTGGCGATGACGCGGCCGTCGCGGACGTGGTAGTTGTCGGCGTTCACCAGCCCGGAGACGAACGCCTCCCCCAGGCCGAACCCGGCGTCGATCGAGACGACCCGGCGGTTGCCCGTGACCGGGTCGGCGGTGAACATGATCCCCGCCGCGTCCGGGAAGACCATCCGCTGCACGACCACGGCCACGCGCACGGACCGGTGGCCGAAGCCGCCGCGGATGCGGTAGGCCACGGCCCGGTCGGTGAACAGCGACGCCCAGCACCGCCGCACGCCGTCCAGCACCGCCTCCGGGCCGCGCACGTTCAGGTAGGTGTCCTGCTGGCCGGCGAAGGAGCTGGAGGGCAGGTCCTCGGCGGTGGCGCTGGAGCGCACCGCGCAGGGCACGTCGCCGAGCTCGCCGAGATGCCGCAGGATCTCCCGCTCGATCGCCTCCGGCACGGGCAGCTTCTCGACGGCCGCCCTGAGGCGGGCGGCCGCCTCGGCGATCTCCGTACGGTCGCCGGCGCGCAGCCCGGACAGCCCGTCCATCAGCGCCGCGATCGACGCGTCGGCCTCCACGACCGCCCGGTAGGCCTCGGTCGTGACGCAGAAGCCGGGCGGCACCCGCACGTCCTCGACGGCGGCCAGCTCGCCGAGGTTCGCCCCCTTGCCGCCGACGAGGGGAAGGTGGGTGTGGTCGATCTCGTGGAAGCCGAGCACGTACGCGCCCGCGGCGGGAACCCGTTTGCCTGTCATGACCGATTACTATACAGAGCTGTACTGTATCTTAATAAGCCGGGGCGGAGACGGGCCGCGAAGTGTCACAGCGCGTCCCGCTCCGCCGCTTCGGCGATCCGCTTGATGGCCGCCAATCGCCGGTCCCAGTCGGACGCGAGCGCGGCCATCCACCGCGCCGTCGCGTCCAGCGCCGCCGGCCGCACCGCGTACCGCACCTCGCGCCCGACCCGGCCGCCGGTGACCAGCCCGGCGGCGTCCAGGACGGCGAGGTGCTTGACCACCGCCTGCCGCGAGACGGGCAGCCGCTCGGCCAGCGTCGTCGCGGTGGCCTCGCCCTGCGCGGCGAGCAGGTCGAGGAGCTGACGGCGCGTCGGGTCGGCCAGCGCGACCAGCACGCCGTCCACCGCGTCGGCGGCGCCGCGGGGCTCGTCCGTCACGCGGCCGGCTGTTCGGCGCGCGTCTTGAGCGCGTCCAGCTCCAGGGGCCAGCCCTCGGTGTGGTCCTTCTTGTTCGAGCTGCGCAGCTCGTCGGACCCGGCCAGCGCCGCGAACCCGCTCTCGACGACGCGCAGCCGCGTCCGGTCGCCTTCCTGGGTCAGCGTGAACTCCACGAGGGTGCTGTTGTCCTCGCGCAGCTCCTCACCGGGGAACGCGCTGGTCCAGCGGTAGGACAGATACGTCGGCGGCCGGACCTTCTCCACGCGCACCGGGAAGTCGCCGTGCTCGGAGTTCTTCGCCACCAGGGTTTCGCCCTCCCTGGCCACGGTACCGGGCAGGCTCGCCTTGTCGGCCACCCAGAACCCGGGCTGGGCCACCAGCGACCAGACCCGCTCCAGGCTGGCCGAGATGAGGGTCTCGCGCTCGATCCGGTCCTCGCTCATGAGGTTTCTCCTTCACTTGTCGTGGCTTCGTGCAACTCCAGGGTTGCACATCGACCCCCTTAGACGCAACCCATGGGTTGCACATATCCGTTCAAGCGGGCATCCGCGGGCGCGGCAGAGCGGGGGCGGCCACGTCCAGGGCGAGGTGGACGATCGAGGGCTGGTGCCGGGAGCCGAGCATGCCGAGGCACGTCACCAGGAGCCCGTCTCCGGCGACGGCGAGCGCGCTCGGGCCGTCGAGGCCGTCGGCGGCGGTGGCGAGCACCGTGCGGACGCCGTCGGGGGCGATGCGCAGGACGGTGTCGCGGGGATGGACGGCCGCGTAGAGGGCGCCCGCGGAGTCGAAGGCGAAGTCGTCGGCGGGCAGGCCGTCGTGGACCTGCGTGATCTCACCCGGACGGCCCTCGTCGAGGCCGATGCGCAGGATCGTGCCCCGCGCCGTGTTGGTCGCCCACAGGTCGCCGTCCCAGACCTTGAGCCCGTTCACGCCCGTGGCGGACACCGGGTCGTCCGGTGAGGTCGGCGTCAGGCGCTCGTCGGCGAGCCAGCGCCGCAGCGTGTCCTGGCCGGGGGGACAGCAGAGGATCTCGCCGCGCTCGGAGTCGGCCGCGAACAGGGTGCCGTCCTCGGCGAAGGTGATGCCGTTGAGCCCCGCCCCGGCTTCTGCGGCGGCGAACCTGGCCCAGCGGCCCGGCTCCGCGCGCCGCCAGATTCCCGTCACGTCGCCGTCCTCGCTGCGCACCGCGGCGTAGAGGCGGTCGGCGGAGTCCGCGGCGAGCCCGACGGCGAGGGCGCCGGTCTGGGCCGGCGCCACCCGCTCCTGCCCGCCGCCGGACAGCCAGACGGTGCCCGCGACCAGCAGCGTCGCGCACACCGTGCCGTCCGCCAGAACCACGATGTTCTCCGGCAGCTCTCCCGCGCCGAAGTCGAACGTCTTGAAGATCTTGGAGTTCGTCACCCCAAGAGTCAACGCCCGCCGGCGCCGGAACGGCAAACCGGGGCCCGGACTCTGGCGCCCCGGGGTTACTGCTGGCCGGGGCGGCGGGCCGGGGTCGGCGCGGGACCGGCTGTGCCCTCAGCGAACCTGCCCGGCCTGAACGGCGCCAGCAGCGCCGACTCCTCGCCGAACACCTCGCCCGCCACCTCCCCCATCAGCAGCGGAGCCAGCGTCACCCCGCTGTGCGTGGCCACGGTGTACACCCGCCGGTCCGCGTCGGCGAAGCCGGCCACGGTGAGCCCGTCGCCGGGCATCGCCCGCTGGCCCACGACGGCCCGCTCGACCGTGGCGCCGTCGGTGCCGCGCAGGACACCGGGCAGCAGGCGCAGCATCTCCGCCAGCACGTCGCCGGGCACCGGGGCCGCCGGGTCGGCCCGGCCGTCCAGGTGCAGGGACTGCAGCAGCAGCCGGCCGCCGCCGTCCGGGCGCAGGTTGAGCCCGGCGGTGGTGAGCACGCGGGACAGCCGGGCGGGCACCGGGCCCGTGGTGACCAGGAACCCGTTGGTGACCGTGCCGGACACGGCCGGGTCCAGCATGGGGACCTGCGCCCCGGCCAGCGCCGCGACGCCCTCCGTCCAGCGTCCCGCGCAGGTGACGACCACGTCGCCGGCGAACGTGCGCCCGTCGGCCAGCGTCACCTTCACGCCCGACTCCGAGGTCTCGATCGCGGTGACCTCGGCCCCGCACTCCAGCTCCGCCCCGCCGTCGAGGGCCTCGCCGAGCAGCCGGCCGAGCAGCCTGATCGGCTGGACGTACGCCTCGACGGGGAAGAACACGTACTCGGTGCCGGGCGGCGGGGGGATCAGGTCGGGCTCCAGGGCCAGCGCGCGCCGCGCGGTCACGCGCTCCACCGGGTAACCCATGCCGATCAGGCGCTCGACGCGGGCTTCGAGCAGCTCCCGGTGCTCGGCGGTGGCCGCGTACTCGAGGTTGCCCGTGGGGAAGAACCAGTCGCCGGGGAGCTGGTGGTGCGCCCAGACGGCGGCGTGGTTCAGGGCGAAATACTCCTGGGGCGTCTTGTTGTTGGCGTTGATCCACGCGACGGACGTGGACGAGGTGCCGTACCCGGGATGACGTGCTTCGAGGATGGTGACCTGCGCGCCGCGCCGGGTGAGCCCGGCCGCGACCGCGGATCCGACGACCCCCGCACCGATGACGACGACTCGCACATTCGCTCCTGTCATTTCTGGTCCTGTCACTTATGGTCCTGGTCGGCGCCGAACAGCTTGGCCACGCCGACGAAACGCTCGATGACGACGACCGCGACCACGGCGAACAGCACCATCAGGGTGCCGATGGCGGTGACCGTGGGGTCGTAGTCGTACTGCATGTAGTTGAAGATCCGTACGGGCAGCGTCTGCAGGTCGGTGGTGACCACGAACAGCGCGACCGTCAGGTCGTCGAAGGAGGTGATGAAGGCGAAGAACGCGCCGCCGATCAGCGCCCCGCGCACGGCGGGCAGCGTCACGTGCCAGAACACCAGGAACGGCGCGGCGCCGAGCCCGGCCGCGGCCTTCTCCGCCGAGCGGTCCAGGCCCGCGAGCCCGGACAGCACCAGCCGCACCGCGTAGGGGACGGTCAGCACCAGATGGGCCAGCAGCAGCGTGAACGGGCTGGAGGCCAGCCCCATCTGCGCGAACCACTGCAGCAGCCCGATGCCCAGCACGATCGTCGGCACCGCGAACGCGCTGGACAGCACCGCCTCCAGCACGCCCCTGCCGGGGAAGCGGTAGCGGTGGATGGCCAGCCCGCCGGCCAGCCCCACCACGGCGGAGATGGCCGCCGCCGCCACCGCGACCACGACGCTCAGCCCGAACGACGACAGGAACTCCGGCTTCTGGAACACCTCGGCGTACCAGCGCAGCGTGATCCCCTGCGGCGGGAACGTCACATAGGAGGTGGTGGTGAGCGAGGAGGCCACGGTCACCACCACGGGCGCGATCAGGAACGCCCCGACCAGCACCGCGAACGCCGCGCCGAGCACCCGGGTCAGCCTGGTCATCCGAACACCACATCCCCGTTGCCCCTGCGCAGCAGGCGCGAGTAGCCGAGCAGCAGCCCGGTCGTGACCACGACCAGGACGAACCCGATCGCGGCCGCGTACGGCCAGTCCAGCGTGGTCGTGGCCTGCGTGTAGACGAAGTAGGGCATGAGCTTCACCTTCGGGCCGCCGAGGATCGCCGGGGTGACGAAGCTGGAGGCGGTCAGGCTGAACACGATCATCGCCCCGGCCAGCATGCCGGGCGCCGACAGCGGCAGCGTGATCCGCCAGAAGCAGGTCCAGCCCGGCGCGCCGAGCCCCTTCGCGGCCGGCACGAGGGTCGGGTCGATCCGGTCCAGGCTGCCCATCAGCGGCAGCACCATGTACGCCAGCATCACGTGGACCATGCCGATGAGCACGGCCGTGTCGTTGTACAGGAGTTGCGGCGGCGTCAGGCCGAACCACTTGATCACCCCGGCGACGGGACCGTTCGGCCCGAGCACGACCAGCCAGCCGTACGCGCGGATGACCATGCTGATCAGCAGCGGCGACAGCAGCAGCAGCGACAGCCAGTTGCGCGTGCGCGGCGAGCGGCCGCGCATGTAGAGCGCGAACGGGTAGCCCACGAGCAGGCAGCCGACCGTGGTGAGCGCGGCGACCTTCAGCGTGTTCCACAGCACGTCCCGGTAGAACGGGTCGCCGAGGAAGCGGACGTAGTTGTCGAACGTGAACGCGCCCGCCTGCGTCCTGAAGCTGTTGGCCACCAGCGTGAACAGCGGCGCGACGAACAGCAGGGCGAAGATCGCGATGGCGGGCAGCGCCAGCAGCAGGCCCGTCCGCCAGCGGGGGCGGCTCAGCGGGCCGCGAGCGAGGCGTCCGACGGCCGCCATGAGCAGGTCACCTCCTCCCCTTCCGCGGGCACCCGCGCGTCGAACGGCAGCGCCGCCGTCACCTCGCCGGCCGGGGTGGCCACCACGCACCGGATGCGCGCGCCCAGGAACCGGGTCTCCCGCACGGTGCCGGGCAGCCCGCCCGCGGACTCGGCCGCCGGATGGACGCGCACCACCTCAGGGCGTACGTAGACCCGCACCGCCGCGCCCTTGGCCGGCGGATCGCCCGCCGGGGTGGCGGCCACGACCGCGCCCGCCACCTCACAGGCGAATCCTTCGGCAGCCGGCTCCGCGGCGAGTCCGTCGAGGGCGTTGACCTCGCCGATGAACTGGGCCACGAAGTCGGTGGCGGGCCGCAGGTAGATCTCCTGCGGCCGGTCGAGCTGGTGGATGACGCCGTCGGCCATGACCGCGATCCGGTCGGAGACGGCCAGCGCCTCCTCCTGGTCGTGCGTGACCAGGATGGTGGTGGTGCCGATCCGGCGCTGCAGGGAGACGACCTCCTCGCGCAGCCGTACGCGCAGCTGGGCGTCGAGGTTGGAGAACGGCTCGTCGAGCAGCAGCAGGTCGGGCTGGATGACCAGGGCCCTGGCCAGCGCGGCGCGCTGCTGCTGCCCGCCGGAGAGCTGGCGCGGCTGCCGCCCCGCCATGCCGTCCAGGCCGACCAGCTCCAGCACCTCGGCCACCTGCCGGTTCCGCTCCGCCGCGCCGACCTTGCGCATCCGCAGCCCGAAGGCCACGTTCTCGGCGATCGTCATGTGCGGGAACAGGGCGTAGGACTGGAAGACCATGCCCATCGAACGGCGGTGCGGCGGCGTGCCGGTGATGTCCCTGCCGTCCACCTCGATCACGCCGCCGTCGGTGCCCAGGTGGCCGGCGACCATGTTCAGGGTGGTCGTCTTGCCGCAGCCGGACGGGCCGAGCAGCGTGAGGAACTCGCCGGGCTCGGTCTCCAGGTCCACCGCCGAGACGACCTCCTTGCCGCCCAGCACCTTGCGCACGCCGTCCAGGCGCAGCCGGCCGCGCCGGACCGCCTGCTCGGCGGGGGCCTCGGTCGTGCCGGTCGCCGAGATGCTCATGAGCGCTCAACCTCCTTCGTCCACCGGTCGGTCCAAGCGGCGCGCTCGCCGTTGACGGCGGCCCAGTCCAGCGCCTTCATGCCGGCCGCCTGCTTCGAGCCGACCACCCGCGCGGCCAGCGCGGCGTCGAGCGTGGCGTCCGACACCGTCGGCCCGTCGTAGCCCTCGGCGGCCAGCTTCTGCTGGATGGCCGGCTCCAGCAGCGCGTTGACGAACTTCTGCGCCAGGTCGGCGTGCGGCGCCTTGTTCACCACGTTCGCGGTGGCCAGCAGCGGGATCGCGCCCTCCGCCGGATACACGAACTTGATCGGGAAGTTCTTGTCCGCCAGCGTCTCCACCCGCGATCCGCCCCAGACCGAGGCGACCGCCTGTCCCTGCAGGAAGTAGTTGGACACGTCCGCCGTGGTGTCGAACGTGAACGCGTTCGCGGCCACCTTCTTGATCCCCGCGAAGCCGGGGTCGATGGCCGACTCCGAGCCGCCGCCCGCGCGGGCCGCGAGCATCAGCGCGCCGACGCCGTAGGTGTTGCTGATCGACGGGAGGACGACCTTGCCCTTGAGCTTCGGGTCGGCCAGGTCGGCCAGGCTCTTGGGCGCGGGCAGGCCGTTCTTGGCGTACCAGTCGCTGTTGTAGGCGAGCCCGGTGGCGGTCATCGCGAAACCGACGCCCACGTCGCCGCTCAGCCTGGCGACCTTCTCCACCTTGTCCAGGCGGGTGACGGTCTTCGGGTCGAGCTTGGCCAGCAGGCCGAGCTGGGCGGCCTGGGCCTGCGGGCCGTCGTCGATGAGCGCGACGTCGATCTGCGGCGCGTTCTGCTGCGCCTTCAGCTTGGCCACCGTGTCGGTGGAGCTGCCGGCGATGTAGGTCACCTCGCACCCGCACGTCTTCTCGAAGCCGGGCAGCACGGCCTGCTCGAAGGCCTGCTGGTACGAGCCTCCGTACCCGGCTACCACGAGCTTGCCCGCCGAGGCGGTCGGTGAGGGCGGGGCGCAGGCCGTCAGCCCGATCAGGGCCAGCGCCGCGGCGAGCAGCCTTCTCATGCGGTCTCGATCTCCTTGTTCCAGCGATCCGTCCAGGCGGAACGGTTCTTGTTGATCAGCGCCCAGTCGAGCTTGCGCAGCTCGGCGGCGCGGTCCTGGCCGACCACCTGCTCGGCGAGCGCGGGGTCGAGCGTGACGCCCTTGACGGTGGGGCCGTTGTAGTTGGACTCGGCCATCGCCCGCTGCGCGGCCGGTTCGAGCAGCGTGTTGACGAACTTCTGCGCCAGGTCGGCGTGCGGCGCCTTGTTCACCACGTTGACGGTGGCGATCAGCGGCAGCGCGCCTTCCTCCGGATAGACGAACTTGATCGGGAAGCCCTTCTTGGCCAGCATCTGCACCCGCGAGTTGCCCCAGACCGTGGCCACCGCCTGGCCCTGCAGGAAGTAGTTGGACACGTCCGCCGTGGTGTCGAACGTGACCGCGTTCGCGGCCACCTTCTTGATCCCCGCGAAGCCCGGGTCGATGGCCGACTCGGAGCCGCCGCCGACCTTGGCCGCGATCAGCAGCGCGCCCAGGCCGTACGTCTGGGTGATGGATGGCATGACCAGCTTGCCCTTGAGCTTGGCGTGCTCCAGGTCGGCCAGCTTCCTGGGCGCGGGCAGGCCGTTCTTGGCGTAGTAGTCGGTGTTGTAGGCGATGCCGGTGGCGTTCAGCGAGAAGCCGACGCCGACGTCGTCGGGGAGCCGGGCGATGTCGATCACGTTGGCCAGGTTCGTGACGGTCTTGGGGTCGAGCTTGGCCAGCAGCCCCGCCTGCACCGCCTGGTTCTGCACGCCGTCGTCGATGAGCGCGACGTCGATCTGCGGGGCGCCCTGCTGGGCCTTCAGCTTGGCCACCGTGTCGGTGGAGCTGCCGGCGATGTAGCTGACCTTGCAGGAGCAGGTCTTCTCGAAGCCGGGGATGACCGACTGCTTGAACGCCTCCTCGTACGAGCCGCCGTACCCGGCGATGACCAGCGCGTTCGGAGCGGCGGACGGGGTGGGCGCGCCGCAGGCGGTGAGGCAGAGGACTCCGGCGAGGAGCCCGGCGGTCAGCGGTCTGGGTGTCATGGCGACCTCCGAAGGGGGCGATTCGGGGCTAGATGGTCGATCTCCCGCGCGGTTGCGCCGGTCTCGACCAGGTCGGCGACGATGTCGCCGAAGACTGGGGCGAGCTTGAACCCGTGCCCGCTGAACGCGGCGGCGAGCACGAGGCGGCCCTGCCTGCCGAGCAGGCCGTGGCCGTCGGGGGTGAACGCGTCGCAGTACGTCGCCACCCGCACCGGATCGGGCCGCAATCCGGGCAGCGTCGCGGTCACCGCCTCGGCGACCTGCGCGATGTAGGCGACGGGCACGCTGCGGGGCAGCGACTCGGGCGACGCGACGGGCTGCCACGGCACGTGCAGGTTGACCTTGACGCCGACGCCGTCCACCGAGGGGAAGCAGGAGTAGGCGGGCTCCCCCACGCGGATCGCGATCGGGCAGCGGCCGGGGTCGAACAGGCTCTCCTCGCGGCGCGGGAACCAGGTCGAGGTGATGGCCTTCGTGGTGAGCAGCCCGGCGACGGGCTCGGGGAGCAGCCCGGCGGCCCAGGGGCCCGGGGCCAGCACGGCGTGGGTGAAGCGGTGCTCGCCGTCCTCGGCCACGACGGTCACGCCGGTGGCGTCCGGGCGTACCTGCCTGACCGGGGTGTAGCGGGCGATGCGCGCGCCCGCCCGCTCGGCGGCGGCCGCGGCGGCGCCGACGGACGGCTCGGGCCGCAGGTAGCCGGCCTCGTGGTCGACGACCATCACCTCGCCGTCGCGCAGGGGATGCTCGGGTACGCGATCCCGGGCGTCCTGGCCGGTCAGGACCTCGACGTCCAGGTCGCAGGCGCGGGCGGCGGCCAGCACCGCACGGACCTTGGGGTGGTCGCGCGGGCCGACCGTGACGCCGCCGACCGGGGTCAGCAGGCGGCGTCCCGCGCTCCGCTCCAGCTCCTCCCACAGGGTGCGGGCCTCGCGCAGCAGCGGCACGTACGCGGGGCCCTCCTTGTAGGCGGTGCGGAAGATGCGCGTCTCGCCGCCGGCCGCGCCCCGGTCGTGGCCGGGGGCGTAGGCGTCGAAGCCGGTCGCGGGGATGCCGCGCGCGGCCAGCCGCCACAGGGCCATCGAACCGACGGTGCCGGTGCCGATGACGGCGACAGAGGTCATGGGTCCGCTCCTTCTGGACCTGGCTGGGGAGGTCCGGGGCATGGCTGGGGGAGGTCCGGGCGTTATGAGGTGCTGGCCCTTTTTGACGGCATGGCGGGGCCGGCGGCCGGCGCCGCCCATGCCGGGGTACGGCTCAGCTGTGGTCGGAGGTGCCGCTCAGGTCGGTCTCCACGTAAAAGCGCTCCGTCCTCGGCGGAACGATCTCTTCGAGCATCTCCGCGATCTCTCCGCGGCGGGTCCAGGTCTCGCGTGTCCATCGGAAGACGGGCGTGCCGGCCGGCAGGCCGAACAGCGTCGCCTCGTCCTCGCTCAGTGCGTACGGCTCCACGTAGAGCCTGGCCCGTACCAGCTCGATCCCGCGATCGCGCAGGTAGGCATGGGTGGTCAGGGGTCCTAACGGCTGGTCGAGCAGGTCGGGTGCGAGCCGGAAAGGCAGCACGTGCAGCTCGGTGTTCATCACGTGGCCGTCCGCGCCCAGTTTGTGGCGCTCCATCTGGACGACCGCCTCCTCGTCCGGCACGCCCGGCAGCCGCAGGCGTGCCGCCCGCGCGGGCAGCACCTGCGCGGAGACGACCTCATGGTCCCCGTGCGTCTCCGGTCCCTGGATCAGCAGGCCGGTGAACCGCAGGAGGTTGTGCTGGCCGACGGCCTGGGCGACGAAGCTGCCGCGCTTGCGGAAGCGGACGATGAGCCCGGCGTCGGCGAGGTCGCGCAGGGCCCGCTGCACGGTGATGCGCGAGACCCCGAACTCCTCGCAGAGCTCGACCTCGGTGGGGATCCGGGTACCCGGTCCCCACTGGCCGGTTCGGATACGTGCCTCCAGCGCCGTGCGGATCTGCACATGGAGCAGTTGGTCACGTTCTGACATGCCAAAATACTGGTTGCGGCGATTAGTTATGTCAATAGGCGTTTAGACATAACTTATTGGTTTCTGTCGTGTTAGCCGGTTTTTACCCAGGTGAGACGGGGTGCGGGCCGCACCGGTCGAGGTAGACGGTCAGGCCGGACTCGTAGCCGAGCCAGAGCGAGGGCTCGCCGGGCAGCGCCACGTACGAGAGCGTCCCGCCCCCGGCCTTGGTCACCGTGACGTCGACGCGATCCAGGTGCCAGTCGTCGCCGAGAGAGTCCGGCGGCGGGATGAAGCGCAGGTAGACCGGGTGGCGGCGCAGATCGTCGAGATCGCGGGGCGGGTGGCGGGGGTCGTTCCAGTCCGGCCTGCACACGTTGGCGCCGGCGCCGAAGACGTAGGTGTCGTCGGCGTGCTGCTGGAAGCCGTTGAGGTCGTCCCGCTCAAGCGCGAACTCGCGTCCGGCGATCCCCAGGTGGACGTGACCCTGGCCGTGGTGGACGCTACCCGGTGTGCCGTCGGGGTCGGCTCCGGCGGTGCGGACGCGCACGGCGATGGAGACGATGTGTTCGGCGGCGGGCGTCGGGTCTGCTGGCATGACAGCTCCTTTCGGGTGAAACGACGAGCAGTGACGTCTCAGCCCACCCTTGCTGTAACTCTATGTAGCGTCAAGACTACTGAAAGTAGCCATGACGAGTCTCATGGGGGAGGCCATCGGGAGGATCGCCCTCAAACCTGATGGACGGCCTGGCCTCCGCCCGGCCGGCTGCCGTCAAGCTCCCAGCGCCACGATCGAGCAGTCGGCTGTCCGGACGTACAGCACGCCGTCCCCCGGCAGCACGGGGTTGACCTCCTCGGTGTACTGGTCGTGGTCGAGCGGGCGGCTCCAGACAGCGGCGCCGGTGGCGGTGCCGACGGCGTGGAGGACGGCTTGCGGGCGATCGCCGGGGAACGATGGTTCGCCCAGGTCCTGAAAGATGACGTACACCAGGCCGTCCGCGGCGGCGGGCGCGCCGAGCGGACGGAGTTCGCTGAGCATGCCGTTGGCGGTGTCGAGTCCGTACGCCGTTCCGCCGGCATCCACCGTGACGAGTAAGCCGTCGCGGAGCGTCGGCGGCCGGAGCACTCCGCCGCCCTTGAACCGCCACAGCTCTCTCGGTACGCCGGGCACGCCGCTTCCCGGATCTGACGGGCGTCAGGCGGGCTCTTAGGCTGAGGTCATGGACATCGCCACGGCGGCCAAGCTCTGGGACGCCGACCCCGGCTGGCTCAACACCGCCTCCTACGGCCTTCCCCCACGTCACGCCTTCGAAGAGCTGCAAACCGTCCTGACCGAGTGGCGGCACGGCAGCAGCGACTGGAAACCCTGGGACGCCGCCGTGGGCCGTTCCCGCGCCGCGTTCGCCCGCCTGGTCGGCGCGTCGGCCGCGGATGTGACCATCAGCTCCACCGTCTCCCAGATCATGTCCACGGTGGCCACCGCGCTCCCGCCGGGCGCCCGCGTCTTGGTGCCGGAGATCGAGTTCACCAGCAACCTGTTCCCGTGGGCCGTGGCGGCGGACGTCGAGACCGTCCCCGCCGACCGGCTCGCCGACGCCATCACCGGCCGTACCGACGCCGTCGCCTTCAGCCTCGTCCAGTCCGCCACCGGTGAGGTCGCCCCGCTGCGCGACATCGTGGCCGCCGCCCGGGCCCACGACGCCCTCGTCATCGCCGACGCCTCGCAGGCCTGTGGCTGGCTGCCCGTCAGCGTCGCGGGCATCGACGCGCTGGCCTGCGCCGCGTACAAGTGGCTCATGGCGCCGCGCGGCGCCGCCTTCGGCTACCTGTCGCCCCGCCTGCGTGAGCGCATGCGCCCCCTGGCCGCCAACTGGTACGGCGGAGCCGACGAGGGCGGCTCCTACTACGGCCCGCCGCTGCGCCTGGCGGACGACGCCCGCGCGTTCGACCTGTCACCGGCGTGGTTCTGCTTCGTCGGCGCCGCCCCCGCCATCGAACTGCTCAACGAGATCGGCATCGAACGGATCCGCGACCACGACGTCGGCCTGGCCAACCGCTTCAGGACCGGACTCGGGCTCGATCCCGCCGACAGCGCCATCGTCTCCGTGGACGCCCCCGGGGAGCGGCTCGCCGCGGCGGGGATTCGGGCGGCCGTGCGAGCGGGCCGGGTACGCGCCAGCTTCCACGTCTACACCACCGCCGACGACGTGGACCGCGCACTCGACGCCCTGACCTGACCAGAAGGGATCCCCCGAAGACGATCAAGGCCGCGAGGACCCCGAAGACGCAACACCGCGAAGGCGGGGGCCGGGGAGGCCGGGGCCCGGGGGGCCGGAGAGGCCGAAGGGGCTGTCCGGGAACTCCCGGAAGCTTCCGGGCCAGGAGGCCCGAAGACCCGGAGGCCCGGAGGCGCTGCGGGGTCAGCCGGTCTCTTCCACGCGTGACCTGATCAGCACCTCCACCCCGTCCAGGATCCGGTCCAGGCCGAACGTGTAGTCGAAGCGCCGCTCCTCCTCGGGCAGCTCCGCCGGGTAGTCGAACGCGCCCGCGTCCACCGCCGTACGCAGGGCGGGGAAGCGCCGCGCGTCGGCCAGCGAGCCGAGCAGCGCGCTGTAGGCGGCGATCGACTCCCCCGACGCGGCCTGGCCGAGGTCGGTGGCCAGCCTGGCGGCGGTGTGCATGTAGTTGGCGACCAGCAGCACCACGCCGGCCTTGTCGCTCTCGGTGAGCCCGGTGCCGCGCAGGACGGCCAGGGCGCGGTCGGTCCACGCGAGCTGGTTGGGCGTGATGGGCGGCCCGGTGATGGGCAGGTGCACGATCCAGGCGTGAGCGCGCAGCATCTCCCACTGCGCCCTGCACCACCGCTCCAGCCCGCCCCGCCACCCCAAGCCCAGCCCCTCAGACCCGACGTCCGACGCATTCAGCCCTTCCGGCCCGCCACCCGATGGGTCCAGGCCCGCCGGTCCGGACCCGGCCCGGTCTGGCCCCACGGGAGCGGACCCGGCTGGAGTCCGGCCCGCAGGCGCGGACCCATCCGAGGCCGGCCCCGCAGGCGAAGGGCCGGGCGCGGGCGAAGGGCCGGGCGCGGGCGAAGGACCTGGCGCGGGCGAAGGACCTGGCGCGGGCGAAGGACCTGGCGCGGGAGCGGAACCGGGCGCGGTCAGGTCCGGTGGCAGGGTCGCGACCGAGTCCAGCATCAGCAGCAGGAGCTCGTTCTTGCTCTTGACGTGCCGGTAGAGCGACATCGTGGTGAACCCGAGCCGCTCGGCCACCCTCGCCATCGACACCGCCTCAAGCCCGCCCGCGTCGGCCAGCTCCACCGCCGCCCGCGCGATGCGGCCGAGGCTGAGCCCGGTCCTCGGCTCGGGCGCGGGCCGGTCGAGCCGGGCCCAGAGCTGGTCGAGCCCGGCAGGCAGCTTGTCGTCGCTCTCATGCTCGCGCATAGAGAGAAGTGTATGCCATACACTCGGTGTATGACATACACAGCACTGGTCGTGGGCGGCGGCATAGCGGGCACCACGGTGGCGATCGCCCTGCGCAAGGCGGGGATCGACGCGGTGGTCCACGAGGCGTACGACAGGAGCGCCGACAACGTGGGCGCCTTCCTCACCCTGGCGGTGAACGCCCTCGACGCCTTACGGGCCATCGACCTCGACCTCGGCGACATCGGCTTCGACACCCCGCGCATCACGATCACCAGCGGCTCGGGCCGGCGACTCGGCAGGCTTCCGTACGGCACCACGGATGGCCCAGGAGAGGGCCCCGGGAAGGGCCCCGGAAAAGGCATGGTGAGCAGGACCGTCAAACGCGCTGACCTGTACCGGTTCCTGCGTGAGCAGGCCGACGCCCGGGGCGTGCGCATCGCGTACGGCAAGCGGCTCGTGGACGCGGCGCGCACGGGCGGCGGGGTGCGGGCGCGGTTCGCGGACGGCAGCACGGCCGAGGCGGACCTGCTGATCGGCGCCGACGGCCTGCGCTCGCGTACCCGCGAGATCATCGACCCGGCCGCTCCCGGCGCGCGCTACTCCGGGCTGCTCAACACCGGCGGCTACGCCCGCGCGGTCCCCGTGGGCGAGCCCGGCATGATGCACGCCGTGTTCGGCAAGCGCTGCTTCTTCGCCTACACCGCGCACCCCGACGGCGAGGTCTGGTGGGCGGCGAACCCGGCGCAGGCCACCGAGCTCACCCCCGCCGAGGTGGCGGCGATCACGCCCGCGGAGTGGCGGGCCAGGCTGGGCGAGCTGTTCAGGCGCGACCGCGGGCCCGCGCTGGACATCATCGAGGCGACCGACGAGATCTTCGCCGGCTGGAACACCTATGACGTGCCCTCCGTGCCGCGCTGGCACCGCGATCAGATGATCGTCATCGGCGACGCGGCCCATGCCACCGCGCCGTCCATCGGGCAGGGCGCGGCGATGGCCATCGAGGACGCCGTCGTCCTGGCCAGGTGCCTGCGCGACGGGCCCGGCATCGACTCCGCGTTCGCCACGTACGAGGGGCTGCGGCGCGAGCGGGTGGAGCGGGTGGTCGAGCAGGGCAACCGTACCGGTGGCTGGAAGGCGCTGAGCCCGGTGGCCAGGGTGCCGCGCGACGTGATCATGAGCCTGGCGATGCGCCACATGGCGAAGACCGGCAACGACCCGAGCCAGTGGATCTACGAGCACCACATCGACTGGGACGAACTCATCAAAACCGCCTGACCAGAACGAGCGAGCCGAGGCGATCCGGCTCCCGCATCGGGCGCAAACCCTCCGCGCAGTGGGCACTAATCGGTCTGTGAACCAACGACCGAGGGGAATCGCATGACGGTCAGCGTCACTGTCTGGAGCGAGAACTACCACGAGCCGCGCGAGGAGGACGTACGCCGTCTCTACCCCGACGGCATCCACGGCGCCATCGCGGCGGGCCTGACCGAGGTGCTGGGCGAGCGCGTGCGCGTGCGCACCGCCGTGCTCGCCGACCCCGAGCACGGCCTGACGGACCAGGTGCTGGCCGAGACCGACGTGCTGACCTGGTGGGGGCACATGGCGCACGAGGAGGTGGACGACAAGATCGTGGAACGGGTGCGGCGCCGCGTCCTGGGCGGCATGGGGCTGGTGGTGCTGCACTCGGGCCACTACTCCCGCGTCTTCCGCGCGCTGATGGGCACCACCTGCAGCCTCAGCTGGCGGGACGCGGGCGAGCGGGAGCTGGTCTGGACGGTCTCCCCCGGCCATCCCATCGCCAGGGGCGTGCCCCGCCCGCTCGTCATCGACCGCCACGAGACGTACGGAGAGCCGTTCGACGTCCCCGAGCCCGACGAGCTCGTCTTCATCAGCAACTTCGGCGGCGGCGAGGTGTTCCGCAGCGGCTGCTGCTACCGCAGAGGGCTCGGCCGGATCTTCTACTTCAGCCCGGGCGACCAGGAGTACCCGGTCTACCACCATCCCGGCGTGCGGCGCGTGCTGGCCAACGCGGTCCTGTGGGCCGCTCCCCCGGACGGCGCCGGCGAGCCGCTGGACAACGCCCACACCCCCATCCAGTGGTAGTCAGCCGACCGTGATGGTGTAGTCCTTCGTCAGCGGGGTGCCGCGCTTGTCGTAGTCCCTGAGCTGCACGGTGAAGGACGAGGTCCCGGCCGTGGCCGGCGTGCCGGTGAGCCGGCCGGTGAACCTGTCCAGGCTCAGCCCGCCGGGCAGGGCGCCCTTGGTGACCTGCCAGTCGTAGAACGGCACGCCGCCCTTGGCGTTGAGCTGGTCGGAGTACGCCTGGCCGGCGGTGGCGCCCTTGAGCGCGGCGGTCTCGATGGACGGCGCGAGGAAGGGCGTGAGCGTGCGGTTGAGCTTCCAGCCCGCGTTCTCGGCGATGAGCAGGGACAGCTTGGTCAGCTCCCATCGCCGGGTCGGGAAGTAGTGGTGCCAGCCGCCGCTCTGCCCGCTCTGCCGGTCCCAGTACGCCTCGTCGCCCGGGATGTGCGCGCTGCCGTCGAGCGGCACGGGATAGCCCTGGTAGCCGATGACCTCCTGGTCGTCGGCGCCCTTGCCGTCCTTGTACTTCGCCATGCCCTCCCACCAGTCGTGGAAGGCCACGGCGTGCCCGAACTCGTGCATGACCAGTCCGTGCACGTCGATCACCGAGCCGAGGTCCGACTTGTACCAGTCCTCGTCGGCCAGGGAGGTGAACAGCTTCATGAGCTGCTCGTCGTACTCGAGGATCATGGAGTACGAGCGGTGGTACGGCGTGGGCTGCCCATTCTGCGTGTGCTTCTTGCCGTTGCCGGCCGGGTAGCCGGTGGAGTAGGGCGTCTGGATGCCGCGGAAGAAGACGTAGAAGCCGTTGAACGGCTTGGCGTTGCTGGTCTGGACCTCGTTCTGCCAGTCGTCGCCCGGCAGGTGGCTGACCTCGTCGCCGGCCGGGACCGTGTCGAACGGCTTGAGGTCGAAGAAGGCGAACCAGTTGCGTACGGCCGTCTCGGCGGCCTTGCGGACCTTGGGGTCGGCGAAGTAGCCGGTGATGTCGTCGTAGCGGTAGTCGAAGTCGATGGGCACGCCCGGCTCGAGCTTGGTCTTCTCGTCCTGCTGCACCCTGATCGGCAGGCTCTGGCGGCTCGTGGCTCCGGTGGCGTCGGTGGTCCTCATGCTCCACCTGTGCAGCTTGTCCTTGCCGGGCCCCTGCTTGGAGTGGATCGCCAGGCGGACGATCTCCCGGTCCGCGGGGCCGGTCAGGGTGAAGGTCTTGGTGGCGCCGTTCGCGGTCAGCTCGCTGGGCAGGTTGAACATCAGCCGCGAGGTGCCCTCGGCCTTGAGGTCGACCTTCAGCGGGTAGGCGACGCCGGGCGTCTTCGGCGCGCGCACGGTCAGCTCGACGTAGGGGTTGGCGAGGTAGCCCTGCCAGTCCACGAGCTGCACCCCGTAGTCCTTGACGTTGCGGTAGAAGATGTCGAACACGTCTAACTGGGGAGCGGCGCGCCGCTCGGCCACGCCGGGCGAGGGCACGGCGAGAACGAGCGCCAGCCCGGTCAGGGCGATGACGGCGGTTTTCCTGCTCACATGGGACTCCAGTCAGTTCTTGATGCCGGTGAGCGTGACGCCTTCGATGAAGTAGCGCTGCAGGAAGAAGAACAGGGCGATGATCGGCGCGATCACCGCCGCCGACGCGGCCATGAGGTAGCCCCACTGGGTGAGGTACATGCTCTGGAACGAGGCCAGCCCCAGCGACAGCGTGTAGTTCTCCTCGTTCTGCAGGTAGAGCAGCGGTCCGAGGAAGTCGTTCCAGGTGCCGATGAAGGTGAAGATGGTCACCACGATGATCGCGGGCTTCGACAGCGGCATGACGATCGTCCAGAACACACGCCACGGCGAGGCGCCGTCGATGTAGGCGGCCTCGTCCAGCTCGAACGGGATCGTCAGGAAGAACTGCCTGAGCAGGAAGACGTTGAACACTCCCCCGCCCGCCCCGGCGAACCAGCTCGGCACGGTGAGCGGCGCGATCGTGTCGAGCGCGCCGAGCTCCTGCCACATCACGAACGTCGGGATGAGCGTCACCGCGTAGGGCAGCATCACGGCGCTCAGCAGCAGGGCGAAGACGATGTCGCGCCCGCGCCAGCGCAGCCTGGAGAAGCTGAACGCCGCCACCGAGCAGGTCAGGACCGTGCCGAGGACGCTGACGACGGCGATGATCAGCGTGTTGAGGAAGTAGCGGGCGAAGGGCTGGGTGGTCAGCGCCTCGCCGAAGTTCGACCACTGGAACGGGTCGGGGATCCACTGCGGCGGCGAGGCGAACATCTGGCCGTCCTGCATGAGCGCACTGCGGACGAGCCAGACGAACGGCAGCAGGGTCGGGATCGATCCGGCGACCAGGGCGACGTAGAGCAGGATCCGGCCGTACCTGCGGGGCCTGCGCAGCCCTTGGGCGGGGGCCACGCCTTTGGCGCGCGTCCGGTCCGGGGCCGCCACGGCGGTCATCGGGCACCTGCCATCTCGTAGTAGACCCAGCGGCGGGCGTTCCTGAACAGCAGGAACGTCACCACCATGATGATCATGAAGAGGGTCCAGGCGAGCGCGCTGGCGTAGCCCATCTCGCTCTCGGTGAACGCCTTGCGGAACAGGTAGTAGACGTAGAAGAGCGTGGCGTTGTTGGGTCCGCCCTCGGTCATCACGTACGCCTGGTTGAACACCTGGAAGGTGCCGACCACGCCGACCACCAGGTTGTAGAAGATGGTCGGCGTCATCATCGGCAGCGTGACGTGCCAGAAACGCCGCCAGGGGCCGCCGCCGTCGATCGACACGGCCTCGTACAGGTGCCTCGGCACGCCCTGCAGCCCGGCCAGGAAGATCACCATGGTGTTGCCGAAGCCCCAGGTGCTCATGATGATCAGGGAGGGCACGGCGGTCGACTCGGCGTAGATCCACTGGGAGCTCGGCAGGCCGCCCTGCCGCAGGAGCGCGTTGAGCAGCCCGAAGTCCGGGTTGAAGATCCAGATCCAGAGCACGACGTTCGCGATCGCGGGGACCAGCGTCGGCAGGTAGAAGATCGTCCGCCACAGCGCCAGCCCTCTGACCTTCTGGTTGAGCAGCATGGCCACGGCGAAGCTGACGATCAGCACCAGCGGGACCGCGCCGAGCGTGTAGTAGGTGGTGGTGCTCAGCGACTTCCAGAACAGCCCGTCGCCGGCCATGGCGGTGTAGTTGTCCAGCCCGACGAAGGACGGGCTGGCGCCGATCGTCCAGTCGGTCATGCTGAAGAAGGCCGAGGCCACCATGGGCCCGGCCGTGAAGATGAGGAACCCGAGGATGGCCGGCAGCGCCATCAGGATGCCCCAGCGCGTTTCGAGTCGGCGCATCAGAGGGCCTGGGTGTGGTGCCAGCCCTGGAGCAGGCCGGAGATCTTGGGTGCCACCGCCTTGAGGATCTCGCCCGCGGGCCGCTTGCCGGTCTCGATCTCCTGCAGGGCCGGCGTCAGCACGTCGCTGGAGATGGCCGACAGGTTCTTGACGCGGTTGCGGAAGTCGGGGACGCCGTGCTCGCGGGTGTAGTCCACGACCGCGGTCCTGAACTCCTGCGGGTGCTGCTCGTTCTTGGTCCAGGAGTCGACGGCGGCCTGGTCCTCGTAGTACTTCTTCTCCTGCGGCATCCACAGGCCCTTGGCGTACAGGTCGACGTAGCGCGGGTCGTTGTGGAAGGCGAACAGCTCCACCGCCTCCTGCTCGTGCTTGCCGCCCGCGAACACCGCCGACGCGCCCGCCACCTGCGTCGCGGTGAACGGCTCCGCGTACTTGGGCAGCACGCCGATGCCGTAGTCGACCTTGCTCTCGTTCATGTCGAGCAGGCTCCAGTGGCCGTCCACCACCATCGCCACCCGCTTGGTCTTGAGCAGGATGTTGGTGCCGGGCACCTCGTCACCCGTGGCGGCGAGCTGGCCGGGGCCGGGCGCGACGCGGTGCTTGTAGATGAGGTCCTGCAGGTTCTGGAAGACCTCGATCGCCTCGGGCGTGTCGAGCAGGCACTTCTTGCCGTCCTTGTCGGCGAAGTCGCCGCCGTTGCTGCGCAGGAACCCGTACCAGGCGGCGCCGTAGGTGATGCTGCTGGAGATGCCGAACTGCCTGACCTGATTGGGGTCGAAGCCCGATTCGTCCGGGCGCTTGCCGTTCTGGTCGACGGTCAGCTTGGTGGCGTTCTCGATGAGCTGGTCCCACGTCCACGCGGAGGCGGCGTCGGCGGGCGGGGCCACCCCGGCGGCGGCGACGGCGGACTTGCTGAACCACAGCATCATCGCCTCGTTCGCGGTCGCGACGCCGTGCAGGTTGTCCTGCCCGCTCCACAGGTACGCGTCCGGCAGGTAGCCGGCGAGCTGGGGATACTTCTTCAGGTACGGGAAGAGATTGACCAGCTTGCCCTGCTCGCCGAGCCGGAACGACATGGCCATCGGCACGTAGCCGACGTCGGGCAGCCGGTTGCCGGCGACGAGCGTGTTGAGCTTCACGTCGTACTCGTCGGGTGTGTAAAGGGGCTTGACCTGCACGCCGGCGTGCTGTTTGGCGTACTGCGCGAGCATGGTCTCGATGGCCTTCTTCTCGAAGGTCGAGCCCCAGTACATGAACTGCAGCCGCACGTCGCCGGGTGAGCCGGAGTCGCCGCCGCACGCCGCCGCCGTGGCGCCGAGGGCGGCGAGCCCGCCCAGCTTCAACAGATCGCGTCTTCTCATCGGGGGGTTTCCTTACGCGAGGGGGATCCAGACCCGCATCGCGCCACCGTCACGGTTGTCCCACTGGAAGTACGGGATGGCCGTCGCGGTCACGCGGGTGCTGGTCGCCAAGGGCTTGCTGGTGTACGGCAGGCCGCCGCGCGGCTGCTCCACGGCGGCGGCGTCGGTCTCGATCAGCACTGTGCGGCCGACGCCTTCGAGGTCGTCCACGGCGCGCACGCGCAGCGGGGACCCGGGGCTCAGGGTGAGATCGTCCACCTCGACGCCCTCGGGCTGGCCGGACTGCTCGAAGCAGTAGACGAGCGGGCCGCGCTCGACCGCCGCGCAGCCTCTCACGGCGTCGATCCTGCGGTGGGGGTAGGTGATCCTCGGGGTCAGGTCGAGCCGCAGCTCGATCGTCTCGCCCTGCTGCCAGTGACGACGGATGCGGAAATATCCGTCTTCGGCGGCGCCGATCGCGTGGTCGTCCCCGGTCCACGACAGTGCGGCGAACGTGGACTCGCTCCAGGCGGGGACGCGCAGGGCGAGCTCCCATTCGCCCTGCGGCGCCTCCTCCACGGTGACGCGGATCAGCCCGTCCCACGGGTAGTCGGTGTCGATCCGCAACCGCGCCCCGCCCGCGCTGATGGCGCCGGGGACGTACTGGTGGAGCTGGAGGCCCGTGTCCGTCGCGGTGGCGACGTACCCGCCGAGGGAGGCCACCAGCCGCATGATGTTCGGCGGGCAGCAGGCGCAGGCGAACCACTCCCTGCGCCGCCCGAGATAGGCGTCCTCGACCAGGTCGTCGCGCCGCTGGAGCGGGTTGACGTAGAAGAAGCGCAGGCCGTCGGCCGAGGTGGAGGCGGCGAAGGCGTTGTGCAGGGTGCGCTCGATCAGGTCCGCGTACCGGCCGTGGCCGGTGGCCAGCAGCAGCCGCCAGTTCCAGTGCACGCTCGCGATGGCGGCGCAGCTCTCGCTGTAGGCGCGGTCGGGCGGCAGCTCGTAGCGCTCGCCGAACGCCTCTCCGTCGTGGCGCGAGCCGTGGCCGCCGGTGAGGTAGGTCTTGGCCTCGACCAGGTCCTCCCACCGGCGCACCGAGCACTCCAGCAGCGACTCGTCGCCCGTCTCCAGGTAGACGTCCACGATGCCGGACTCCAGGTAGAGCTGGCGTACGGCGTGCCCGACCGGGGTGTCCGCGTCGCGTACCGGGAGGTGGTCCTGGGCGTACAGGTCGCCCATGCCGGTCGCGGCGATCAGGCCCTTGCCCCGGTTGTCGATCAGCTTGCCGGCCAGCTCCAGGTAGGAGCGCTCGCCGGTCAGCCGGTACAGCTCGACCAGCGCGGTCTCGACCTCCGCGTGGCCGTCGATGCCGTCGTTCCCGCCGGTCAGGAACACCTCCACGAGGTGGTCGGCGAAGCGCCTGGCGACCGGGAGCAGCTCGGCGCCGATACCCGCCCTGGCGGCCGCCACCGCCGCCTGGAACAGGTGGCCCGCGCAGTACATCTCGTGGCTGTACTCGAGCTCGGTGTAGATCTTGTCCGGCTTGACCACCTGGTAGTGGGAGTTGAGATAGCCGTCGGGCCGTTGCGCCCGCTCCAGGACGGCCGCCGCCCGGCCGGTGAACTCCGCGTAACGGGCCTGGGGTGCGCGGGCGTGCTCCCAGGCGATGGCTTCGAGTTGTTTGTAGAGATCGGAATCCTGGAACCGATAGCCCTGGAAGGGGCCTTCGCCCTCGCCCGCGGCGCGCCGGAGGTTCGGCAGCGCGCCCGAGCGTTCCATCTGCTCCAGCCCCAGGGGGATGCTCGCCTCATGATTGATCCGCTGCCATCGGGCGAACGGGCCGCCGGTGATGACCACGTCGTGAATGCCGATCGGCCGCAACACCGCCCGGGTGGACGGAACGGCGGGACCAAGGATCTGTTCCATCGAAATCCTCCTTGGTGAGAAAACATGGGAATAGGTTTTCTCACCCGGAGAGTAAGGTGTGATACATCACTGGTCAATAGGGCGATTGTGCGCGCTAGGGTGTGACCGCGAAAGGGGAAACGGTTGGCCAGCCCTTCCGGAGGGATCGCGAAAGCGGTCACGATCAGGGACGTCGCGGCGGCCGCCGAGGTGTCGATCGGCACCGCGTCCAAGGCGCTCAACGGCCGCGGGCGGATGCGGGCCGAGACCCGCGACCGGGTGCTCGCCGCCGCCGAGCGGCTCGGGTTCCGGCCCAATCCGCTGGCCCAGGGCCTGCTGGCCGGGCGCACGTACACAGTGGGCCTGGTCACGGGCGACAGCTTCGGCCGCTTCAGCATCCCGGTGATGCTGGGCGCGGAGGACGCGCTCGGCGCCGGGCAGATCTCGGTGTTCATGTGCGACACGCGCGACGACCCGATCAGGGAACGCCACTACGTCGAGCGCCTGCTGGCCAGGCGCGTCGAGGGCATCATCGTCACCGGGCGGCGCACGGAGCCGCGCCCCGGCATCGGCCGCGACCTGCCCGTGCCCGTCGTGTACGCCATGACGCAGTCCACCGACGAGTCGGACGTCTCCATCATCCCCGACGACGAGGGCGGCGGCGCGCTGGCCGCCCGGCACCTGCTGGCGACCGGCCGCACCCGGATCGGGCACGTCACGGGCCCGCACCGGTTCCAGGCCGCGCGCAGGCGGGCCCACGGGCTGAGCACCGCGCTGGCGGCGGCCGGGCTGGAGCCCGCGGGCGAGGTGCTGTTCGGGCAGTGGAGCGAGGAGTGGGGGCGGCAGGGCGCCGACGTCCTGCTGCACGCGGCGCCCGACGTGGACGCGGTCTTCTGCGGCAGCGACCAGATCGCGCGCGGCGTCGCGGAGACGCTGCGGGAGCGGGGGCGGCGGGTGCCGGAGGACGTGGCGCTGGTCGGGTTCGACAACTGGGAGCCGATGGCACTTGGCTGCCGGCCGCCGCTGACCACGGTGGACATGAACCTGGGAGAGATCGGGCGGCTGGCCGCACGGCACCTGCTGGCCGCGATCTCGGGCACCGGCGACGGCTTGTTGAGCGGCTCGCTGGACGGCTCATTTGGCGGGGGGACCCTGGGTGGCGGGGTGACGATCGTGCCGGCCGGGCTGGTCCTGCGCGAGTCGACGCGACGGGCGGTTCGCGGGGGCTGAGGCAGGGCCGTTTCGAGGACCCCGGCGGGCGCTGCACAGGGTTGACCAGTGCTGTGTAACACCTTACTGTGCGCGTGGGAAAAGCTATTCCCATCCTCAGAGGAGTCCGGATGGACCAAGGACGCCGCCCCGCCCCGAGGGCCGCCAGGGGCGCCAGGCGACTGACCGTCGCGGCAGCATTACTCACCTTCTTATTCAGCTCCTTAGTCGCCGGCGTGCCGCAGGCCGCGCACGCCGCCGCACCGGTCGCGCAGGTCGTGGACATGTTCGGCCGGATCATCAACGACTACGGCGTCAAGCTGGTGGACTGGCAGGGCTACCTCGCCAACCCCTACGTCGAGCTGACCGTCAAACCCCCGCCCGAGGTGCGCTATCCCGTCACCGTCGACCTCAAGGCGGAGGGCACGTCCAGGCTCATGATGGACCTGCCCAGCCAGCTCACCGCCACGGGCGCGACCAAGACGCTGACGTTCGCCACGGCCGCCGAGCAGAAGCTCTTCCGGCTGGCGATCCACTCCAAGCGGGGCCCGGGGGAGGATGAAAGTTACACGCTGAGACTGTCGATCAGGGACGCGGGCGGGACCACGTACCAGCAGTCCCTGCCGATCAAGGTGCAGCAGGACGAGAAGACCGCGCTCCAGCCGAGCCTGCCGGTCGCCTTCGACTACCGCTTCGACACGATCACCGGCTACTTCTCCGCACCGGCGTTCAGGACCGCCGCGGAGGAGGCCGTCAAGGACTGGTTCAGGTTCTTCGACATGCCCGCCTTCGACTCGGTCGCGGCCGGTGCGGAGACCAACCACCTGCCCGGCAACGACTGGCAGAACACGATCACGGTCACCAACAACGCCGCCTACACCGGCATGTACGTGTTCTTCAGGGGCATCCAGACCCCGTACTCGACCGGTTACCCGGCCGCCAACGGCCGCTACAGCACGCGGAACGGCCAGCAGCTCGCGGGCCCCCTGCACCGCTCCACCGCGATGATCTTCGAGTACGACGAGGCCGGCAAACAGCTCTTCACCTCGCTGGCCGACGAGGACTGGTACAAGACGGAGATCGCCGGCTCGGTCCTCGACGTCCACGGCCTGGTCATGCACGAATACGGCCACGCCGTCGCCTTCCACAGCGACTGGGCCGGGATGCGCTCCTACGTGTCGGGCGGCGGCAACGACCCGGACGTCACCGCGTACCAGGGCTATGCCGTTCCCCTTGACAGCAGCTACCACATCCCGGGCGAGCAGCGTTACTGGGACCGGATCAGCGGCCAGAGCGGCGGCTGGACCCACCTGTTCCCGACCCGCAGGTGGATGCTGACCAAGCTGGCCCTGCTGGTGGCCGAGAACGCGGGCTGGAAGCTCAACCGCAACCTCACCCCGTTCCTGCCGCCGTCCATCGTCACCACCTCCCTGCCCGCGGCCACGCCGGGGACCGCCTACCAGCAGACGCTGGCGGCCAAGGGCGGCGTCCCGTTCTACGACTGGCAGGTCACCGGCGGCTCCCTGCCCGCCGGGCTCAGCCTCGACCGGTTCACCGGCGCGATCACCGGAACCCCGGCCACGGCGGGCACGTCCTCCTTCACCGTCCAGCTGCGGGACTACGACAGGCTCAGCACGCCGGTGACCAGGACGTTCCAGCTCACGGTCGGCACCGGCGGCGGGACCAGCGTGAACGTGGCCGGCAGCGCGACCCCGTCAGCGTCGTACACCTCGGCGTGGGAGAGCGTCGCGGCGATCAACGACGGCATCGACCCGCCCTCCTCGAACGACACCGTCAACCGCCGCTGGGGCACCTGGCCGAACACCGGCGCCCAGTGGGCCGAGCTCACCTGGCCGTCCGCCCAGACGCTCAAGGCCGCCGACGTGTACTTCTTCGATGACAACGGCGGCGTGCGCCTGCCCTCCTCCTGGAAACTCCAGTACTGGACCGGCAGCGCGTACGCCGACCTCCCGGGCACCTACCCGACCGCGGCCAACGCCTACAACAAGGTCACCTTCAACCCGGTGAGCACGACCCGGCTGCGGGTGCAGCTGCAGAGCGGGGCCGGCTCGGTCGGGCTGCTGGAGGTGAAGGCCTACACCTGATACGGCTCTTCGCTCATGGGCGCGCGCCCGCTTGTGTGGGTGCGCGCCTGTAAGCGATCTACAAGCGGACGTCAATTTCCGCGGAATACCTTCAGGCCATGGGTCTTGGCATCGTGGAAATCATCCTGATTCCGATCGTCTTCCTGCTGCTCGTGGGCGTGGTGGTGTACACCGCCGTCCGGCTCGCCAACCGCCGCCGGCACTAGGCGGTGACGGGCCTTCGCATACTCGTCCCGCGCCTGCTCGCGTTCCGGCGGGTCGCCGTGCCCGGCAGCGTCAGATCACGGGTCAGGTCGCGGGTCGGGTCGCCGGTCAGGTCGCCGGTCAGGTCAAGGGCACGACGAGCCGGGAGTCGATCCCCTTGCCGTGGACCGGGTCGCTGCCCCTGATGTGCACGGAGTGTTCGGTGACGTGGGCCCGGTAGAGGCGCAGCGGCTCGGGTGGGCGGAGCCGATCCAGGGGGAAATCCTGCTGCTCGGGGAACCTGGCGCGGCAGGCCATGGCCGCGTACCGGTCGTACTCGTCGTCCGGCAGTCGTTCCGCGGTGGCGAGCAGGTAGACGGCGCGGCCGGCGCCGATGGGCGCGGCCGAGTCGTAGATCACCATGCTGATCTCCGGGCGCTCGGCGATGTTGCGGGAGTGCCGGGCCTCCAGGGAGGAGATCCAGTACAGCGTGCTGTATCCGTCGGGGGCGTAGTAGACGGGTGACACGCGCGGCCTCCCGTCCGGGTCGGCGGTGCCCAGGGCCATATATCGGGTGGTGTCGATGAGGTGCTTGGCCTGATCTTCTAATGTCACGGGTCCTCCTGGTCGCGTCAGTGTGTGCTGACCCGATGGTGCACGGAAAATCATCGCCGGATCCTCTCGCGATGAGTTTTGGCCGGTCAGCGGGTCTGCATGTCTGAAGAAGGCTCGTTCACTCTAGGGAGACCCATCATGGAAGCGTCGAGGAGCTCGGCGGAGATCGCGGTGGCGTTCATCGAGGCGTTCGCTCGTCATGACATGGCCGCTATGTCGGGATATGTCGCCGAGGACATCGTTTTCGAGAGCCCGCGCGGCACGATCGAGGGCGCCGCGGCCGTGCTGGAGGCGGTCGGGCAGTTCTCCCAGCTGGTCGCCGCCGTGAAGATCATCGCGGTGCTGGGCGAAGGGACGGAAGCCATGATCATGTACGACATGGTGACCGGGTCCTTCGGCACGTTGCGGGCCGCGGACCATCTCGTGATCCGGGACGGGAAGATCGTCACGGACCGGCTCGTGTTCGACACGTTCGAGCTGCGCAAACCGGCCTGACCCCGCAAGCCGCCACCCTCGCGGCCCGGCCGGTCCAGGGGGGCCCGGCCGGTCGGGGCGTCCGGGTGTCCGGTGCCGGCTGTGGATCGGGTTCCGTCTTGGGCTCGGCTTCGGTCTTGGGTTCGGCTTCGGTCTTGGGTTCGGCGCGGGCCGCCCCGGCCCGGGTCCGGCCGGGGCGGCCGCCGTTCCTGCTCAGAGGCCGTAGCGGCTCTTCAGATGACGCCACCAGTCGCGGAACATCCACGCGTCGAAGTCCGTGATCGACGACGCGCTGCCCGCCTTCATCAGGAAGCAGCACACTCCCGTCGGAGTCCAGTCGTAGAAGTCGTCCAGTCCGAACGAGTGGCCCATCTCGTGCAACAGGATGTGGACGTTGTCGGTGTTGAGGTTCGACATGTAGTACTCGCTGCCGATGCGCTGCCCCCAGTCGCCGCCCGCGCCGCCGCCGAAGCCCGCGGTCAGCCACAGCGACATGTCGTAGTGGTGGGAGGCGCCGCCCGGGCAGTTCGGGTAGTTGCCGCTCTGGTTGAAGAAGCGGCCGCACGGCTCGCTGCACTGCGGCGCGTTCTCCCGGATGTTGCCGACGTAGATGTCGACGGAGCTGTCACTCCATTGGAGCTGCGCCCGGTCGCGTACCGCCCATCCGACCACCTTGACCGGCACGCTCGCGTACGGCCAGCCGTTGTGACCGGCCATGAGATCCATCCACTTCTTGAACTGGCGGGCCAGCGTGGCGTGGATCTGGTCGCGTTGTGCCGCCGTCACGGTGGCGGTGGTGTCCCAGCGGACGCAGTAGTTGATCGAGCCGCCGTTGGCCATGATCTGGTCCCAGCCGTAGTTGCGGAACCCGTACAGGTTGGGGTAGGTGCTCTCGACGTGCTGCCAGACCTCGTTCAGCGGGGTGACGAGGTTGGCGGGCGGGCTCCAGCCCGAGCCGCCGGGGGGATCGGCGATGAACGCCCTCACCTCCAGCAGCCCGACCGAGCCCTGGCCGCTCTGCAGCACGACCCGCAGCCGCGTGGTGCTCACCGCCGCGGCGAACGTGACTCTGTTGAAGCCGTTCAGTGCCGTCGGGTAGGTGCCCGGGATGTCGGTGTAGGCGCTGCCGGTCCAGCTCTGCAGCTTCCAGGACGCGGGTACGCGGACGCCGCCCCCGTCGTCGAAGAAGTACACCTCGGCCGACTTGAGCGCCTGGGTCGCGGCCCAGGTCAGCTCGGCCCATTGGGCTCCGGTGTTGGGCCAGGTGCCCCAGCGGCGGTTGACGGTGTCGTTCGAGGAGGGCGGGGTGATGCCGTCGTTGATCGCCGCGAGGCTCTCCCAGGGCGAGGTGTACGAGGCCGACGTGGTGGCGCTCGCGGCCACGTTCGTGTCGGCCAGGGCGTTCTGGGCGGGAAAGAGCACCGAGCAGAGAAGCAGCGTGGGTAGCAGGATGACCAGGCGTTTCAGCTGTTTTGGTAGCGCTAACATTTTGGGGTCCTCGTTCGTGAGGCGATGCTGTCCGTGCCGAGACTTGATCGCACGGTCAGGACGGGCAGTCAAATGTCACATGCCGCTCGGATCACCGACCTGCGCGTTCGCGCTGAAACTTTCATCCCCGGTACGCCCCTCGCGGCTGGACCGCAGATTGTCGGTCGGACCCCGTACTGTTCCCGCATGGCCAGGCTCATCGGACGAGACCGGCCCGCGGCCGTGCTGCGGGGCGAGGTCGAGCGTGCGCTGGTCAGCCATGGCTCGCTGGTCCTCGTCAGCGGTGAGGCGGGGATCGGCAAGAGCACGCTGGTGGCGAGCGCCGCGGAGGAGGCCGTCCGCGGCGGGGCCCGGGTGCTCGGCGGGGCCTGCTGGGAGGGCGAGGGGGCGCCCGGCTACTGGCCGTGGGTGCAGGTCGTCCGCCGGCTCGCGCCCGGCGCGACGCCGCAGAGCCTCGCGGGGCCCGGCGGGGAGGCGTTCCAGCTCTACGACGCGGTGACGGCGCTGCTGGTCGAATCGTCCCGTACGCGGCCCGTGGTGGTCGTGCTCGAAGACCTCCATTGGGCCGATGCCGCGTCGCTGAGGCTGCTGGAGTTCGTGGTGCGGCATGCCTGGTTCGAGCGGCTGCTGGTGATCGGCACCTATCGTGACGCCGAGGTCGACGGCCCGCTCAGTCTCGCCCTGGAGGCCAAGGCGGTCACGCTGGCGCTCGACGGCCTCGACCGGGAGGGGGTCGGCCGGCTCGTCGCCCGTACGACGGGGGTGCCGCCGGGAGAGGAGCTGGTGACCGAGATCCATCGGCGGACCGGCGGCAACCCGTTCTTCGTCGAGCAGACCGCCCGGCTGTGGCAGGGCGGCAGCCCGCTCGCCACCATCCCGCCGGGGGTCGGGGCGGCGATCCGCCGGCGGCTGTCCCGCCTGTCCACCGCGGTTCTCGGCGTGCTGCGCATGGCGGCCGTGCTCGGGCGGGAGTTCACGGAGGCGGCGCTGACTTCGGCGTTCCGCAGTCTCGCGCCGCTCGCGAGCGCTGACTTCGGCACGCCGCCGATGCTGCCACCCGCCGGCCCTCTCAGTGACCTGCCACCCGCCGGCCCTCACGCACCACGAACCGATCCGCTGAGCGACCCGCCACCCGCCGGCCCTCACGCACCACGGACCGACTCCCTGAGCGATCCGCCATCTACCGGCCCTCACGCATCATGGATCGACCCGCTGAGCGAGCCGCCGCCCGCTTCGGACGAGCCGGTGATGGGCCCTGCGGAAGTCCAGGACGAGCCGCCCACGCCCGATCCCAGCATGCCGGGCGCGCCGACGATGACCGCCTCCGGCGTCGCGGACCTGGTGAGCAGCGCGCTCGACCAGGCCATCTCGGCCAAACTGGTCGCCTCACGGGGCAGGGGACGCTATGCCTTCGTGCACGACCTGGTGCGTGAGACGCTCTACGCCGAGCTCGACGAGAGCGCGGTCCGAGCCTGCCACGCGGCGGCGCTGCATGCCCTGGAGGCCGCGCTTCCCGCGACACGCGCCCATCACGCCTACCTCGCCGACGTGCCCGGCACGCCCGCCATCCTCCTCGCCGCGGCCAGGGACGCCGAGGCCCGGCTGGCGGATGAGGAGGCCGTCGGGCACTACCGGCGGGCGCTGGAACGTACACCTGAGTCCGAGCCCCGCAGACGAGCCGCCATCGGGCTCGACCTCGGCGTGGCGCAACACCGCACGGGCGACGCCGCCGCGAGCACGCGCACGCTCGACGCGGCCATCGCGATCACCCGCCGGCTCGACGACCCTGACCTGCTGGCGCTCACCGCTCTCAAGCTGCACGAGCTCTGCTACTCAGGGGGCGGCCGCTGGACCGAGTTCGTCCACGAAGCCCACCGCCGCCTGCTACGCCAGGGCCCAACCGAGGATGACGGCTCCCGAGCGGATCATCGGCGGCCGGCCCCGGTGATGCGGAGGACACCGGCACCGGACGACAACCGGATGCGAGCGGAGATCGAGAGGATCCGGCCGGGCAACACCCATCGGCTCGATGAGGTGGCGCAGGAGTTGAGCGCCGTCGCGACGGAGCGGGCGAGGCGCGGCGCGGATGACGAGACGCTCGGCTTCAGTCTGCTGGCAAGATTGGGCGCCATCTGGGGGCCGGGCACCACGGCAGAGCGGCTGGCCATCACGGAGGAGCTGACCGCCGTGGCACAGCGCACGCGGGAGCCGCAATTCGAGCTCACCGCACGATCATGGCGCGTAGGAGCGCTGCTGGAGCTGGGCGATCCCCGCTGCGTCATCGAGCAGCGCACGTTCGTGGCCGACGTGGAAGGGTCGGGGCTGACGCTGTTCCAGCACGAGGCCGCGGTGCTCAAGGCCATGTTCGCCACGTTCACCGGCCGATTCGACGAGGCGGTGGCGCACATCGACGCCGCCTGCGAGCTCGGCGAGCAGCCCGGCATCGGCAGGCACGACCTGCGCTGGATGCAACGCTGGTCCGCCGCCCTGCTGAGGGGCCGATTCGACGAGGCCGATGCCGTGCTCGCGGAGATGGAGCAGGCGGGCAGCCGCCACTTCCCGCTCTACAACGCCGTGACCGCGGTGCAGCGGGGCGGCAGCGGCGAGGCGGCCATGCGGCACCTGGCGGAGATCATGGCCACGGACGAGCCGTATCTGCGCTGGATGGCGCCGCTGTGGCTGAGGTTCCAGGCGCAGGCCGCCGCTCTGTCCAAGGATCCCGTGCTCTGCGAGCGCGCCCGCGCCGCCCTCGCACCGTACGCCGGCCAGTGGGGCGTGACGGCCACCGTCGCCGTCGAGGGCCCTTACACGCATTGGACGGCCGTACTGGACGCGGCCCAAGAACGGTGGGACGACGCGATCGAGGGCTTCACCACGGCCTACCGATCCGCCGACGCGCTGGGTGCCCGTCCCTGGTCGATCGAGTCCCGCGCCCGCCTGGCGGAGGCACTCCAGGCGCGCGGCGACGACGTCTCGGCTCTGACCGAGCAGGTCGAGCGGGACGCCGCGGACCTCGGCATGCTCGTACGCCTCCCCCGGTCCGGAGGCAACGCGTTCCGCTTCGACGGCGAGGTCTGGACCCTGGCCTTCGCCGGAAGGACCGTACGCCTGCCCGATTCCAAGGGCCTGGCCGACCTGCGCCTCCTGCTCAGCCGTCCGGGAAGCGACGTGCCGGCGGTCCTGCTGCTCAACCCGGCGGGCGGCGAGGTGGCGGTGGCCGCCAGGAGCATGGGCGGTGACGACGTGCTGGACGAAGAGGCCAAGACCCGTTACCGGAGGCGGCTGGAGCTGCTGGACGAGGAGATCGACCGGGCCGCGGAGGCGGGCGACGACCGCCGCGCGGCCGAGTTCGATGCGGAGCGGCAGGCGCTGCTGGACGAGCTGCGCACCGCCACCGGGCTGGGCGGACGGCCGCGCAGGCTGGGCGACGAGGCCGAACGCGCCCGCAAGGCGGTCACCAACCGCATCCGCAACACCCTCCGCCAGCTCGACGACCGCCACCCCGAGCTCGCCGCCCACCTACGCGCCTCGGTTTCGACCGGATCCACGTGCCGCTACCAGCCCGCGACCGAGCTCCCCTGGACCACCACCTGACGCCGTCGCCGCCTGTAGCTGGTCACAGCCCAGACCCAGCGCCCGGCTGTACCCGGCGGGCCGGGACGGAGCTAGAGGTCCGGTCCGGGGAAGGTGATTTTCGCGAGTCTGCTGTCAAGCCAGTCCTCCAGGTGGGTGGGCTGGGGGATGGTGCCGGGGTTGTGGGGCTGGTTGAGGTCGGCGACGATCTCGGTGAGGACCCTGCGGCGTTCGGCCGGGTCGGTGACGGGGATGGCCCTGGCGCGCAGGTCGGCTTTCACACCGTATTTGAGGTGGAAGGTGAAGTCGGGGTGGGTCAGGAGGTTGGCATACCAGTCGGTCGGTCGTCCCTGGGTGCCGCTGCACAGGTAGGTCTCGCCGTGAGCGCGGTAGAAGAAGATCTCTATGCGGCGGGGGATGCCGGTGCGGCGGCCGGTGGTGGTGATGTCGATGATGCGGTCGCGGGTGGTGGCGGCGGGGGTGAGCTCGATCGCCCGGCGGACGGCGGGGTCCACGGATGGTCCTTTCGCGAGGTGGGTCAGGCGGCGTCGTGCTTGAGCGCCGGACCGAGCAGGAGGCCGCCGTCGATGACGTATTCGGAGCCGGTGGCGAAGGACGCCTCGTCGGAGGTGAGGAACAGCAGCAGGCGGGTGACGTCGGCGGGCTCCCCCATCCGCGGGATCGCGAAAGGCTCGGGTGAGTAGAAGTCGGAGATGGGGGCGTCGCTGCCGGCGGCTGGTTCGGTGATGAACGGGGTGGCGATGACGCCGGGGTGGATGGCGTTGACGCGGATGCCGTCACGGCCCAGCTCCAGGGCGGCGGTCTTGGTCAGGCCGCGGACGGCCCACTTGCCGGCGACGTAGGGGGCGTAGAAGGCGGTCCCGCCGATGCCGGAGGTGGAGGCGATGTTGACGATCACGCCTGCGCCGGCCCGGCGCAGCGACGGGACGGCCGCCTTGATGCCCAGGAAGGCGCCGGTCAGGTTGATGTCGAGGATCCGCTGCCACACCCGCAGGTCGGTGGCCTCGATCGGGGCTGCCGGGTTCTGCACTCCGGCGTTGTTGACCAGGATCGACAGGGGACCGAAGCGCTCCTCGGCAGCCGCGACGGCGGCGGTCCAGGACTGCTCGTCGGTGACGTCCAGGCGGACGAACAGGGCGCGGTCGCCGAGTTCGGCGGCGAGAGCGAGGCCGCGCTCTTCGGCGATGTCGGCGATCACGACGTTGGCGCCTTCGGCGTGGTAGGCGCGGATGTGGCTGGCCCCCTGCCCGCCGGTGCCTCCGGTGACGAGCACGGTGCGGTCTTCAAAGCGTCCCATGGGTGTTCCCCTATTGGTGAGTCGAGCGACTCGCCTCACCGTGGACGCTATGCGATCCAGAGATGGTGAGTCAAGTGGCTCACCTCGCCTAGGATGGGGGTATGACGACCGAACCTTCGGCCTACCACCGGCGCGTCGCGGAGCAGAAGAGGGAAGCGATCTTGGGTGCCGCGACCAGGTTGTTCCTCGATTCCGGGTACGCCGGGACCTCGCTGGCCAAGGTCGCGGAGGCCGCGGGGGTGTCGAAGGCGACGCTGTTCAAGCAGTTCCCGACCAAGGCGGCGTTGTTCGACGCGATCGTCACCACCTCGTGGCGGACCGGTGCGGACGACGGCGCCCAGCCACCCGTGGGCGACCCCGTCGCCGGGCTCACCGTGATCGGCCGCCGTTACGTCGCCCTGCTCACCCGCCCGGACATGGCCGACCTGTTCCGCATCGTCATCGCCGAGATGCCGCGTTTCCCGGAATTGGCCGAAGCCCAGTTCAACCGCGGCAAGATGCCCTACTTCGAGTCCGTCCGCAGCTATCTGGAGGCTGAGCGCACGGCGGGCACGATCGTGGTGGACGACCTCGACCTGGCCGCCACGCAGTTCCTCGGGATGATCTCCAACTACGTGTTCTGGCCGCGGATGCTGCTCCCGCACTGGGCGCCCGACGAGGCGTCCATGGACCACGTGGTGGACGAGGCCGTCCACATGATGCGGGCCAGGTACGGCGCGGGTCAGGGATCGGACTTTCCGATGCCGTCCTCGGATGACGCGACGAATGTGTGACTGCCGGGTCGGCCATGGGCCATCAGCGAGTGAGGCATCCGGCCACGGCGTGAGTGCCCTGGGCGGGCGCACGGGGAGACTAGAAGGCCAGGAATACCGATCGATTTCCACCAGTATGTCATCAAGCGGACGGCGTGACCGGGGACCGCAGGCCGAGCCACTGCTCGGCGTCCCACGCCTGGAACCGCTCTACCTCGGTGAACCCCAGCTTCGCCGCGAGGCGCATCGAGCCGGCGTTGGCGGTCTGGGTGGTGAGCACCACCGGCTCGCCGGGAAGGACGCCGTCGAACCAGTCGAGTGCCGCCGCGCATGCCTCGGCGGCGTACCCGAACCCCCATGCTCGGGGCAGGAACAGGTAGCCGAGATCGGCCTTCCCCTCGGCAGAGGGGCGACGGTGCCCCGTTGCTCTCCTGAGCAGGACCTGGCCGATCATCGCCCCGTCGAGATCGACGACGAAACTCCCGGGCCACCGTCCGGGCGCCTCGGGCAGCACGCGCTCAAGCTCGTCACGCGGGCGGGGGCCGCCGAGGTAGGTGTGCACCTCTGGCGACGCCAGCAGCTCGATGAACGCCGCACGGTCCCGGGCCTCGGGCTCGCGGAGCACGAGCCGATCGGTCCTGATCGGGGCAGGTGGCCAGGTGACGGACCCTAGTTCGGTCATGGCGGGCAACCTATCGCGGCCCCCCGCCACCCGGGCCAGCACGAACTCGGCCCAGCACGAACCCGGGCCAGCACGAACTCGGCCCAGCACGAACTCGGCCCAGCACGAACCCGGCCGGCCGACTGCGCGCGGGCACCGGCACCCGCGCTGACGGCCGGGCTGCCTCCTTTGGCGAACTGCACGCCGTGCCGGCGCAGGGCGGCCAGGCGCTCGCCCCGGGCGAGGAGCGAGACGTCGACACCCCCTCTCGATGCCCCCTCTTCTCCTCTTCGGCGAGAGGGGCCGACCCAGAACGCGATACTTTGCTCGCGTTCCAAGGAAGGTCATCGATACGCTGTGCTCGTGACGACTGAACTCCCGCGCGACGCCGCATCGCCGCGCACCCCCGGTGTGGGCGGCTGGCTGAAGAGGGTTGCCTGGGGCGCGCTTGCGCTGTTCCTGGCCGCGTTCGCTGTTTTCGAGAGCCAGAAGTACGGTCTGCCGACCACGGCCGCCGCGCTGGTGTTCTTCGTGTTGCCCGATCTGACGCGGCTCGCCGGGGTTCGCCCGCCCGGTGTCCTCTACCAGGCTGTGAACCGCGCGTGGATCCCACTCTTGGTGCTGGTGGGCTACACCTTCGGGCCGATCGTGTGGCCGCCGCTCTTCACGGCCGGGCTGGGCTGGCTCACCCGCATCGCCCTCGATCGGACGCTCGGGCGCGGGCCTGCCTCCACCCGATCGGAAGCCGGATGACGACGTCGCGGGTGCGGTAAGCGCGTCAGCGGAGCTTGGCGAAGAAGGCGGTGACGTCCTCCGTGAAGAGGCGCGGCTGCTCGGCGGCGAAGAAGTGGCCGCCCTGGTCGTACTCCGCCCAATGCACGATGTTGTGATCCCGCTCGGCCCACGGGCGGATCGTGACGTCGCAGGCCTTGGACACCAGCACACCTGTCGGTACGGTCCCCCGCACGGCCGCCGCCCAGTCCGCTCCCGAGGCGCCCGCATCGGAGGTTGCGCCGTCCCAGTCACCGCCGGAAGGGCTTTCGGCCGAGCCCGCATCGGTGGCGGACCAGTCGGCCGGGCTGGAGTCGGACCAGTCGGCGGCGTTCATGTTCTCGTAGTAGAACTGCGCCGACGAGCCCGCCGTGCCGGTCAGCCAGTAGATGGTGACGTCGGTCAGCATGAGGTCGCGGTCGAGCGAGTCCTCGGGGAGCCCGTCGACCGGCTCCGTCAGCTCCTTGAACTTCTCCATGATCCAGGCGAGCTGCCCCACCGGGGAGTCGTGCAGCCCGTACGAGACGGTCTGGGGGCGTTTGGACTGGGTCTGAAGGTAGCCGTCGTTGAAGCTCTCCATCGCGCTCCAGCGCCGGCGCTCCTCCTCCGTCAGGTCGTCCATCTCGCCTTCCTGGCCGATCGGGAAGGTGAGGGCGGCGTTGAGGTGGATGCCGGCGATGCGCTCCGGGGCGTGCTTGCCCATTTCAGGAGCGATGAACGCGCCGGAGTCGCCGCCCTGCACGCCGTACCGGTCATAGCCGAGCATCGCCATCAGGTGCGTGAACGCTCTGGCGACGCGGGCGGCGTCCCACCCGGGGCCGGACAGCGGCGTGGAGAAGCCGAAGCCGGGCAGGGACGGGATGACGAGGTGGAAGTCGCGTGAGAGCGGCTCGATGACGTCCAGGAACTCCACGATCGAGCCCGGCCAGCCGTGCAGGAGCATGAGGGGCAGCGCGGACTCGTCGTCCGAGCGGATGTGGGCGAAGTGGATGTTCTGGCCGTCGATCGTCGTCGTGAACTGCGGCAGCTCGTTCAGCCGGGCCTCGTGCGCGCGCCAGTCGTAGCCGGTGCGCCAGTAGTCGGCCAGGTCCTTGAGATAGTCGAGGGGAACCCCGCGCTCCCAGCCGGTCCCCTGAAGCTGCCCCTGCCAGCGGGTCATGGCCAGCCTGGTACGAAGATCGTCCAGGTCCTGCTGAGGAATGTCGATGCGGAACGGGCGAATGGTCATTGCTGTTGTCCTTTGCGTGAGGCTTTATCGGGAAATTTCGGGCGCGAAGGCGGCCGCGTGCTCCGTGGCCCACTGGGCGAACGTGCGCCCCGGCCTGCCGGTGACCTGCTCGACGGTCGGCAGCACGACGGAGCTCTCCTCGGGCGGTTCCGTCCCCAGCTGGACCCCGAACTCGATCATGTCCTCGTCCACCCCGCACGCCCGCATGGACGCGCGGTACCCCTCCTCGCTCAGCTCCTCGAACCGGATCTCACGCCCGAGGGCCTCGCCGAGGATGCGCACCCGCTGCGCCGGGGTCAGCGCCTGCGGCCCGGTCAGCGCGTACGACCGTCCGGCGTGCCCCTCCTCCCCCAGTGCGGTCACGAGCACGGCCGCGATGTCGGCCTCATGCACCACGGCGCCCGGATGATCGCCGAAGACCCGCACCACACCCTCCGCGCGGATGGACGGGGCCCAGTCGAACGCGTTCGCCATGAACTCCACGCACCGCACCTGCGTCCAGCCCACGCTCCCGCTCCGCAGGGCCTCTTCGACCGAGCTCTCGTCCCACCCGCTCAGCACGCTGACTCGCGACACGCCCGCCTTCTCGGCCAGCGCGACGAGCTCGCGACCGGTCTGGAGAGGCGCCTGGCCGTCGCTGCCGCCGCCGAACGTGATGAGATGCAGACCCGTCACGCCCTCCAGGGCGGGGGCCAGGGACTCCGGCACGGCCAGGTCCCCGTAGGCCACCTCCACGGAGGCGGGCAGCCTGGCGGCGGCGGCCTCCGGGCTCCTGCTCAATGCCCGAACCCGCGCGCCGCGCTCGACGAGCTGCGCCACGACCTGGCGACCGACCGTCCCTGTCGCGCCGGTCACGAGAATGGTCATACTTTCCTCCCGATCTGAACCGTCTGACGATGTTCTCGATCGGGAGGCGCTACATGAGAAATAGCGACCGCTACGCGCTCCGGGAAGGAGGGGGATGGGGGTTTCCGACGGGCAGGCAGGCGGCTGGCGGACGACCGGTGGGGCGGACGCCCCACCGGTAGGCGGACTGCGGGCGGGGCGGGTGGCCGGCAGGTCGGCTGCGCCCGGGAGGCGGGTCGGCTCTCAGCGTACGGAGAGGACGATCTTGCCTCGGTTGCCGCGCCGTTCCAGCAGCTCGTGGGCCTCGTGCGCCCGCTCCAGCGGGACGACGGCCTCCACCGGCACCCGGTAGGCGCCCGACGCGACCCGTGCGGCGATCTCGCGCAGGTCCGCGCGAGGGTCGTAGCCGTGCTCCATCAGGTTCGTGAGCTGGAAACCGCGGATGGTGGCGTTCTTGGGGTAGAAGTCGCGCGTGTCGATGGTGCTCGGCTGCAGCGCGACGTTGGCGAGGGCGACCACCCGGCCCGCGTACGCCGCCTGCCGCAGGCTGAGGGCGAACGTCGGCCCGCCCACGGTGTCCAGCACCACCTCGGCGCCGCTCCCGCCGGTCAGCCGCGCGACCTCCTTCTCCGGATCGGCCGCCGAAGCGTCCACGACGTCGCGCACGCCGAGCGACGCGACCCAGGACGCCTTATCCGCCGACCCGGCCACCGCGATCACCCGCGCGCCGAGCCCGGCTGCGATCTGCACCGCGGCGCTGCCGACCCCGCTGGCCGCCGCCTGCACGACCACCGTCTCCCCCTCCTCCAGCCCGGCGAGGTGGCGCAGGCAGTACCACGCCGTCAGCCAGACGACGGGCAGCGCGGCGGCCTCGGCCATTCCGATGCCGTCGGGCAGCGGGGCCACCCGCCCTGCGGGCACCGCCGCCAGCTCGGCGTACAGACCGGCGCCCAGCACCGCAACCCGCTGACCAGGCACGACGCCGGTCACGCCCGCGCCGACGGCGGCCACGGTGCCCGCCGCCTCCAAGCCGGGGATCAGCGGCGGCCGTCCCGCCCGGTGGTAGGAACCGGAGCGGAGGAGCACGTCCGCCCGGTTGACCCCCGCCGCCTCGACCCGCACCAGAACTTCACCCGGGCCCGCCACCGGATCCGGCACCTGTACGGGCACCAGAACCTCCGGCCCACCGAACTCATCGATCCGCACTGCACGCATAACGTCTCCGCCTTCGATTGACACCTGTTGAACGGGTGTCATCTTGGAACACCTTATGAACCGGTGTCAACCCGGTAGGATCTCGGCATGACCAGTTCTCCGGCTTCAGGCGATCCGCGGATGGCGTTCCCGTTCATCGGCGGGCGCGCCTGCCTGGACTTCGCCGCCACCCTCGGCAAGCGGCACGCGGACTCCTTCGAGCGGCTGCCCGATCCCGCCGCTCTCGGCCGGTGGATCGCCGAGTCCGGGCTGCACCCTGAGCCGGGCGAGATCACGCCGCTCAACCTGGCGCGGGCCCGCACGCTGCGCGAGGCGCTCTACCGCATGCTGACGGCCGCCATGCGGGGGGCGGCTCCGGATCACGCGGATGTCGCGGAGGTCAACACCGCGGCGGCCCGTCCCGACCTCGCGCCCCAACTCGTCCTCACGCCCGCGGGCCCGGCCCTGCGGCGGCAGGCGGCGCACATCGCGCCGGCTGTGCCGGCCACTGCCACCGGGGGCGACGTTGCGGCTGCCGCGCTGGCCACGGTCGCCAGGGACGCGGTGCTGCTGACCTCCGGGCCGCTCATCCAGCGGGTCAAGGAGTGTGAGAACCCGGGCTGCTCCCTGCTGTTCCTCGACGACTCCCAGGCGCGGCGGCGGCGCTGGTGCTCGATGGACCGGTGCGGCAACCTGGCCAAGATCGCCGGCTACCGCTCCCGCACCCGCTCCACCCGCTGAACAGAAAGGCGCACCGGACGCCCTTCGCGACCCCTGCCGGGACGCCCTTCGCGAGATGCGCCTGACGCACCTCACGTCAGGCGCCCGACGCCTCTCGCGACATGCGCCTGACGCTTTCACGACATGCGCCAGACCTCCCTCACGAGATGCGCCGAGCCTGCCGCACCTCGGGGAAAAGGACCTTGGCGTGCCCGCTCTTCAGGCCAGGTCAGGGAGCCAGGAGCCGTGGAAGCCGGTCGGCACCCCGCGCGGCAGCTCCACCGAGGCCACGGGCCCGGCGGCCAGGTCCGTGGCGTCGAGCACCAGGAGCTGCGAGGCGCTCCCGTCGCGCAGCGTGGCGATCGACAGGAGCCAGCCGTCGTCCTCCCCGCGCGGGCCGTCCGTGGCCGGTACGAACACCGCCTCGCCGATCATCACCTCCGGCGCGAGGTCGAAGGAGGTGCTCTTGCCCGACTCGGTGTCGTACTTGACGATGGAGCAGTCGTCCGGGCTGTTCGGTGCGGCGCCGGTGACCGTGTAGAGGTGGCGGGCGGGCCGGCCCACGCGGGCGTCGTCCATGGTCGGCATCTCCACCGAACGGTCGTCGAGCGGCTCCTCCCGGGCGGTGATGCCAGTGCCGGCCGGGTCGAGGATCCACCGGTGGAGCAGGGAACGTCCGGCGCCGATCGTCAGGTCCGTGGTGCTGCGGGCGACGCTCCACATGGCGGCGAAGTCGGCCGGCGCATACCGTACGGCGTCCAGCACGATCCGCCCCTCCGCGTCCTCGCAGGCGTTGCCCACGTGGAAGACGTAACAGGGATCGATCCCGAACCAGCGCACCCGCGCGCCCGGCTCGTCGTGCCGCATGACGCCGAGCCGCGCGCCGTAGGCGTCGTCCCACCCGTACGGCATGGGCCCCCCGACCAGCCCCCACTGGAACGTGACCGGAAGGTCCAGCCACACCACGTAGTGCTCGGTGATGGCGAAGTCGTGCATCATCGTGGCCGCGGGCACCTCGATCTCCTCGCTGCGCACGAGCGTGCCCGCCGCGTCGAGGCGGTGGTAGGTCAGGTATGGGGGCCGCATGCCGTACCCGAAGAAGTGCAGCTCGCCGGTGACCGGGTCGAGCTTGGGATGCGCGGTCATGGCCGTGGTGAGCCGGCCGCCGAAGTCGCACGGGCCGACGGTGTCGAGCCCAGGCGTGACCTCGTGCGGGAGGCCGACCTCGACCAGGGCGAGTATGCGGTCGGCGTGCCGCATCACGTGGGTGTTGGCCGAGGTGGCGGTCAGGTCGAGCCGGCCGTCCTGGCCCACGAAGCTCCTGCCCTGGAAGGCTCCCGTGCGCACCCACCGGTTGCGGTACCAGTCGGCGCGGCCCTCGCGCAGGCGTACCCCGTGCAGCATGCCGGGGCCCGCGAACGGCTGCGCGATCGTCTGGCCGGGCAGGGCGTTGGGGCCGTTGCGGACGTAGCGGCCGGTCAGCTCGGGCGGCAGGGCTCCGGTGACGGGCAGGCCAGCGGCCTCGATCTCGTCCGGCACGGACCGCAGGTGGCCCGGCAGGTCGTACTTCGCCACGCTGTCGGCGTCGATCATGAGGTCCCCCTTGGTGTCGGCACACCATCGGAGCCTCAGCGTGCGCCCGGATCCCGGCGCCTGTCACCCGGTTTCCGGCACCTCACCGTCACAACCTCGTCACAGCCCGCCTCCCTACCGCCAAGGCCAGGCGTCGCCCTCAGGCACCGACGTCCGGTGCCGGGCGGCGCTTCAAGTCGGTGCCTGAGGCAGGTGCCCGAGGTGGGTGCCCGAGGTGGGTGCCCGAGGTGGGTGCCCGAGGTGGGTGCCCGAGGTGGGTGCCCGAGGTCTCAGGCGGTCTCAGGCACCGGCCAGGTAGTGCTGGATGGTGGGGCCGATGTCGCGGACCAGCGCGTCGACGTCGGCGCTCGCCATCGGCGGGAACTCCAGCACGTAGCGGGTGAGGGCCAGCCCCAGCAGCTGCGTGCTGACGAGCCCCGCCCGGTACGCGGCGTCGTCCGCACCGGTCGCCCGCGCCACGAACGCGGCGATCTGCGTCTCGAAGACCTCCCGCATGCGTTCGGCGGCCATCGGGTTCGTGCTCGCCGAGCGCAGCAGCAGGATCAGCACGTCGTCCGACAGGTCGCCCTCCCAGCGGGCCAGGAAGTGCCGGACGAGCAGCTCCCCCATCCGGTCCGGCGGCGGCTGCTGGACCTTGTCGAGCCGCAGGTCCACGTCCACGGCGGCGCTGAACAGCCCGGCCTTGCTGCCGTAGTAGCGCATGACCATCGACGGGTCCACGCCGACCAGCGAGGCGACCGCGCGGATCGTCATGGCCTCGTAGCCGCGCTCGATCAGCAGTTTCCTGGCGGCCGCGAGGATGGAGGTCCTGGTCGCGGCCGAGCGCTCGGTGAAAGGCATGACAACAAGTGTAGGCCAACACTTGTAGCCATCAATCCATCCCACCCGGGCGACATTTCCCGGTAACAACCTGGTAACACCCTCTTTTTCTTCTGCATGTGACCGATCACACTCATGCATCAGTAGATGTGACCGGTCACATCCCGCACCTCCATGTACCCCCCGACGGGCCTGACAGCCCACCATCGCAAGGAGGTTGTCCGATCATGAGGAGGAAACATGCCTGGTCGATGGCACTGGCGGCGGCCATCGTGATGAGCGCGCTGCCCGCTGCGCCCACCACGGCGGCGGCCCGGCTCGCCGCATCCCAGATCGTCGTGGACCTCGCGGCGAGCACGGGCGCGCTGCGCTACGGCGCCACCGGCTTCCTGTACGGCCTGGGCGACGAGGGCATCCCGAACGAGACCATGCTCGCCGCGCTCAAACCGCAGGTCACCGCCCAGAAGGCGCCCGACGGCCTGCAGCATCCGAACGGCGACGCGCTCAAGATCGCGCCGATGTTCAAGCGCGCGGGCGGCCGCGACATCCAGATCTACCTGCAGGACGTGTACAAGCAGTGGCCGTACGAGAACCTCGGCATCAGTGACTACCTGGCCAAGGTGGACACGATGACGCGGAAGGTCGTCGCCGACCCGTACCGCTCCTCCTACGTCTACGTCCCGTTCAACGAGCCCGACCAGATCTGGTACGCGGGCAACCTCACCGCCTTCCTCAACGACTACAAGGCCGTCTACCAGAAGATCCGCTCCATCGACCCGTCCGCCCGCATCGCCGGCCCGAACTTCGCCGGTTATCGCTCGGCCGACCTGCGCGCGTTCATGACGTTCGCCCGCGACAACAACGTCCTCCCCCACGTCACGACCTGGCACGAGCTGGGCGACGACTTCTTCACCGGCTGGAACGCCCATTACGCCGACTACCGGGCGATCGAGTCCGCGCTCGGCGTCAGCGCCCGGCCCATCACCATCAACGAGTACGGCCGCTTCTCCGGCGACCTGGGCGTGCCAGGCAACCTGGTGCAGTTCGTGGCCAGGTTCGAGAACAGCAAGGTCGACGGCTGCCTGGCGTACTGGACGACGGCCGGCGGACTCAACGACCTGGTCACCAGGAACAACCAGGCGACCGGCGGCTGGTGGCTGTACAAGTGGTACGGCGACCTGACCGGCACCACCGTGGCCGTCACCCCGCCCGCGGCCGGCGGCTCGCTCCAGGCGCTGGCGGCGTACGACCCGGCAAAGAAGCAGGCGCGGGTGATCTTCGGCGGCAACAACCCGGCGAGCGGCACCTATGACACGAACCTCCTGGTCAAGGGCATCCCGGCGGACCTGGGCAGCCGGGTCCACGCCACGGTCTGGGGCGTCGACAGCACCGGGCTGAACCCCTCCCCCGGGCCCTACCGCGTCACCGAGTCCGACTACACCCCCGCCGGGGGCCAGATCACGATCCCGCTGACCGGGCTGAAGGGCTCATCGGCGTACCACGTGATCGTCACCCCCGACAAGGACGTGTCGCCGGCCGGCTCCCGCTACGAGGCCGAGTACGCGACGCTGTCCGGCTCCGCCCGGGTCACGTACGGCCCGAACACCGGCTATTCCGGCACCTCCTTCACCGAGGGGTACGGCGGCAGCACCACCGCGAGCACCAAATTCGTGGTGACGGCCCCGTCCGACGGCTACTACAACGCCGCGCTGCGCTACTCGGCGGGCCCGTACACCGGCGCCCCGGCGAGCCGCTCGGTCCGGCTCCGGCTCAACGGCCGCGACCTCACCGACGTCACGCTGCCCGGCACCGCCGACTGGAACACCTGGAACACCGTCACGACCAAGGTGTTCCTGACCGCCGGCATCAACCGCCTGGAGGTCAACGCCTACGCCTCCGACGACCGGGACGCGGTCAACGTCGACTACCTCGACCTCGCCGCGACCACCGGGACGATCACGTCCTACCAGGCGGAGTCCACCGCCAACACGCTGAGCGGCGCGGCCAGGGTGTCGGCCAACTCGGCCGCGTCCGGCGGCTCCTACGTCGGCTTCGTCGGCGCGGGCGCGGGCAACACGCTGCGCTTCAACAACGTCACCGTCCCGGCCGCGGGCCGCTACCGGATGGTCGTCACGTACGCCAACGGCGAGCTGGGCGAGGGCGCGACCAACTACAACACCAACATCGTCGACCGCTACGCCGACATCTCGGTCAACGGCGGCGCCTCCGTACGTCACTACTTCCGCAACACGCTGGGCTGGTCGAACTACCGCACCACGGTCGTCGACGTCACCCTCGCCGCGGGCGCCAACACGATCACGTTCGGCAACGCGTCCGCCGGTTACGCGCCCGACATCGACCTCATCCAGATCGCCGCACCGGTCGGCTAGAAGCACAGGGAGCAGCAGCTTGATGTCCATGAACACCAGCGTCGTCTGGGGCCATCCGAACCTCCGGGTCGTGCTGGACGTCTCACCCGACGGTCCGGTCGGCGTGCGGTCCGTGACCTGCGGCGGGTCAGGGGCTGCCAAGCACCGGCCCAGGGCGGCGCAGCCGCTGGTGGAGCTGCTGCTCCCGGGCGCGGGCCGGGCGCGCGCCTCGCACCGTTTCTCCCGGACGGCGGCCGGTGAGCGGCTCGTCTACCGGGGCTGCGACCAGCGCAGGGAGGGCCGGTGGCACGTGCTGCGGCTGGACCTGCACGACGCGGGCAGCGGGCTGGACGCCGAGGTGTTCTTCCGCTCGGCGGACGGGGTCGCCGCCTTCCAGGCCTGGACGCGGGTGACCAACCGCGGTCAGGAGCCCGTGCTGCTGCTGGGGGTGACCTCGTTCGCCGCCGCGTTCGCGGGCTCGGTGGACTCGGCCGACGTCGTCCGGGCCGAGAGCGAATGGCTCGGCGAGAGCCGCTGGACCCGGGAGCCGCTGCGGGCGCACGCCGTACCGGATCTGGAGCTGCCCGCGCACGGGCAGGACGGCCGCGGCCTGCTCGCGGTCGTCAGCACCGGCACCTGGTCGACCGGCAGCCGGCTGCCGACCGGCGGGCTGATCGACCGGGACAGCGGGCGGGCGTGGCTGTGGCAGATCGAGCACAACGGCGCCTGGCGCTGGGAGGTCGGCGAGCGGCTCGGCGGCCCCTACGTCGCGCTGCTCGGCCCGACCGACATCGACCACCAGTGGCACCGGCGGCTGGCGCCCGGCGAGTCGTTCACCACGGTTCCGGTGTCGGTCGCGGTGTCCGACGGCGGCCTGGAGGGGGCCGCGGCGGCGCTGACCGGGCACCGGCGGGCCATCGTCCGGCCGCACCCCGACAGGGAGCGGCTGCCGGTGGTGTTCAACGACTACATGAACACGCTGATGGGCGACCCGACCACGGACAAGCTGCGGCCGCTGATCGAGGCCGCGGCGGGCGCGGGGGCCGAGGTGTTCTGCGTGGACGCCGGCTGGTACGACGACGACGGCGCCTGGTGGGACAGCGTCGGCGAGTGGCAGCCGTCGCAGAGCAGGTTCCCGCGCGGCATCGAGGAGGTCCTCGGTCACATCCGGGACCTCGGCATGGTGCCCGGCCTGTGGCTGGAGCCGGAGGTGATCGGGGTGCGCAGCCCGATGGCCGACAAGCTGCCGCCGGAGGCGTTCCTGCAGCGGGGCGGCGTACGGCTGGCCGAGCACGGCCGCTACCACCTCGACCTGCGCCATCCCCGCGCGGTCGCGCACCTGGACCAGGTCGTGGACCGGCTGGTGGAGGAGCTGGGCGTCGGCTACTTCAAGCTCGACTACAACATCGACCCGGGCGCGGGCACCGACCTGGACGCCGACAGTGCTGGGGACGGCCTGCTGGCCTGCAACCGCGCGCACCTGGCGTGGCTGGACGGGGTGCTGGCCCGGCATCCCGGCCTCATCCTGGAGAACTGCGCGTCCGGCGCGATGCGGATGGACTACGCGCTGCTGTCCAGGCTGCATCTGCAGTCCACGAGCGACCAGCAGGACTTTCGCCGTTACCCGCCGATCGCGGTGGCCGCGCCGATGTCGGTGCTGCCCGAGCAGTCGGCGAGCTGGGCCTACCCGCAGCCGGGGATGCCGGCGGAGGAGCTGGCGTTCGCGCTGTGCACCGGCATGCTGGGCCGGCTCTACCTGTCCGGCCATCTGGACGGGATGAGCGCGGCGCAGCTTGAGTCGGTGCGCACGGCCGTGGCCGTCCACCGGGCGATCCGGCACGAGCTGGCGCGGGCCACGCCGGTGTGGCCGCTCGGGCTGCCGGGCTGGGACGACGCCTGGCTCGCCCTCGGCCTGCGCGCCGGCGACACCACCCATCTCGGCGTCTGGCACCGCGCCCCGGAGCAGCCCGGCCGTGCTGGGTCCGCGCATCCCGAGTCCGTACGACTGGAGCTGGCGCACCTGCGTGGCGGCCCGATCGAGCTCGGCGTGCACTACCCGCTGCACCTGCCGGCCTGGGACCACCACTGGGAACCCGAAACGGGCGTGCTGACGCTCACCCCGCACGGCGATGAGCCGCTCTCCGCCCGGATCCTCCACCTCCGTCCCGCCGCCACTTCCTGAAGTCACCTCCCGAAAGAGACCACGATGCAGACGAAATGGACCGCCCTCGCCGCCGCGGCGGCGCTCACGCTCGGGCTCGCCGCGTGCAGCGACCCCTCCGTCGAGACGACGGCCGCCCCTGACGGCACGGCCGCCGCCTCGGCCTGGGCCGACCCGCGGGCGAAACTCGACGGGGTCAAGCTGACGATCTGGGCGGCGCAGAACAGCAACACGGTGCCCAAGCGGGTCGTCGAGTCCTTCCAGCAGGCCACGGGGGCCATGGTCGAGGTCGTGACGATCCCGGACCCGTACGAGCAGGGCATCCAGACCAAGGTCGCCACCGGCGACAAGCCGGACCTGGCCTTCTGGCAGCCGACCGCGTCGATGCTGACCGCGATCAACGCCAAGGCGAACCTGCAGCCGCTCGACGGCGCGCCCTGGCTGCCCCAGCTCGCGCCGGACCTGCGCGACATCACCGGCCTCCTGGACGGCACGCGGTACGCCGCGCTGATCACCAGCCCCGCCGTCGAGGGCGTCTACTACAACAAGGAGGTGTTCGCCGCCAACAAGATCACCGATCCGCCGAAGAGCTTCGACGAGATGGTCACGCTGGCGCGCACACTCAAGTCGAAGGGGGTCACCCCGTTCTTCGAGATGGCCGGCGACAAGTGGGCGACCCAGTGGTGGGTGCAGGTCCAGCTCGCCGACGCGGCCAAGGACGGCCTGTGGGAGAAGATCAACACGGGTAAGGAGACGTTCGGCGGCCCGGCCGTGCTCGGTGCGATCAAGACGTACAAGTCGCTGATCGACGCGGGCCTGTTCAACTCCGACATCAAGACCGCCACGTTCGAGGACCAGGGCGCGGCGCTGCTGGCCGGCAAGGCGGCCATGGTCGTGCAGGTGAACTCGTTCTTCGGCCAGCTCCAGGCCAAGGCGGACACCGCGGCGCTGAACGAGAAGATCGGCTTCTTCCCGATCTCGCCGTCGGGCAACGTCGGCACGTTCATCCCCGACCAGTCCAACGCGCTGGTGGCGTTCAAGACGGGCGACGCCCGGCGCGAGGCGGCGGCGCGGCAGCTCCTGGCGTTCTGGATGGGGCCCGGCTACGGGGACTTCGTGGCCGACCGCAACACCGTCTCGCTGCAGCCGTCGGTGCCCAGCCCGCAGGGCGTGCCGCAGGCGCTGCTCGACGTGCACGCCTCGCTGCCCGCGTCGGTCGGCTCGATGCAGGCGCTGGCGATCGCCAACCCCGACCTCTACCTGAACCTGGCCGACATGATCACCGGGACCATGACGCCGGAGAAGGTCGCCTCGGCCACGCAGGAGCAGTTCGCCCAGCTCGCCAAGGCGGCCGGGGCACCGGGCTTCTGAGGAGCGACCGCATGCTGACCATCACGCGGGAGAGCGCCACGCGCCGTCCCGGGACCCGCGGCCGGCCGCCGCGCGCGGCCGTCAGGCGGCGTACGCACCCCATGTGGTTCATGGCGCCCGCGTTCGCCATCCTGCTGCTGTTCTTCTTCCTGCCGACCCTGTTCAACTTCATCTACGCCTTCACCGACTGGTCGGGTTTCAAGAGCGAGATCCGCCCGGTCGGCCTGGACAACTTCGCCGACCTGGCCGGGAACGGCACGCTGTTCCGCTCGCTGCGGGTGACGGTCGTGTACGCCGTGCTGGTGGCGCTCTTCCAGAACCTCTTCGGCTTCGGCCTGGCCGTCCTCCTCGAACGCGACACCCGGCTCAACCGGGTGGCCAGGGTGTTCTTCCTCATCCCGGTGCTGATGTCGGCGCTCGCCGTCGGCTACGTCTTCCAGGCCCTGCTCAAGCCGGCCGGCGGCGTGAACCAGCTGCTCGGCGCGCTGCTGGGGACCACGGTGGACTACGCGTGGCTGGGCGACACCACGTGGACGGTCGTCGTCGTGGCGCTGATCCACTCCTGGAAGTGGATGGGGCTGTCAATGCTCATCTACCTCGCGGGGCTGAAGACCGTCCCGGAGGAGGTCACCGAGGCGGCCAGGATCGACGGGGCGACGCGGTGGCGGACGTTCTGGGCGATCCGGTTCCCGCTGCTGGCGCCCGCGATCACGTTCAACGTCGCGACCGCGTTGCTGGGCTCCATGAACGGCTTCGACATCGCGCAGGCCACCACCGGCGGCGGCCCGGCGCGTACGACGGAGATCCTGAACATCTTCATCTACCGCACCTTCGGCCAGGGCCTGTTCGCGCAGGCCACGACGATGAGCCTGGTGCTGTTCCTGCTGGTGGCGCTGATGGCCTTTCCCGTCATCCGCTTCCTGCGCAAGCGTGAGGAGGTCCTGTGAGATCCGCGAACGTGAGCGACGCGCGGCTCTGGACGCGGCTGCAGCCGGTGGTCACGGCCGTCCTGGTCGCCGCCTCCATCGGCATCCCGCTCTGGCTCGTCCTGGTCACGGCGGCCAAGTCGCGCGGCGAGGCGCTGACGCCGGACCTGTCCCTGCCCAGCGAGTGGCACCTGCTGGAGAACCTGGCCCAGGTCTGGGCCGACGGCGAGGTGCCGCGGGCGGCGCTCGGCAGCCTGCTCGTCGTGGCGCCGTCCGTGGCGGGGGTGCTGCTGTTCGGGTCGATGGCCGCGTGGATCCTGGCCCGCCGCGGCACCCGGCTCAACGCCGTCCTGTACGCGCTGGCCATCAGCGGCATCGTGCTGCCGCCCGCCGTCGTGACCGTGGTGCTGCTGCTGCGCCAGCTCGGCCTGGCGGGCACCGCGGTCGGGATGATCGGCGTCTACATGGGCATCTACCTGTCCACGGTGATCTTCTTCGTCACCGGCTTCGTGCGGACGATCCCGGCCTCGCTGGAGGAGGCGGCCCAGATGGACGGGGCGGGCCCGTTCAAGGTCTTCTGGCTGGTGGTGCTGCCCCTGCTGCGGCCGGTGCTGGCCACCGCCACCATCCTGGTCTGCCTGTACGTCTGGAACGACGTCTTCTACGCCTTCTTCGTCATCGGCGGGCGGCTTGACACGCTGCCGCTCAACCTCTTCCAGGTGGCCAGCGCGGGTCTCTATCTCGACAACTGGCATCTCATCTTCGCCTACGTGGTGCTGATGAGCCTGCCGCTGGTCGTGGTGTTCGCCGTCGCCCAGCGGAAGATCATCTCGGGCATCACCAGCGGAGCTGTCAAATAGTAATTGTATGATAACTCAGTGTGAGCACTAAACATCCAGAGATGACCGCTCCGTACGCTCTTCAGCAGCGCTGCGGCGAACGTCCCATGACCAGCCCCGAGATCCCGCACCAGCAGCTCGACCAGACCGCTCCCGAGGAGCTGCAGGAAGAGCTGTGGCGGCGCATGTCGGCGCTCGACCACGTACGCACCGGGGCCAGCGTCGTGTCGCTGCCCGAGACCCGCGCCCTGCACATGGAGCCGGGCCACGCGTTCGGGCCCGACTCCGCGTTCGTCCGCGACTCCACCGAGTTCGCCCACCTGCACGGCCTCCTCGACGGCAGCCTGCACCTGCTGCTGCCGGAAGGGGAGGCCGCGGAGGCGGTGGCCAAGGGCTGGGGCGAGCTGCACCCGGTGGCCGTCGAGGGCCGCTGCCCGCCCACCCTGATCATGCTGTACGGGCCGCGCGACGAGGACGAGCTGGAGACGGTCTGGGACCTGGTGCGCCGCAGCCACGCGTTCGCCGCCGGCCAGATCCTTTAGCCGGGCTCAGGCGAGGACGGGGAAGTTGGCGCGCAGCACGCCCTGCGGGTCGCGGGCCCGCTTGATCTCACGCAGCCGGCCGATCGCCTCCGCGGTGAAGGCGTCCGCGGCCCGCTCCCCCCGCGCCAGCATCGTGTACGGCTTGCGCCCGCTCACCGCCGACCCCAGCTCCTCGGCGAAGCGCCCCTGCCTGGCGCCCACGGCCCCGGACAGCTCGGGGTTGAGCGCGAGCCCGAGCATGTACAGCAGGTACGGCTCCGCGACCGGCCCGCTCGGCCCCGCGCCGGGACGGGCCGCGGCCAGCGCCCCGCCCAGGTGCCTGACCTGCACCGCGAGCACCGGCTCCAGAGGCGTGTCCAGCAGCGTCGCCGCCGCCGCGTCGTCCAGCCCGGTCAGCAGCTCCGCGCGGGACCGCCCGGCGGACGGCTCGGTCGGCTCGGCGGTGATGTCGCCCAGGTCGGCCACGGCCACCGGGCCGCGCTTGTCGGCGATCACATCGCCGATCTTGTCCAGGCGGCCGAGCAGCGCCCGTCCCTCGTCCTCCCGGCCCAGGAACGCGAGGTCGAGCATGACCATGGGCGGAGCCTGCGGGAACTGCGCCCGGCTGAACCAGACGGCCAGCTCGTCCGGCGCGTCGGCGGTCAGCTCGCGGAACGCCTCGAACACCTCGTGCGTGCGGTGGCCGGGCCAGATCATCCGCCCGCCGTACAGGTGGGGCGCCGGGTGCAGCTCGAACTCGACCGCGGTCACCAGCGCGAAGTCGCCGCCACCGCCGCGCAGCGCCCAGAACAGGTCCGGGTCGGACTCGGCGGTCACCGTGGCCGGCTCGCCGTCGGCGCCGACGACGTCGAAGGAGCGCACGCTGTCGGCCGCGAAGCCGTGCTTGCGGCTGAACCAGCTCAGGCCGCCGCCCAGCGTGTAGCCGGTCACGCTCACCACGGGGCTGCTGCCGGCCAGCCCGGTCAGGCCGTGCGGCCCGGCCGCCGCCAGCACCTGGCCCCACTTCGCGCCGGCGCCCACCCGGGCCAGCCGCTCCTCGGGGCGCACCTCGACGCCGTCCAGTCCGCCCGTGCGCAGCAGGATCACCCCGTCGGTGTCGCCCGAGGCGCCGTGGCCGCTCGGCTGGGCGGCCACGGACAGGCCGGACCGCCCGGCGTACCGGACGACGGCCGCGACGTCCCCGGCGGTCCCGGCCTCGACGACCGCGGCCACCGGTTGCTCCACCGAGAAGTTCCAGGGCCTGGCCGCCTGCTCGAACCCGTCGTCGCCGGGCAGCAGCACCCGGCCGTCCACCACCGCGTTGCGCAGGTCGGTGCTCGTCATATCTGTTCCACTCCTCAGTCGGCGCGGGCGGGGGTCCGCCCGTCGGGTCATGCCGTTGTCATCGGCCTTGGGCCGAGGTCGCTGGTATGACGATGCAGGCGGGATAAATGTGACGGAAACGGCGGAAATTTTCCACGCCGCCGCACCCGCAAGGGCTGGCAAGGGGCCGCAGGTGCCTGCACGCGCTCACATGCCTTGCCGCCCGAAACATCACGATCTCTATCTATCGTCCAGACTGTGGGCATGGCGTACCCCGGGCGCCCGCAGGCGCTGACGCGTGAGTTCACCTGCGCGTCAAACGGCTCTGCGATACTTGTTGATCAAGGTTGACCCGATTCGACGCAAGGAGACTGAAGTGGCTTTGGCTAACGCCGGCATCCGGCGATTACTGGCGGACTCCGGAGAGGCACGCGGCTGGGTGTCGCTCCGGACCGACCTGGTCACCGCGCTGCTGGGGCTCTGGTTCGGCGTCGGCTTGATGATCGACGCGTGGGCGCACACCAACCGGACCGATCTCGAGACGTTCTTCACGCCATGGCACGCGGTGTTCTACTCCGGGTTCGCCGCGGTGTCCGGCTGGATCATCTGGCAGGTGTGGCGCAATGTCCGTACCGGCCGTCAGGGGCTGGCGGCGGTGCCCATGGGGTACCTGGCCGGGCTGGTCGCGGTGCCCGCGTTCGCCGCGTTCGGCGTCGCCGACATGCTGTGGCACACGCTTCTCGGCATCGAGACGACCATCGACATCCTGTTCAGCCCTTCGCATCTGGGGCTCATCGTGACGATGCTGCTGATCATCACCACGCCGCTGCGCTCGGCCTGGAACGCCCCCGACCTGGGCGCGCGGCCGCGCCTCGGCCGCCTGCTCCCCGCGCTGATCGGGTTCTCGTTCGCCACCACGCTGGTGTCGCTGTTCCTGTCGTACGGCGACGCGCTGCAGTGGAGCCCGGGCGGCGTCGTCCGGGCGTTCTCCGACATGCAGGATTCGGGCGCCGACCGGCTGGCCGCCGCGATGGTCATCACGAACGTCGTCTCCCTCGCCCCCGTGCTGCTGCTGATCCGCCGCTGGGCGCTCCCGTTCGGGTCCATGACCGTCATGTACGGCGTCGGCGTCCTGATGCCGGGCGCGCAGACGGAGTTCGAGAACCTGCCGATCCTGGTGGCGTTCGTGGCCGCGGGCTTCGCCGGCGACCTGCTGATCCGGTGGCTGCGGCCGTCGTCCAGCAGGCGCGGCGCCTACTGGGCCTTCGCCGGGCTGTCCGCCTTCATCACCTGGTCGCTGTACATGATCGTCGCTTCGGCGGCGGCGGGCGGGCTGCCCACGGTGCCCGAGCTGTGGACCGGCGCGCCGGTCGTGGCCGGGCTGATCGGGCTGGCCCTGGGAGCCCTGTTCCTGCCCAACGCCGTACCCGCCGCTGTGCCCGCCGACGTGTCCGCTGGTGCGCCCGTCGCCGTGCCTTCCGGTGCCGTGCCTTCCGGTGCCGCGCCTTCCGGTGCCGTGCCTTCCGGTGCCGTGCCTTCCGGTGCCGTGCCTTCCGGTGCCGTGCCTTCCGGTGCCGCGACCGCGCCGGCGGCAGTGACCGCCGCCGCGCCTGCCGTCGTGCCTGACGCGATCGACGCCGACCGGGCATGATCCGGGTTCTCTGCCTCGTCGCCGTCCTGATGCTGGCCTGCGCGACCCCGGCCGCGGCGCACAACGTCTCGGCCGGGGCCGATCTGCGGATCGCCCAGACGATCGCGGGCACGGAGCTCACGGTGGTGATCAAGGGGACGACCCGGGTGCCGGGGCCGCTGCGGATCGGCGTCGAGGCCTTCGAGCCCGTCACCGCGCTGCCGGTCGCGTTGGAGATCCGTTCTGTCGCGGACGGCCGTACCGTGAAGGGGGTCGCCACGGCGGCGCCCGACCCGCAGTACACGCAGCTCACGGTGGACCGGACCGGCCCGCACGAGCTGACCCTGCGCGCCGGGAACGAGGTGGCCGTGCTGCCGTTCCGCGTCCTGGTGGAGCGGGCGGCGGTGGGTGAGCTCCTCATCTACGGGGGGTTGTTCCTGGCCGGGCTGCTGCTGGTGGGCGGGCTGCTCACCGGGGCGCTGTCCCGGCCGGGCCCCGCGATGCTGCTGGCCGGCGGCGCGGCGGCCGGGGTCACCCTGGCGGCCATGGTGATCGTGTTCGAGCCGATGATGCCCGCGCGGCCGCCCGACGGGGCCGCGCCCGTACTCGAAACATCGGCGGCGACGGGGGCGATGGTGAGCGGCGGGCGGCCGTTCGCGCAGGCGCGGGTGACGACGGTGCCGGCCCGCCCTGCCGTGGGAGCGGAGTTCACGGTACGGATCGACCTCGTCGACGGATCCACCGGCCGGCCCGTGGACGATCTCGTCGCCCACCACGAGGCACTCGCGCATCTGGTCGTGACCAGCGAGGACGGGCGCTACTTCCGCCACGTCCACCCGCTGCGGACGGCGCCCGGCCGGCTGGAGGTCAAGCTGCGGGCCGACCGGGCGGGGCGGTATCTTGCGCACGCCGAGCTGGAACGCGAAGACTCCGGCGGGCAGCTCCTCACCGCGGAGTTCGGAGTCGGCGACGACCCAGCCGCCCAAAACCCGGCCGCCCAAAACCCGGCCGCCCAGAAACCGGCCGCCCAGAAACCGGCTGCCGAGCCGACCACTGCGCCCACCACTGGGCCGGATGCTCAAGCCGGTGCCGCCCCGGTGTTGCGGCCGGCTGCGCCGGTCGCGGGGCGGCCGGTCACGATCGAGCTCGGCACCGCCGGCGCCGTCCGTCCCTGGCTCGGCATGGCCGGGCACCTGATCGTGCGCAGCCAGGACGGCTCCTTCCTCGGCCACATCCACGAGATGGGCTCCTCCGGCCCCCGGCTGCGCTTCACCTACAGCTTCCCCGAAGCCGGCCGGTACCTCGCGTGGGCCCAGTACGCCGTGGCCGACCGGATCGTGACCGTACCCTTCACCGTCGAGGTCGCCCCCGCGGAGGCCGGGCGATGAGGCGGGCGCTGATCGCCGCCGTCCTGGTGGCGGCGGCGGTGGTGCTGTTCGTCATGGGCAGGAGCGCCGCCGCCGAGCCGATCGAGGTCACCACCACCGGTACGCGCTACGCCGCCACCGTCCTGGTCCCCGAGCCGGGCACCGAACGGGTCACCGTCGAGATCCACCTGAGATCGGGCGACCCGGACACCGTGGCGGTCTCGTCCGTGATGGCCGACATGGGGCATGCCACGCCCGAGATCACCGCCAAGGAGACCGCCCCCGGCCGTTTCGCGGCCGAGGGGGAGCTGTTCCCGATGTCCGGCGTGTGGGAGCTGTCGGTCCGCCTCGACGGCCCCGCGGGCGAGGAGGTCCTGACGGTCAAGGCGCTGGTCGGCGGCTAGGGCCAGGGCGTGGGGCCGACGCGGACGGCGACGTAGAGCCGGCGACGCTGGGTCGGCGCGGACGGCGACGCCCGCGACGGTCCGGGGCCCGGTCCTCGACGGCGACGGGGCCGTCAGGCGCCGCTTCCGTCCATCAGGACCGCAAGCTGGGCGCGGGTGGAGATGCCGAGCTTGACGTACACCCTGGCGAGGTTGTTGTTGACGGTCGCCACCGACAGCCCGAGCCGCTCGGCGACGTGCCTGCTGGTGTGCTTGGCCGCCAGCAGGGCGACCTCGCGTTCGCGGCGGGTGAGCACCGCGGTGCACTCGTGGCCGAGCAGCGGCGTCGCGGCCCCTTCGCAGTGGGCCTTGAGCCCGGCCGCGCGTTCCATGGCGATGGCCGCGCGCCCCGCCAGCCCGGCCTGGCGGTAGGCGGGCACGGCGGTGGTGGCGGCCTCGGCGGCCAGCAGGTCGTGGCCGAGCCGGGCGAAGTCCGTCGCGGTCGCGCAGAGCGCGTCGCCGTCCGCCCCGGCGATCCCGTGGGCGGCGGTTGCGAGGGCGGCGCAGAACGGGGTGCCGAGCCGGGCGCTGAGCTCGTCCAGCCGGGCGAGGTCGGTGGCGGCGCCCAGCCGGGCCACGTCGTAGAGCGCCTGCGCCTCCACGGCGGGCAGGCCGAGGTCGCGGGCCAGCGCGGCGGCCGTCCTGGCGGAGGCGACGGCGTCGGACATGACGCCGGCGGCGGCGTGCGCCCAGGCCTCGCCGAGCGCGGCCCATGGAGCGAACAGGCGGTTGGCGCCGTTGGCCCGGCGCGCCGCCGCCTCCGTCCATGTGCGTGCGGCGGCCGGGTCGCCGCCGACCGCGTTCGCCGCGGCCAGCCCGGCCATGAAGGCGCCGCTCAGCCGGACGGTGTCACGGTCCTGGAGCGCGCCGACCGCCTCGGCGAGCGACCGGCCGGCGGTGAGCGGACGGCCCCGCGCGTACTCGACGAGCCCGCGGAACCCGGCCCAGCCGGCCGACATGAGCGGCGCCGGCCCGGACAGGATCCGGCGGTAGCCCTCGTCCGCCACGTCCCAGGCGGTGGTGAGCTCCCCCATGGCCAGGCAGGCCAGGCAGCGGGCGATGCCGAGCTGGACGACGCTCCAGGGGTAGTCCTCCCCGTGCCGTGCCGCCAGGGCCTGCCCCTGGTCGTGGAAGGCGGTCACGTCGGCGGCCCGCCCGAGGAACCCGGCCGCCGCCGTGGCCGCGGCGAGCGCCCACATGACGGCCTGGACGTCCGCCGAGTCCGCCGCCGCCAGCCGCCTGGCCGTCTCCAGCACGGCGGAGCACCGCCCGTCGAACAGCAGGATCCACGTCCTGGTGCCTTCCGCCAGGTCGCCGGACACGAGGTCCAGCGTCCGCTCGGCGGCGGCGACCTCGCCGGAGCCCCAGTACAGGGTCTCGGCGCGGGCGAGGGCCCAGCGGACGCGTTCAGGTCCCGGCGGCGGCACGTCGGACAGGACTTCGGCGGCCTCGGCGCTGTGCCCTCGGTATTCGAGGACCTCGGCCAGCAGCGCGTCGGCGGCGCCGCCCGGTTCGGCGTCGCGGGCGGCGCGGGCCAGCCGCTCGGCCAGTGCCAGGTCCGCGCGGTCGACGGCCTGGCGGGTGCCGCGGCGTACGGCGTCGGGACGTGTCACCGTACCGCTGTCGGCCTGCCAGATCCCGGCGCGGAGCGCGTCGTCGCGGCGGCCCAGCGCGGTGGCCAGCGCGGCGCGGGCCAGGCGGCTGCCGAGCAGCCGCGCCCGCCCGGCC
>NZ_BAABDQ010000029.1:0-164557 GCF_039539705.1 Nonomuraea rosea | reverse complement strand
TACAACACGCAGTGGAACCTGCTGTTCATGGACATCGTCCTGATCACGATCCCGCCGCTGCTGCTGTTCGTCTTCTTCAACCGCAAGATCGTCGCCGGTATGACCGCCGGCGCCATCAAGGGCTGACATGACCTTCCTGAACGTCGAACCGGTCACCTTCGAACACCACCGAGACCCCCTGGGCATCGGGGAGAGCGCCCCGCGCCTGTCATGGGTCGTACGGACCGGCATCTCCGGCTGGCTGCAGCGGGCGTACGAGATCGAGCTCAGCGACGGCCTGGCCACCGGCTTGGTCGAGTCGGGGGAGTCGGTGCTGGTGCCCTGGCCGGGCCCCGCGCTCGGCTCCCGCACGCGGCGCGGCGCGCGGGTGCGCGTGCACGGCCACGACGGCTCGGCCGGCGACTGGAGCCCCTGGTCCTGGGCCGAGACCGGCTCCCGGCGGCTGCTGGTACGCCCGCGTCCCGGCGGCGGCCTCACCCACGCCCGCGCCGCGCTCGACACCCCGTACGGCCGGCTGGAGCCGGGCCGGCGACCAGGTGACGCTCGTCGTGGTGGTGCCCGCGTACACCGCCGCCGCCGTCCACCTGCCCGCCGACCCGGACACCGCCGTCGAGGCGGGAGCGGGACGGCACGTCTTCCGCTGGGAGGCCCGATGATCAGGACCCATGACTTCCGGCACGACGGGCTGACCCTGCGCGCCACGCTGCACGTCCCCGAGGGCGGGACCGGGTGGCCCGTGGTGGTGTTCGTCCACGGGTTCGCCAACAACCGGATGGAGAATCGCTCGTTCGTGCTGATGGCCCGGCTGCTGGAGGGTGCCGGCATCGCGTCCGTCCGGTTCGACCTGTCCGGGCACGGGGAGAGCGACGGCGACTTCTCCGGCGTCACCATCGCCGGCGAGATCGCCGAGACCCGGTCCGTCGTGCGGGCCGTGCGTGGCCTCGGCTTCGCCGACCCCGAGCGGATCGGCCTGGTCGGGATGAGCATGGGCGGTGTCGTCGCCGGTATCGTGGCCGCCGAGGAGCCGGGCATCGGGGCGGCGTGCCTGTGGTCACCGGCCGCCGTCGCTCCCTTCGAGGTGGGCGCCGGGTTCCTCAAGGGGCGGGACATCGGCGCGGAGCTCAAGGCGAAGGGCTACTTCGACGCCGACGGCCATCGGATGAGCCCGGCCCTGGTCGACGACATCGCCCGCCTGGACGTCTACGGCCGGTCCTGCGCGTACACCGGACCCGTGCGGATCATCCACGGAGACCGGGACGACATCGCGCCCGTCTCCTACGCCCGCCGCTACCTCGGCCACTACGGCGGCAACGCGGAGCTGGAGGTCGTCGAGGGCGCCGACCACGGCTGGTCCACCGTGCCCCACCGCACCCGGTTGCACGAGTCCACCGCGCGGTTCTTCCGCGAGCACCTCATCGCCATGGCCAAATGGTGAGACGTATTTCTCATTTGGTGGACATGGTGGATAGCGTGGAGGCAGCGAAAGGGGACTGCTGTGGTGGAGGCCGAAGCGCTGGCCGCGCCGTACCAGGTCAGGTTCCGTGCGGCGGGAACACCGGGCTGGCCGACACTCTCAAGAACGGTGCGGGCGGCTCGGCCGGCCCGCGTCCTCATGAGCTGCTTGAGGCCGCGCTGGCGTCGTGCATGACCATCTCGGCGCGGATGGCACTGGACGAGCGTGGGCTGGCCGACGTCAAGGTGAGCGTCTCGGTGACCCTGGAGCGTGCGGACGCGGAAACGAGGTTCCGCTATGACCTCGTCCTGGATCCGCCGGTGGACGAACGGCACCACAAGGCCGTGGCCGAACGCATCGCGCGGTCCCCGGTGCGCGAGACGTTGAGCAAATCGCTGTCGTTCGAACCGGTGTAACCCCGTCTCTAGGCTCAGCCGGAGGGGGAGACCAGGCCGGTGTCGTAGGCGATGATGACCAGTTGCACGCGGTCGCGGGCGCCGAGCTTCGCGAGCAGGCTGGCCACGTGTGCCTTCGCGGTGCCGGGGCTGATGTGCAGGCAGGCCGCGATCTCGGCGTTGGACAGGCCGCGGCCGACGAGGGTGAGGATCTCGTGCTCGCGTCCGGTGACGCCGCTCAGCTCGCGGGGCCGGGCGGACCGGGGATGGGGGCGGGCGGTGAACTCGTCGATGAGACGGCGGGTCACACCGGGCGCGAGCAGGGCGTCGCCGGCGGCGACCACGCGGATGGCGGTCAGGATGTCGTCCAGCGCCATGTCCTTGACGAGGAAACCGGCGGCGCCGGCGCGCAGGGCGCCGTAGACGTTCTCGTCCTCGTCGAACGTGGTCAGGACCAGGACGTGAGTGGCCGGCAGCTCGGCAGTGATCATCCGGGTGGCCTCGATGCCGTCCATCCCGGGCATGCGGATGTCCATCAGCACGACGTCGGGGCGTGACTCCTTGGCCAGGTGCACGGCCTGCGCGCCGGTCCCGGCCTCCCCGGCGACGTCCACGTCCGGGGTGCCGTCGATGACCATGCGCAGCCCGGCGCGCACCAGCGGCTGGTCGTCTGCCAGCAGCACGCGGATCGTCATGGGATCGGCAGCCTCGCGGCGACCCTGAACCCGCCCTCGGGCCGCGGCCCGGCGGTGAACTGCCCGTTCAGCAGCGCCACCCGCTCGCGCATCCCGGCGATGCCGTACCCCTTGCCCTCGCCCGCGCCGTCGCCGTGCCCCTCGCCGTGCCCCTCGCCGTGCCCGTCTCCGTGTCTCTCGCCCGCGCCCGCTCCGCGCCCGTCGTCGACGATCTCGACGCTCAGCTCGGCGCGCGCGTAGCCGATCGACACCCGGCAGCGGGCGGCGTCCGCGTGGCGTACCACGTTGGTCACCGCCTCCTGGACGATGCGGAACGCGGAGTGGTCGACGGCGGCGGGCAGCGGGCGGCGTTCGCCCTGCCAGCGGACGTCGACCTGGACCCCAGCGGCGACGGCAGCGGACGTGACCGGACCGAGGTCGGCCAGCCCAGTGGACGGAGTGCCGGGCCGGCGCAGGACGCCGAGCATCTGCCGCAGGCCCTTGAGGGTTTCCCTGCTGGTGACCTCGATGGCGTCCAGCGCGTCGCGGGCCTGGTCGGGGCGGGCGTCGATCACCCTGCTGCCCGCTCCGGCCTGGATGGCGATGCTGCCGATGCTGTGGGCGACCATGTCGTGCACGTCGCGGGCGATGCTCAGCCGCTCGGACGTGACCGCGTGGACGCGCAGGGCCTCGGCGTACTCGTGCCGCTGCCGCAGCGCGGTCCCGGCCAGCCAGGCGAGCAGGACGCCGCCGGCCAGCAGCGCCGTCAGCGCCAGGAACCCGGGGGCGAGGGCGCGGTAGCCGTGCCGCCACAGGTCCGCGTGCCACGCCCCCTCCACCACGACGAGCGTGCCGAGAGCCGCGGCCACCCCCGATCGGGTGGCCGCGATGCCGCAGACCAGGACGAACGCGGCCAGGAACAGCGGCCAGACCTGCTCGGCCGGCGCTCCCAGCGCCGTGGCGGCGGCCACCTCGGCCAGCAGCACGGTGAGCACGGGAACCGGGCGGTGCCGCGCCCACGCCAGGGGCACCGTCATGACGACCGCGGCGCCCGCGAGCAGCAGCGCCCGCGGATTCGCGTCGTCGCTGCCGCTCAGCAGCGCGGCGAGCTGCAGCAGCGCGAAGGCGGCCACCGCACACCACGTGAGCAGACCGCGCGCGTACGGCGGCAGCCGATGCAGGAGCGGCGGACGGGGCGGATGGGCGAGCACGCCCCCGATCGTAGCCGTCACCCCGTCTCACCAGCATCGGCCTGGAGGCGTATGCCTTCGGGCCAATGCCCCGGCGCGGATTCTGGCCCGCGGCCAGATGTCGTACGGCGCGGCCTCCGGCAGCGTTGACCGGGTGATCGAAGTCAACCATCTGACCAAACGCTACGGCGCCGTGACGGCGGTGAACGCGCTGACGTTCACGGTGCGGCCCGGCCGGGTCACCGGGTTCCTCGGCCCGAACGGCGCCGGCAAGAGCACCACCATGCGCATGATCCTCGGCCTGAACCGGCCCACCAGCGGAAGCGCGACCATCGACGGGAAGCCGTTCGCGCGGCACCGCGCGGGGCTGCGGCACGTCGGCGCGCTCCTGGACGCCGGTGACGCGCATCCGGGCCGCAGCGCCGCGGCGCACCTGTGGGCGCTGGCCCGCGGCAACGGCCTGCCACGCCGCCGGGTGGCGGAGGTCCTGAGCGAGGTGGGGCTGGAGGGCGTGGCCCGCCGGCGGGTCGGCGGGTTCTCCCTGGGCATGCGCCAGCGGCTCGGCATCGCCGCCGCGCTGCTGGGCGACCCGCCCGTGCTGCTGTTCGACGAGCCGGTCAACGGCCTGGACCCCGAGGGGGTGCGCTGGATACGAGGCATGTTCCGGCGCCTGGCCGAGCAGGGGCGTACCGTCCTGGTCTCCAGCCATCTGATGAGCGAGATGGAGAACACCGCCGGCCACCTCATCGTCATCGGCCGCGGCCAGCTGATCGCCGACGAGAGCCTCACCGCGTTCGCCGCCCGCGGCGCACAGGCCCGCGTCACGGTGCGCACGCCCGACCCGGACGAGCTCGCCGCCGTGCTCGCCATCGACGGCGCCTCCGTCCGGCGCGACGGCGGCGACGTGCTCACGGTGACGGGGATGAGCGCCGGCCGCGTCGGCGAGCTCGCCTTCGCGCGCCGGATCATGCTGTACGAGCTCGCCCCGCGCACCGCGTCGCTGGAGGAGGCGTTCATGGAGTCCACCGCCGGCCACGCCGACCACGTCGTGGACGGCCGCGGATGAGCCTGGCCGGAGCGGAGTGGATCAAGCTGTGGTCGCTGCGGTCCACCCGCTGGGTGCTCGCGGCCGGGGTGCTGCTGCTGACCGGGCTCGCCGTGCAGTCGAGCCTTGACGTGTACGCCGAGTGGCCGTCCTTCCGGCCGCAGGAGAAGGCCATGTTCAACCCGATGACGGAGGCCTTCAGCGCGCTCGGCGCGATCGTGGTCATGACCGGCGCGGGGAGCGTGGGAGCCCTGACGGTCACCGGCGAGTACGCCACCGGCCTGATCCGCACCACCTTCACCGCCGTCCCCGCCCGTGGCCGGGTGTTGGCGGCCAAGGTGCTCGTCGTGGCGGGCGTCATGCTCGCCGCCGGCACGCTCGTCGCGCTCACCACGTACGGCGCGAGCCAGGCCATCCTGTCCGGCCGCGGCACAGGGGGCTCGATCGGCGACCCGTACGTCGTCCGCGCCCTGGTCGCGAACGCCCTGCTCGCGCCCGTGTCCGCGCTGGCCGGCATGGGCATCGGCGCGCTGCTGCGGCACACCGCCGCCACCGTCGTCGCCGTGTGCGGCGTGCTGGTCATCCTGCCCACGCTGTTCAAGCCGACCGTGCACCAGTGGGCCAACGACCTTTACGCCATGTTCCCGTTCTACGTCTGGCGGACCTGCCTGTCCGCCGTCCATGCGTGCGACAAGTCCGCCCTGCCCACGGCTACCGGATCGTGGGCCGTGTTCGCGCTCTGGCCGCTCGTCTCGGCGGCCGTGACCCTCATCGTCGTGCGCCGCCGCGACGTGTGACCATCTGAGAGGAATCCTGTGAAGCAGCACCACACCCGTGCCCGCCTGCCGCTCTTCGCGCTCGCGATGTCCCTGCTGGTGACGTCCTGCGCGGAGGCGAGTGCCGCCGGCTCTCCGAGTCCCGCGCCGACGACGACCGCCGCCGCGGTCACGCTGGAGCTGCCCCGCCCCACCGGGCCGTACCCGGTCGGCCGCGACGTCCTGCACCTGGTGGACCAGAGCCGCACGGACCCCTGGGTGCCCGCGGACGGTCCCCGTCAGCTGATGGTGTCGATGTACTACCCGGCCCGGTCCGCGACCGGCGCGGCCGCCCCGTACATGACCCTTGAGGAGGCCCGGTCGCTGCTGAAGCGCAAGGCGCCCGCCGCCACCATCCCGGCCGAGACCGTCGCCGCCACCCGCACCTACGCCCACGCCGGAGCCCGCCCGAAGGACGGCCGACACCCGCTGATGGTGCTCTCACCCGGCCGCGGCCTGCACCGCGCCAGCCTCACCTTCCTGGCCGAGGACCTGGGCAGCCGCGGGTACGTCGTCGCGCTCGTCGACCACGCCTACGAGTCGTCCGGCACCACCTTCCCCGACGGCCGCACCCTCACCTGCGCACCCCTCTGCGACCAGCCCAAGCCGCCGGAAGGCGGGCAGGCGACCATCACCAAGAGCCGGACCAGGGACATCTCCTTCGTCCTCGACCGGCTGACCGGCCGGAACCCGGCCTGGAAGAACGCCCGCCTGATCGACGCCAAGCGGATCGGCATGGCCGGGCACTCCCTCGGCGGCGACGCGAGCGCCGCGACCATGGGGGCCGACCAGCGCGTGCGGGCCGGAGCGAACCTGGACGGCACCTTCCACCCCGCCGTCCCCGCCGGCAGCCTCGGCAAGCGCCCCTTCCTCCTGATGGGCAGCCAGGCCGACCACGTCCCCGGCAAGGACGACACCTGGGACGCGAGCTGGCCGGACATCGGCGGCTGGAAGCGCTGGCTCACCGTCGCCGGCACCGAGCACACCAGCTTCACCGACCTCTCCCTCCTGCAGCAGGCCGCGGGGATGTCCGATCCCGGCACCCTCTCCCCGCAGCGCTCCTTGCAGCTCACCCGCGCCTATGTCGGCGCCTTCTTCGACCGGCACCTGAAGCACAAGAAGCAACCCCTGCTCGACGGCCCGGCCCCGGCCGACCGCGAGGTCACCTTCCACACCCCTTAGGCCGTCGGCTGCCGGCCTTCCGGCCGGGGCCGGCGAACCGGGGTCAGCGTCGCGAGGAGGCCGATCAGCGCCATGCCCAGGCCCGCGGTCAGCATCGTCCGCGGCACGCCGTACTGGGAGACGGCCAGCGTGAGCAGCGCGGCGCCCAGCGGGCCGAGGGCGTAGTGAACGGTCCAGAACGCGGACGTGACGCGGCCGAGCAGGTGGCCGGGGGTGACCTCCTGGCGCAGGGACTGCGAGCAGATCCCGGCCACCGCCCCGCCCAGCAGGAACCCCGCCATGATCGCGGCGATCCCCACCGCCCCCGGGCCGAGGCCGGCGCAGGCGACCGTCGCCCCCGACAGGGCGACCGCGGCGATCCAGGTGGCGCCGAAGCCGAGCAGCTTGCGTACGCGCGCCACCACCGCCGCACCGCCGATCGACCCGGCCGCCGCGCACCCGAGCACGAGTCCGACCGTGTCGTCGTTCTGGGCGAGGTCGTGCTTGAGGTAGTAGATGACGATGTCGTCGAGCCCGGCGGTGAGAAAGATGTAGAAGGTCAGCAGGATCGTCAGCGACCGCAGCACCGGGTGCCGCCAGAGGAACCTCGCCCCTTCGAGGAACCCGCCCCGCGCGACGGCGCCCCGGCTGGTGCGCAGCCGGACGAACAGCAGGCCGCCCGCGGAGACGGCGAAGGTGGCCGCGTCGATGCCCAGCGCGACGGCCGGGCCGAACGCCTGCGAGACCAGCCCCGCGAACGCCGGGCCGCCGACGCCCGCGGCCGCGTACACCGCGTAGAGGCGGCCGTTGGCCTGGGTGAGCTGCTCCCTGTCCACCAGGCTCGGCACGACGGTGACGTACGTGACCTGGAAGATCATCCCGACGGAGACGGCCAGCGGCACGACCACGTACAGCAGCCAGATCTGGGGTGAGAAGGCCCAGACGATCGGGATGAGCGCGTAGAGGACTCCCCGGAGGATGTCGCAGGCGATCAGCAGCTTCTTCCTGTCCAGGCGGTCGGCGACGACCCCGGCGAACGCCCCCGTGAGCAACGAGGCGGCCCCCGACAAGCCGGTCAGCACGCCCATCTGCACGACGGAACCCGTCTCGCGCAACAACAGCAACGGGATGGCGATCAGCGAGAACGAGTCACCCCCGACCGACAACGCCTGGATCACGAGGAAGATGTTGAAATTCTTGTTGCGCCACAACGACACGCGTTCGACTCCATCCGGACGACGGCAGCCACAACGCTAGCCGAGAAGATCACCCCCGATCGACGCGGTGGTAAAGCCGATCTTCGTGACCGCCTCGCGTCAGTCGCGGCGCGTGAAGCGCACGGCGTCCGCGACGACGTGACCGTCGGCGGCGTCGCTGAGCTCGACCGCGCCCTCGATGCCCGCCCCGAAGGCGAACGTGCCCAGCGACACCCACTCGCCGCCCCGGGTGCCGGGCACGCCGCGGGCCGTCTGGTCCACGGTGACCCGGGTGCTGCCCTCGGCGTGGCGGACGACGTAGGCGGCGGCGCGGGACCGGTTCGACGCGGCGGTGTAGGAGACCTTCACCTCGTAGCGGGCCTGGGCGGGCAGGGCCGGCCGCCACCGGACCGCGGCGGTGCCGTCGCCGGGCGGATGGGAGGCGTAGTTGCCGCCGTAGAAGCCGGCCACGCCGGTGCCCGAGGGCCAGGCGCCGGAGAGCACGGTGTAGCCCAGCGCCCCGTTGTCGACCGTGACGTCCTCGTTGACGTCCGCCCGTGCCGGGGCCTGGATCAGGCTCAGCTCGTCCAGCGAGATGCTCAGGCCGCCGCCCCGGCCCGCGCCGGCCGCGGTGAAGCGCACGGTGTGCCGGCCGGGGGTGAGCCGCATCGTGCCGAGGAGCAGCACGTCGTATCCCTCGGCGAGCTCGGAGGTCGTGTCGATGACGGAGTTGCGGGGGTTCGCGCCGTCGACGGTCACGGCGACCAGGCCGCCGCCGGGGGAGCGGTGGTAGCGCAGCAGGAGGTCGTACTCTCCGCCGCGCGGGACGGCGATGCGGTAGTCGAGGTGGTCGCCGGCGGCGGCCGGGGTGAACACCGCGCGGGCTCCCGCGCGGGCCGTCGGCTCCCTGACGACCGTGACCGTGCCGCCCGAGTGCCGGGTGCCGGCCAGGCGGGCCAGGTCGTACGCCTTCTCGCTGAGCCGGGGGCCGGAGGCCGAGCCGTCGCGCCCCCGGGTGAGCCATTCCAGGTTGAACCGGCAGACGTTCACCTTGAGCGGGAAGCTGGCGATGTCGCCGTCGCAGCCGTAGATCAGGATGATCGTCCCGTCTGACAGGCGGGCCAGATCGGAGTAGTAGGACCGGCCGGGGTTGACGACGCGGCTGTAGCGGAAGAAGTGACCGCCGTCGTAGCTGACCGAGACGGTCATGTTGTAGCGCACGGGCGCGTCCGGCCGGCTGAACAGGATCCGGTCCCTGGAGTAGCCGAGCAGGCCCGCGTCCACCGCGTTGAACGTGCCGGTCGCCCCGTCCAGCTTCGGCGGCGACCAGGTCAGGCCGCGGTCGTGGCTGACCGAGACGATCCGCTGCCGGTTGCCGCCCGCGGCCGCCCGCCCGTTGACCAGCACGGAGCCGTCGGCGCGCTGCACCATCCTGGCCTCGTTGATGGGATAGTCCGCGGAGACGGGCACGGCGCCGGTGGCCTGCCAGGTGCGGCCGTGGTCGTCGCTGTAGACGGACGCGATCCCGTACATGCGCTCGGCCACGCTGTTGCCGACGATGACCCGCCGGTGGGCGACGTTCATCAGCAGCCGCCCGTTGTCGAGCTGGATGCCGTGCCCGGGACCGGGGGAGTGCAGCGCCCAGTCGTAGCCGAAGGAGGCGAACAGGTCGTCGAGCACGCGCGGCTGCCCCCACGTGAGACCGCCGTCGGTGCTGGAGACGACGTGCAGGCTGCCGGTGTCGCCGGAGCAGGAGGTGTTCTCCGGCAGGCGCCCGGACAGGCTGTAGAACAGGAACACCTCGCCCGTGCCCCGGTCGCACACCAGCGCGGGGTTGCCCCACGACTTGCCGCCGGCCGAGGGCACCACGACCTGCGACGGGCTCCACGTCCGGCCGCCGTCGGTGCTGCGGCGCAGCAGCAGGTCACGCGGGCCCGCGTCGCAGACCTCGTACCGGCCTTCCGAGAAGGCGAGGATCGTGTCGCCGGGCAGCACGATGAGCCCGTGCACGTGGTAGTTGGCCAGCTCTCCCGTCGAGGAGTCCCACAGGGTGCTCTCCTCGAAGTACGGCTCGGCCCGCCCGGCCGCGACGGCCGGCGCCGTCCCGGCCAGGGTGGCCGCGCCCGCGACCATCCCCAAGGTGAACGCCCTGCGTCCGATGAGCCCGTCGGTCATGCCACGCTGCCTTTCCCGAAGAAGTCCGCCTCGCCGCGTTCCATGAGGACGATGAGGCTCAGCAGCGCGCCCCAGGTCTGGAACGGCTCGCTGTTCGGCTTGTCGCACGCGCCCCCGTGACTGCTGGAGTAGTTCTCGTGCACGTGACGCAGTTCGTTCCACTCCTTGAGCACCAGCCGGGAGCTGCCCTCGGCGAGCCACGCGGCCGCGTCACGCGCGCCGGCCCGCAGCAGCCCCAGATAGACCAGGAAGTTGACCGGCGGCCACGCCCGTCCGGCCCAGTAGGTGCCCTCGCGCAGGTCCATCGGCTCGCTGCGCGGTGAGGTGGGCAGCACCCATTCGCCGCCGAAGCCGTCGTCGGCCAGCAGGTGCCCGGACACCATGCGCCGGGCCCGATCGTCGGTGCCGACGCCGGCCAGCAGGGGGTAGAAGCTCATCGCGGACAGCCGCTCGGTCGGCAGCCCGGTGTCGGTGCGCCTGCTGCGGTAGATGCCGCTCGGCTCGTCCCACAGCGACTCCATCGCCGCGACGACGGCCGCGTGCCGCTCGCGCAGCTCCGCGGCGGCCTCGCTTTCGCCGAGGACGTCGGCGAGGTCGGCGAGTGCCTCGCAGTCGGCCGCGTACAGGCTGTTCAGGCCGACGTCGTGGGCGGCGAGCAGGCTCGTGGTCTTGTCGAAGGGCACGTCCTCGAAGACGGGGTGGTTGTCCCAGCCGCTCTCGCAGGTGGCGCCGAAGTGCTGGTGGATGCGGGGGATGTCCTGCGGTGAGGGGAACTCGGGGTCGAAGTACGTCGAGCCGGCGCACAGCAGGTCGCCGTGCCTGCGGGTCCGCCACCACCAGCGGTTCCAGGACAGCAGCGGGCCGAAGGTCTCCTCCAGGAACCATCGCTCGCCGAAGCGGCGATAGAGCTCGCGGGTCACCATCGAGCCGACCGGCGGCTGGGACCCGTCGTAGGTCTTGCGGCCGGTGCCCTGCTCGACGTTCGGGACGAAGCCCTCCGGGGTCAGGGCGCGGAGCATCTCGACGGTGTTGACGTAGGCGAGCTCCCTGCTCGACACGCCCGCCAGCAGCGCGTTGAAGAACGCGTCCCAGCAGAACAGGGCGTAGCCGCCGCGCTTGCCGACGTTCCAGAGCCGGCTGACGGTCGTGATCACGCGCGACTGCGACGGCTCGTAGATGGTGTTCCAGGAGATGGCGTCCCTGACGATCTCGCGGTGCTGCGCGAGCGGGTCGGCGCCGGCCGTCCCGATCCCGGCGGAGGCGCGGGCGACGAGGGCCGCGATCTCCGGCAGGTCGCGGGGGCTGCCGGTGCTGATCCCGACGGCGCCGGTCAGCTCCATCGCCACGTAGGGGCCGTCGATGTCGGTGTAGGGGTCGTCGACGTGCGGGGCCGTGCAGAAGACCTGGACGGTCCCGCCGGGTCCTCCGGCGGTGAGCCGGTCGCCCTCGCGGGTGACGGAGCCGGGCCGGTTCCACAGGTAGGCGGCGCCGACGGTCAGCAGCGCGCTCTTGGGCTGGTTGGCGGTGGGCGTCACCAGGACGACCAGGTCGTCGCCCGCGTGCGCCGTCTGCACGCGGATGGTGACGCCCGCCCAGCTCACGGTCGTCTCGGTGTAGGCGCCGTCGTAGGCGTGCCGGCCCAGGGTGACGCTCTCCGCGCCCTCGGTGCGGCGGCCTATCTGGGCGGTACGCAGGGAGGTGCCCCGGTAGTACTCCTTCAGCCCGAGGGACAGGCCGAGGGCGTCGGGCAGGAGCACCTGGGTGAGCACGCTGCGCGTGTCCCAGGTGTTCCAGCCCCGGGCGAGCGCGGCCTGGACGGCGGCGTAATTCGTCATGTCTTCCTTCACGTGTCTTCCTTCACGTGGACTGCAGGCAGGGGATCCAGACCCGCATGGCGTGCGGGCCGCGGTTGGCCCAGGCGTAGTAGGGGATCAAGGTGAGGTCCGCGGCCGGCCCGGCCGGGGCGGGCTGCCCGTAGGGCCGGTACGGGGAGTCGCCGGGTCCCCGCGCGAGCGCGCCGTCCGCGCGCAGCACGGTCACGCCGCCGAGCAGGTCCTGCCGGTGTTCGGGGCGCGGCGGTACGGCGGGATCGATGCGGAGGTCCTCCAGGACGGCGCCGGACGGCTGGTCGGGCTGTTCGATCGCGTAGACCAGCGGCCCGCGGGTGACGGCGACGCAGCCGCGGGTGGCGTCCACGCGGTCGCCCGCCGCCAGGAGCCGGGCGGGCATGGGCATCCGCAGCCGCACCACGTCGCCGGCCTGGAACACCCGGCGCACGCGGGCGTAGCCGCCGGCCGCCACCGGCTCGCCGTCGAGGGTGGATCCTCCGGCCCATTCCGGTACGCGCAGCGCCAGCTCCGTCTCGCGCGGCGGCGCCTGCCGCACGGTCACGGTGACCAGGCCGTCCCACGGGTAGCCGGTGCCGACGTCCACGGTGAGCCCGCCGGAGGCCAGCGTGCCGGGGGCGTACTGGTGCACCTGGAGCCCGTCGTCGCCGCCGGTGGCCAGGTAGGCGGGGAGCGCGGCCAGCGTGCGCATCACGTTGGGCGGGCAGCAGGCGCAGTTGAACCACGGGCGGCGGCCGTGCGCCGGTGACCGCTGCAGGTCGCCGCGCGCGCCGGTGCGCCGGTGCAGCGTGTTGACGTAGAAGTAGTCCGCGCCGGTCAGCGACACCGCGGGCAGCACGGCGTTGTACAGCAGCAGCTCGATCTGGTCGGCGTAGCCGGACTCCCCGGTGGCCAGCAGCAGCCGCCACGCCCACTGCAGCGTCCCGATCGCGGCGCAGGTCTCCGCGTAGGCCCGGTCGGGCGGCAGCTCGTAGTCCTCGCCGAACGCCTCGCCGTCCCAGCGTGCGCCGACCGCGCCGGTGACGTGCTGCCGGCCGCGGCGCATCGTGTCGTACTGCCGGCGTAGCGCGGCCAGCAGCCCGGCGTCGCCGGCCTCGATGGCGACGTCGGTGGCGCCCGCGGCGAAGTAGACGGCGCGCACGGCGTGCCCCTCCGGCCCCCGTGCCTCACGGACGGGCAGCCGGTCGGAGTAGTGGCCGGGGTCGCCGTAGTGCGAGGGGTCGAAGCCCGGTTTCGTGGCCAGGCCGTGGCCGCGGGCCTCGACGAAGTGCCGGGCCAGGTCCAGATACCGGCGCACCCCCGTCTCCCGGTACAGCTCGACCAGCGCCGTCTCCACCACGGGGTGTCCGTCCAGCTCGCCGCGCAGGCCGGGGCCGAACGTGCCGGCGAGGTGGTCGGCGAGCCGGGTGGCGACCCGCAGCAGCCCCTTCTCACCGGTCGCGCGGGCCGCGGCGACCGCGGCCTGGAACAGGTGGCCGGCGCAGTAGAGCTCGTGGCTGTTCCACAGCCGCGCGTACGGCTCCTCGCCGCGGATCTGGACGACGGAGTTCAGGTATCCGTCCGCGCGCTGGGCCGCCGCGATCGTGCCGCCGAGCTCGCGCAGCTCCGCCAGCAGCCCTTCCGCGGGGTCGCGGGCGTACTCCCAGGCGACCGCCTCCAGCCATTTGTAGACGTCGGAGTCCCGGAAGCCGGCCCCCTCCGCCGCGCCGGTGGCCTCGCCCGCGGCGATCCGGAGGTTGCCGATGCTGCCCGCCCCGGCGAGCCGTTCGCGTCCGAGGGGGATCGCGGCGCGGTTGGCCTCCAGGCGCCGGGCCCAGAAGCCGCCGGTCACGCGGGCGGCCCGGGGCGGCAGCGGACGCAGGGCCACCGCCGCCTCCGGGCCGGGCACGGCGGTCATGACCGCGCCTCCGGGCCGGGCACGGCGGTCATGAGCGCGCCTCCGGGCCGGGCACGGCGGTCATGAGCGCGCCTGCCGGCGGAAGCGTACGGCGTCGGCGATGACGTAGCCGTTGGCCGCGTCGCTGAGCTCGACGTACCCGGCGATGCCGGCGCGGAAGGTGAACGTGCCCAGGGACTTCCACTCGCCGGTGCGCACGTCGGGCACGCCGCGCTGCTCCTGGTTGACCGTCACCGAGGTGGTGCCGCTCGCGTGGTGGACGGCGTAGACGGCGTTGGTCGCCCGGTTGGGGTCGGCCGTGTAGGAGACGAGCACCTGGTACCGGTCGTCGCCGGGCAGGGCCGGCCGCCAGCGGGCCGTGTTCGTGCCGGTGCCGCGGGCGTGCGTCACGTAGTTGAAGCCGTAATAGCCGGGGATGCTCCTGCCGCTCGCCCAGGTGCCCGTGACGCCGAAGCCGAGACCGCCGTTGTCGACCGTGACCTCCTCGCGGACGTCGGGCGTGGCGGCCGCCTGGACGAGGGTGAGCCGGTCGAGCGAGATGGCCGTGCCGCCGCCCCGGCCGGCGCCGGCCAGCGTGAAGCGGACGGTGTGCCGGCCGGCCGTCAGCCGCAGCCGGTCCAGCAGGACGACGTCGTGGCCGTCGCCCCGGAACGCCGTCAGGTCCACCGTGGAGGTGCGGGGCTTCGTCCCGTCCACGGTCACCGTCATGAGGCCGCCGTCCGACGACCGGTAATAGCGCACCCACAACTCGTGCTCGCCGTCGCGGGCGACGACGAAGGGGTACTCGACGAAGTCACCGACCGCGGCGGGCGCGAAGGCCAGGCGGGCGTCCTCCCCGGCGTTGACGTCGCGCAGCACTTTCACCGTTCCGCCCGAGCGCGCCAGCGGCCGGCCCAGGTTGTGGTCCTGCGTGGTCAGGTTCGGGCCGGTGGCCAGGCTGTCCCGGCCCGCGGTCAGCCATTCGAGGTTGAAGCGGGCCGCGGACACCCGCTGCGGGGTGCCGTCGAGGTCGCCGTCGCAGCCGTACAGGAGGATGATCGTGCCGTCGGACAGGGACGCCAGGTCCGAATAGTAGCTGCGGCCCGGGTGCACGGCCCGGCTGTACCTGAAGGAGTCGCCTTCGTCGTAGCTCACCGAGACGGTCATGTTCCAGCGCATGGGCGAGTCCGGGTGGCTGAACAGCACCCGGTTGACGTCCTGGCTGCCCGGGCCGCCGGTGTAGCGCTGGAAACCGGTGTCGACGCCGTTGAACAGCCCGGCCCCGAACTCCATGGCGGGCAGCGACCAGCTCAGGCCGCCGTCCTGGCTGACCGCGACATCGCGCGGCCAGTCGCCGCCCGAGCCGGGCCGGCTGTTCAGCACGACCGTGCCGTCCGCGCGCTGGACCAGCCTGGACTCCCCCATGACGGGCAGGCCCGTGCCGATCGGCACCTCGCCGCCGGACCGCCAGGTGGCCCCGTGGTCGTCGCTGTAGAGGGTGGAGACGCCGTAGTGGCGGTCGGCGGCCGGGACGCCGGTGATGATCGTCCGGTGGCCGACGGACAGGAGCAGCCGGCCCGAGTCGAGCTGGATGCCGTGGCCGGGTCCCGGGCCGTGCATGGCCCAGTTGTGCGGGAAGTGGCCGAACAGGCTGGTCAGCTCGCGCCGATCGCCCCAGGTGACGCCGCCGTCCGTGCTGGAGATGACGTACATCGTGCTGGAGTCCGCGGAGCAGCTGGTGTTCTCCGGCAGCCGCACGCAGAGGCCGAAGAACAGGAACACCTCGCTCGTCACCCGGTCCACCACGAACGTGGGGTTGGCCCAGCACTGGCCGCCGGTGGACGGCACCACGGCATGGGAGGGGCTCCAGGTCTGTCCCTTGTCGATGCTGCGGCGGATGAGCAGGTCGTGCGGGCCGGCGTCGCACACCTCGTGCCGGCCCTCCGTGCAGGCCAGGATCGTGTCGTCGGGCAGCGCGGCCAGGCCGTACACGTGGTAACTGGCCAGCGGATCCACGGCGGAGTCCCACAAGGTGGTCTCCGCGAAGAAGGGCGCGGCCGCGGCCTGCGCGGCGCGGGCGGGTAAGGGAAGGGCGGCGCCCGCGGCGAGCGCGAGGGCGAACGTGCGGCGGCTGATGGGCATGGGGCACTCCTCGGGTGATCTTCCAGAGGACGGGGGGTGATTACTCCGGTCGGCGCCCTGACTGCAGGGCGTGCGGCCGTACGAGGGGGCCGACCTCGGCCAGCGCGTCGCGCAGCGCGGCGAGCTCGGATTCCGTGAGAGGCAGGAACGGCTCCGCGGCGTGCGGCGGGCACAGCCCGAGCTCGTGCAGCGCGGTCTTGATGACGACGATGCCGCTGGAGCCAGGGCGGATCCCGAAGAGCGCGGTCAGCCGGTCGACGTCGCCCTGCCGCGCGGCCGCGGCGGCGTGGTCGCCGGCGCGGACGGCCTGGAGCAGCCCGACGCAGAGGGCCGGCGCGAGCATGCCCACGCCCGGCACCAGCCCGGCGGCCCCCAGGCGCAGCCCCTCGGCGAGCTGCCGCTCGGCGCCCTGGGCCGTCTGGAAGGCGGGCCGCTCCGCGGCAAGAGCGCAGAACCGCGCGAACAGGGCGATGTCGCCCGAGCTGTCCTTGAGGCCGACGATGTTCGGCTCGCCGAGCAGGCCGCGCATCAGGGAGACGGGGATCGGGTTGCCGGTGTAGCCGGGACTGTTGTAGATCACGACGGGCCTGCCGTGGCGGGCGGCGGCGCGGAAGTGGGCGTGCAGTTCGCGTTCGGTGTGCCGGAAGTACGTCGGCGCCAGCACGACCAGGGCGTCCAGGTCGAGGCCGTCGAGGCTCTCCACCCGCTCCAGGGTGTCGCGGGTGCCGGTGCCAGCGGCGGTGACCATGATCCGGGCGGACGGCCCGGCCAGGTCGCGCCACATGGCCGACACCTCCACCGCGTACGCCCGGACGGCGCCGGCGGGCAGCAGCGGGCCCTCGCCGTTGGTGCCGGCCAGCATCAGCGTGCGGACGCCCCCGGCCGCGAGGTGGGTCAGCAGCGGCCGGACGGCCGGCGGGTCGGGCTGCCCGCGCCGGTCGAGCGCGGTGACCAGCGGAATGATCACTCCGGCGACCACGTGGTCGGACGGTTCGGCAACGGCGGCCATGGCGCCTCCCTCGGCGAGTGCTTCCGGACGGTACCGATGATCTGCCAAGAAGGCCAGATGCTAATGGGTATTAGTGTTTCGAGCTGATTACCTGAGCTTGTTTGATCAGCAGGTTTCCCAGGTCCATTGACATCTCACAGAATCGAGAGCAAGACTTTGCGCTCACCGTGTTAGGCGCATTAGCAGGAGGCTCGGATGAGTCGAGGACCGGTGCGAAGGCCGACACAGGCCGACATCGCGCGCCTCGCCGGAGTCAGCCAGGCCACCGTCTCGCTCGTGCTCAATGAGCGGGACGACGTCCGGATCAGCCCGACGACCCGGGAGCGGGTGCTGGCGGCGATTCGCGAGTGGGGTTACGTCGCCAACGCGTCGGCACGCTCACTCGCCGGCGGCCAGAACAAGATCATCGGGGTGTACACCTTCGAACCGGTCTTCCCGACGACCAGCGTGGACTTCTACTTCCCGTTCCTGCTCGGCATGGAGCAGGCGGCCGCGGACCTCGGATACGACCTGCTGATGTTCACCAGCGTCGGCGGCGCGCGGCAGGTCTTCCGCGACGGATCGACCCGGCTGTCGCTCGCCGACGGCGCGCTGCTGCTCGGGCGCGACCCCAACGTCAAGGAGATCGAACGGCTGCGCGACACCGGCTACCCGTTCGTCTACATAGGGCATCGCGAGGTGTCCGGAGCGCCGGTCTCCTACGTGGCCGCCGACTACACCGGGGCGACCAGGCAGCTCACCGAGCGGCTGTTCGAGCTGGGGCACCGGCGCGTCGCCTACGCCCGTATCGGCGACGGCGGCGCGCAGCCCAGCCGTGACAGGGAGAAGGGATTCCGGGAGGCCGCGCCCGCCGGGGAGGCCAGGCGGCTGGCCGGCCCGGCCTGGACGCTGGAGTCCCCCGACGACGTGCCGGGGCTGCTGGCGGAGATCCGGCACGGCGGCATCACCGCCGTGGTGGCCGAGCAGATCCTGCTCGCCGAGGAGCTCCTGGCCTGCGCGCAGCGCCAGGAGCTGTCGGTTCCCGGCGACCTGAGCATCGTCGCGCTGGGCGACCCCATCGGCGCCCGCCGCACCGACACACCCTGGACCGGCCTGACGGTCCCCCGCGAGCAGATGGGCCGGCAGGCCACCCACCTGCTGGTGCGGCTGCTGGAGGCGCCCGAGCCGGAGGCCCGCAGAGAGTACGTCGAATGCCCCCTGATGCCGGGCACGACGGTGGCCCCACCAAGGAGAGAGCAGTGACCAACCCTGTCACCGCGGGGCGGCCCACATGATCCGGATCATCGCCAAACGGCTGCTCGTCGGCGTGCTGGTGATGTGGGGAGCCGCCTCGCTCATCTTCCTCATCGTCCGGGTCGCCCCCGGCGATCCGGTGACGATCCTGCTGGGCCCCGAGGCGAGCCGGGAGCAGGTGGCCGAGCTCACCGCGGAGCTCGGGCTCGACCGGCCGATGTCCGCCCAGTACTTCAGCTACCTGGCCGACGTGGCGAGGCTGCACTTCGGCGACTCCTACCGGTTCGCCCGGCCGGCGATGTCGGAGGTGTTCGAGCGCCTGCCCGCGACCGTGGACCTGATGCTCGCCTCCACCCTCATCGCCGTGGTGGCCGGGCTCGTGCTGGGGCTGCTGGCCGGCGGGCGTCCCGGCGGCGTCGTCGACCGGGTGGTCAGCGCGGGCACCATCGCGCTGCAGTCGTTCCCCACCTTCTGGGTCGGCATCATGCTGATCCTCATCTTCGCCCTGGTGATCCGCCTGCTGCCCAGCGCGGGAGCGGGCACGCCCGCGCACCTCATCCTCCCGGCGGTCACGCTGGCGTTGCCGTTCACCGCCATCGTGGCCCGCCTGACCAGGACGAGCGTCGCGGAGACGATGCGTGAGCCGTACATCCAGACGGCTCGCTCCAAAGGGCTCACCGAGCCGCAGGTGCTGCTCGGCCACGCGCTGCGCAACTCGCTCATCCCCGTGGTGACCATCGTCGGGCTGCACATGGGCGGCCTGATGGGCGGCGCGGTCGTGGTCGAGAACGTCTTCGCCTGGCCCGGGCTCGGCACCCTCGTGGTGGACGCGGTCTCCAACCGCGACTACGCCGTCGTGCAGGCGGCCACCTTCCTGATCGCGGGCATCGTGATGCTGTTCAACCTGCTGGCCGACCTGCTGTACTCCCAGCTCGATCCGCGCATCAAGCTGGACGGTGCGTCATGACGGCCGTCGCCGCCGGTCGCCGGCTCGTCGTGGGCGGGCGGTGGCTCGGCAGGATCCCCTACATCGTGCTCGCCCTCTACGTCGTCGCCGGCGGGATCGGCCCGCTGCTCATCGACTACAACCCGGTGCGCGTCTCGCTCGACGACCGGCTGCTCGGCCCGGGATCGCAGGTCGCGTCGGGCGCGATCGCCTGGTTCGGCACCGACGGCCTCGGCCGTGACGTCCTCGCGCAGGTCGTCTACGGCGCCCGCACGTCGGTGATCATCGGTGTCTCGACGGTCGTCGTCTCCTGCCTGATCGGTGTGAGCGTCGGCATCGTCGCCGGCTACTTCCGCGGCTGGCCGGACATGGCGCTCGCCCGCGGCATCGACATCCTGCTCGCCTTCCCGGCGATCCTGCTGACCATCGTCATCGCCGGCGCCTTCGAGCGCAGCGTCGTGGTGGTGGTGACCGCGCTGTCGGCGACGGCGTGGATCTCCTTCGCGCGGGTCACCCGCGGCGTCGCCCTGTCGGTGCGGGAGCGGGCCTTCATCGACGCGGCCCGCGTCCTCGGCGTGCGGCCGGTCTCGATCCTGGTACGTCACATCCTGCCGCTCACGGTGGGCCCGGTGGTCGCCCTGGCGACGCTGGAGTTCGCCCTCGTCGTGCTGGCCGAAGCCGGGCTCAGCTTCCTCGGCATCGGCCTGCCCAACTCGGCGGTGTCCTGGGGCCAGACCATCGCGAACGGAAAGCAGTACCTCGAAACCGCCTGGTGGATCTCGGCTCTGCCCGGCATCGCCCTGTCGCTGCTGATCGTCAACATCGGGATCCTCGGCGACCAGCTCACCGCCCGGCACGGACGCGGGCACCTCCGATGAGCCGGCCTCCCTTCCCCGCACAAGCACCCCCCAGAAAACCCCCGGAAGGCGGGAAGACGTCCATGACCAGACCTCTTGCCTCACGTAAACCGCGGCTCGCGGCACTCGTCCTGATCACCGCCGCGGCCGTCGCGCTCAGCGGCTGCAGCTCCGCCAGCGGTGGCGGAGACGGTGGCGGCACCGGTGGCGGCGAGATCACCGTCGCCGGCACGTACGCGATCGACAGCCTCGACTCGGCCAGCCCCACGGGCGGCAGCGCCACCGGCACCCAGCTGGCCTCGCAGGCGATCTTCAGCCGGCTGGTGCGGCCGCGCCCCGACGGCACCCTGCAGGGCGACCTCGCCACCGAGTGGAAGCCGGACAGCACCGCCTCGCAGTGGACGTTCACGCTGCGTCCGGGGGTGAAGTTCAGCGACGGCAAGCCCCTCACCGCCGACGACGTCGTGGCCTCGTTCAAGCGGCTCCTGGAGCTCAAGAGCACGAACGCGGCCAACTTCGCGGGCTACACGATGACCGCCACGTCGCCCTCCGAGGTGGTGCTGAAGGCGGCGAAACCGGACGCGGCGGTGCCGTACAAGCTGGCCATCTTCTACGTGGTGCCCGCGAGCCTGACCGGTGAGAACCCGGCGTTCTTCCAGAACCCGGTCGGATCCGGGCCGTTCAAGGTGGAGAAGTACGACTCCTCCGGGACGCTCGTGCTGGTGCCGAACGCCGGCTACTACGGCGGGGCGCCGAAGGTCAAGCGGGTGACCATCCGCAAGATGCCCGAGCTCGCGGCCCGGCTGACCGCGCTGCGCACCGGTGAGGCGGACCTCGTCTGGGGCATCCCCGACGACCAGCTCGGCGGGCTGCAGAGCGACTCCACCCTCAAGGTCGAGACGGTGCCGAGCACCGCCGTGTTCACCATGTGGTTCAACTCCTCCACCCCGGAGCTGAAGGAGGCCAAGGTGCGCCGGGCGCTGTGGCAGGCGGTCGACTTCGCCACCATCATCAAGCGCCTCTACCCGCAGACGGGCACCCTGGCCGACGCCCCGGTCTCGCCTGTCACCCTCGGCCACGTCCCCCAGGAGCCCGTCACGTACGACCCGGCCGCGGCGAAGGCGGCGCTGACCGCCGCCGGCTTCGACTTCTCCGCCAAGCTGCGGCTGCAGTTCGCCAACGCCGAGTTCCGGCCGTTCAACCAGGCGATCGTCTCCGACCTGCAGAAGATCGGCGTCCAGGTGGACCTGCTGGAGAAGGAGCAGGCGGTGTTCACCAAGGACCTGCTCGCCCTGAACTGGGACGTCAACTTCCAGCAGCTGTCGAACCCCACGTTCGACGCCGCCAACACGCTCGGCCGGCTGTACCCGTGCGCGGCCAAGCGCAACGGCTACTGCAACCCCGAGCTCGACAAGCTGCTCGCCGCCGCCGGGGCGAGCCCGGACAAGGACGAGCGGGTCAAGCTGTACGGCGAGGCCAGCAAGATCATCTGGTCGGACGCGGTCGGCATGTTCCCGATGGCCGTCAAGTACGCCTACGCCTGGAACCACCGCGTCACCGGCGTCACCCCGGACCCCAACGGGCTGCCCGACTTCGCCGGCATGCAGGTCAGCAGCTCGTGAGCCGGACGCGGACGCCGGCCGCGGCGCAGGACGGCCCGATGCTGGAGACGGACGGGCTGCTCGAGGTGGACGGGCTGGTCGTCGACCTGCCCGCCGCCGCGGGCGCCGTCCGCGTCGTCGACCGGGTGACGTTCGACATCCCGCCGGCGACGACGGTCGGGCTCATCGGCGAGTCGGGCAGCGGCAAGACGATGACCGCGAACGCCGTGCTCGGCCTGCTCCCCGGCGGCGCGGCGACCGGTGGGGAGCTGCGCTGGCAAGGCGAGAACCTCCTCCGGGCGAGCCCTGCCCGGAGGCGCCGGCTGCGCGGCCACGAGATCGCGATGATCTTCCAGGACCCGCTGGCCGCGCTCAACCCGTCCCAGACGATCGGCCGCCAGGTGGGCGAGATCCTCCGCCGCGCCGGCCGCCCCCGAGCCGAGGTCCAGCGGCGGGTCGTCGAACTGCTCGACCTCGCCGGCATCCCCGAACCGGCCACGCGGATGCGCGGCTACCCGCACGAGTTCTCCGGCGGGATGCGGCAACGGGCCATGATCGCCCTCGCCCTGGCGGGCAGCCCGGCGCTGCTGCTCGCCGACGAGCCCACCACCGCCCTGGACGTGACCGTGCAGGCGCGCATCCTGCGCCTGCTGCGCTCCATCCAGGAGGACCAGGGGCTGGCGATGCTGCTGGTCAGCCACGACCTGCGGGTCGTGGCGCACGTCGCGCACCAGGTCGTCGTCATGTACGCCGGGCGGGTCGCCGAGCGCGGCCCCACCGCGGCGGTGCTGGCCCGCCCCGCCCACCCGTACACCCGCGCGCTGGTCGACAGCGTGCCCGCGGTGCGGACCCGTACCGCGCTGGCGCACCCGCTGCCGGGCACCCCGGCCACCCCGGCGAACCGGCCGGCCGGGTGCGCGTTCCATCCCCGGTGCCCGCTGGCCCGTGAGCGGTGCCGTACCGAGGAACCGCAGACGAGATCCGTCGCGCCCGGCCGGTGGGCCGCGTGCCACTTCGCCGAGGAGCTGCAGCCGTGCTGAAGGAAGCCGCCGACGCGCAGGAAGACCTGCTGGAGGTACGCGACCTGCGGGTCAGCTTCGGCCGCCGGGGCACGTGGCTCCGCTCCCGCGGGTCCGGGGAGTTCGTCGCGGTCGACGGTGTGAGCCTCACGGTGGCTCCCGACGAGATCGTCGGCCTGGTGGGGGAGTCCGGCTCAGGCAAGACCACGGTGGCCCGTGCCGTGGTCGGCCTGGTCCGGCCCGACTCCGGCGCCGTCCTGCTCGACGGCGCGCCCGTGGGACCGGTCGGGCGGCGCACGACGGCGCAGCAGCGTGCCGCGCAGATGGTCTTCCAGGACCCGCGCTCCTCGCTCAGCCCGCGCATGACCGTGGCCGCGATCATCGACGAGGCCTGGCGCACCCACCCGAGCTCGGCCCCGGACGGCGACCGTACCGATGCCCTGCACCGCCTGCTCGACGACGTCGGGCTCGACGCGGGCGTGGCCCGGCACCGGGCGGACGAACTGTCCGGCGGGCAGTGCCAGCGGGTCAGCATCGCCCGCGCCCTCGCGGTCAGGCCGCGGCTGCTGGTGTGCGACGAAGCGGTGTCCGCCCTGGACGTGTCGGTCCAGGCGCAGATCCTGCGGCTTCTGGTCGACCTGCGTGAGCGCCACCATCTGGCGATGCTCTTCATCTCCCACGACCTCGGGGTGGTGCACCAGATCGCGGACCGGATCGCCGTCATGCGCCGCGGTGTGGTGGTGGAGGAAGGACCGGCGACGGACGTCCTGGGGTCGCCGCAGCACGAGTACACCCGCAGCCTGCTCGACGCCGCCCTCGAACTGTCCCCGGCGGAGTCGTAACGCGTTTGGTGAGCACGGCCTCATCCGCGCCGGCGGCCGGAACTCCTGAGTACAGGATTTCGTGAATTCAGGTATTTGTGTATTGTCGGTGTCATGTTGACGATCGCCACCGAGATCGAGGTGCTGGCCCGGTTCGGCCGCGCTCTGGCCGACCCGATCCGCTGCCGCATCCTGGTCGCCCTGCGCGAGGCGCCGGCGCATCCCGCCGAGCTCGCCGACCTGCTCGGCATCTCCCGGACCCGGCTGTCCAACCACCTGGCCTGCCTGCGCGACTGCGGCCTGGTCGTGGCGGTCCCGGTCGGGCGCCGCACCCGCTACGAGCTGGCCGACCCCCGGCTCGGCCACGCCCTGGACGACCTGCGCACCGCCGTGGTCGCGGTGGCCACCGACGCCGACCGCACCTGCGCCGCCACCACCGACGAGGACTGCTGCTGATGGCCGCCGACCGCACCCGCGCCGCCGGGGACGGGGGACTGACGGCCGCCGGCCTCGCCCTCGGACCCTCGTCGGACCAGCGCACCGTGCTGCGGCGCCGTATCCGGCTCCTGGTCGCCGCCACCATCACGTACAACGTGATCGAGGCCGCCGTCGCGATCACCGCCGGCACCGTCGCCTCCTCCGCCGCCCTGATCGGCTTCGGCCTCGACTCGATCGTCGAGGTCGCCTCCGCGACCGCGGTCGCCTGGCAGTTCTCCGCCGCCGACCACGAACGCCGCGAGAGGACCGCGCTACGCGTCATCGCGATCTCGTTCTTCGCGCTGGCCGCCTACGTCACCTACGACGCCGTCCGCGCCCTGCTGGGCGTCGGCGGAGAAGCCGGACATTCCACCCCCGGCCTGATCCTGGCCGCCCTGTCGCTGCTGGTCATGCCGTTCCTGTCGGCCGCCCAGCGCCGCGCGGGCCGCGAACTCGGCTCAGCCTCCGCCGTCGCCGACTCCAAGCAGACCCTGCTCTGCACCTACCTGTCCGCCGTGCTGCTGGCCGGTCTCGCGCTCAACAGCCTGTTCGGCTGGTCGTGGGCCGACCCGATCGCCGCCCTGGTCATCGCCGCCGTCGCGGTCAAGGAAGGCCGCGAGGCCTGGCGCGGGGACACCTGCTGCGTACCCATCGCCGGCGCCCGGCCGGAGCAGACAGACCAGCCCTGCGCCGACGGCTGCTGCCCGCCCCCGACGAAGGAGACCCCCTCATGATCGGCCGTCCGATGCCCGCCCAGGTGCGCGCCGCCTACCGCGCCGAGATGCACGCCGCCCGCGACGCCACCGGCCCTGATCCGCGGTGGCGGCACCTGGAACGCGCACACATCCTCTCCCAGCCCTGGCCCTGGCCGCACACCCGCAACCACATGGCCATGCTCGCCCTGGCCATCGTCCAGCGTGATCGGCGCGAAGCCTTCGGCCAGGTGATCCGCATCATCGTGGCCGCTCCCGGCTCCGCGCTGGGCCGCTATCCGGAGGGCAACACCGGCCGGGCCGGCGTCGGCCTGACCCAGCCCATGCCCATGCCCGCCGACCTGGCCGAGCTGCTTCAGGCCGCCTGAGAGCGCCCCTGGGGTTCAGGGGCCTGTCCCTTCCGCCGGAAGGGACAGGCCGTCATGGCTGTCTGGCCGTGAGGTCAGGCCAGCCCGTCATCGAAGGAGAACCCGTACGTGGACGGCGGGTTCGCCAGCACCCACTGCTGCTCGAAGCGGAAGGAGCAGTTCTGCAGCACCAGGGGGGTGCCGAAGGAAGTGCCGCCGCCGGACACGGTGGCGCATCTCAGGGACGGCCCGTTGCGCAGGACCCAGATACGGTCGAGGCCGCCGGGGGTCAAGGCGACGAACGTCCACTGCTGATCACCCTGGACGACGCCGCTGCAGTCCCGCAGCACCAGCCGGGTGCCCACGGGAACCGGTGAGCTGGTGACGGCCAGGCTGAGGCACTTGCCGCTGACGTGGCGGACCGAGCGGTCGGGCGTGTTGCCGCCGGTGCCGTGCCAGAGCTGACTGGCTCCAGCGCAGTTCGCCAGCACCAGCGGAGTGCCGTCAGCCGTGCCGCCGTTGAGCGGCCCGATGCATCGGGGAATGCCGGAGGTGGTGGCGATCACCGTAGACGGGAACGCGGCGGCCTGGGCGGTCGCCGATGTCACCCCCAGGGAGATCAACAGCGCCAGCCCGGTGAGGACGGTGTAGAGCAATCTGCGCACGTTCGCTCCTTTGAGCGGTTGACGGATCTTGCGCACGCGGGACGCGTGTCTACGTGATAGGCGTTTCGTCCCGTTCCTTGCCGGGCCATGGGTCCGAACGCGACCTTCCCGCATGGCCACCCGTCGGAAGCCCCGCAGAGTAACTGAGTACTGCCCTACTCATGCGCAGCACGTGCCCGCCACCCACCCTGAAAGCCGGACAGCACCGGACGCAGGGAGCGAGAGATGGGTAATGGGGCGCGATGGGGCAGGGCATGGGTTGCCGCAGGGCTGGTGATGTTGGGCCTGGTGGCGCTGCCGGGCGGACCCGCCGGAGCGCAGGCCGGTCCTCGGGCCGGGACCCAGGCTGGGGCCCAGGCTGGGACCCAGGCCGGGACCCAGGCTGGGGTCCGGAACGTGGCTCCGGCCACGCAGCCGGTGACGCTGCGCATCCTGTCGGTCGAGTGCGCGTCGGCCTGCGACGCCACCGGCATCGAGGCGGCGGGCATGGGCCCGCCGGACTTCTACGCCATCCTGTCCATCGGCTCGGAGTCGAAGACGACCCCCGTCGTGCCCGACAAGGCCCAGGTGTTCATCCCGGAGGGCTGGACGCTGACCACTCAGGTCTCCACCTCCTTACCCTCGGTCGACCTCGCCGTCCGGATCATGGACGAGGACCCGGACACGGACCCCAACGGTGACGACCTGGCCGACGCCTCGCGCAGGAGCGGCGACAGCGCGGCCCGCTTCACGCTCGACCTGGTCGACGGCTCGCTGTCCGGCGACCTCACCGACCCGACGGGCTGCACGACGGGCGGCGGGGACGGCCACCCCGTCCAGGTCTGCTACGACATCCGGCCGTACACCTTCGAGGACAGCGACGGCGACAGCTTCACCGACTACGCCGAGCACCGCGGCCTGGACTTCAACGACGACGGCACGATCGACCTGCACCTGGAGCAGTGGGCCGACCCGCGGCGGCGTGACCTGTTCGTCGAGATCGACTGGATGGCCGGACTCGCACCGCAGAGCGGCGTGCTGGCCGCCGTCGAACAGGTCTTCTCGAACGCCCCGATCACCAACCCGGCGACCGGCGGTCAAGGGCTGGCGCTGCACCTGCTCCCCGACGAGCAGCTGCCCTACGGCGAGACGCTGCGCTTCGACGACACCCGCGATCCCGGGCCCGCCGACGACTTCGACGACCTCAAGTCGGGCAGATCCGATCAGACCTGCGCCCACGGCGGCGAGGACGGCCACTTCGGCACCCCCGCCGACCGCACCAGCCCGGAGTGCGACCGCATCCTGCTGTTCAAGCGGCTGCACTTCCGTTACGGCATCTTCATCAACGGCCTGACCCCGCCGACCGTGCCCGGCCCGGCCGGCACCCCGGTGCCCAACACCATCTCCGGCCGGGCCGAGCTGGACGACCGCGGCGGCAACGACTTCGTCGTCTCGCTCGGCAGGCTCGGCGCGGCGGTGGACCTGGGCAGGTTCGGCGGCCGGGCCAAGGCGGAACAGGCCACGCTCCTGCACGAACTGGGCCACACCTTCGGTCTCGGGCACGGCGGCCGTACCGACAACGGCACAGCGGACCGGATCAACTGCAAGCCGAACTACCTGAGCGTCATGAACTACCCGCTGCAATTCGCCACGGTGGCCACGCTGCCGGCCGGCGAGCACCTCGACCCGAACCGGCCGCTGGACTTCCAGCGCCTGAACAACGTCCAGACCCTGAACGAGGCGGCGCTGGACGAGACGGCCCTGCCGGGCGTGTCAGGCGCGGGCACGCGGCGCATCATCTGGGGCGGGAACGGGGCCGGCCGCTGGTTCCACGCTCCCGCGAACGGGCGGATCAACTGGAAGGTGGACTTCCTGCCCAACGGCGATCTCAAACTGGAGCCGTCGGTCGCCGTCGACCTCAACCATCTGACCATGTTCTCCGAATGCGACGTGCCCTCCGCCGGGCAGCAGCTGGTCAGCAACCCCGACTGGGACCGCCTGGTCTACAACTTCACCAACAGCCCCTACTTCTCCGACGGCGTGCACGGGCCGGCTCCCGAGGAGATCGACGCCGAGGACCTGCAGCGGCTGGCGGCGGCCGATCTCAACGTGGCGAAGAGCGTGGACAAGGGCGACGCGCGGCCCGGGGACGAGCTGACGTACAAGATCACCACCGGCAACGCAGGGCCCAGCACCGCCACCACCGTCGCCATCACCGACACCCCGCCCACGGGCCAGGACATCACCCGTACGCTGGCCGACCTGCCCGCGGGCCGGCGGGCCGAGGAGAGCGTCACCTACACGGTGCCGTGCACGGTCACCGACGGCCAGGTGCTGACCAACCGGGTGACGGTCACCGGCCGCGACTCCTCCGGGCGGCCCGAGCCCGAGTGGCTGCTCGGCGACAACGCCGCCACCGCGGCCACCACCGCCCACATTCCCGGCATGTCCGTCGCCGTGGAGGGGACGGCGGCCGCCGGCGCGGGGGAGACGCTCACCTACACCGTCACCTACCGCAACACCGGATCCGCCCCGGCCACCGGCGTGGTCGTCACCCTCGACGCGCCCGCCGACGTCTCGCCGCGCACCTTGCGGCAGGAGGTGGGAACGGTGGCCGCCGGCGCGACGGGCACCGCACGATTCGCCGTGCGCACCAGCCTGCTGACCGGTGGCGGGACCGCCGTCACCGTGCGGGCCTCGGCGGCGTACGGAGGGGCGGGCGGGTGCGTCTACCCGGCGGCGAGTGCCACGGCGACCAGCACGGTGACCGAGCAGCCGCCCGGCCGCGATCCCCGGCCGCCCGCGCTGTGGCTGCTGCACACCGGCCAGGTGCCGGCCGAACTGCTGGCCCGGGTGCAGGCCACCGACACCCGCTTCGACGGCGCCGACGGCTCGGCACCCGACGGGCTGCTGTCGGTGGCGGAGGTCCGCAGGGTGCTCACCCTGCCGGTGACGCCCCCGGCCCTGCTGCGGGCGGAGCTGCTGGCGATCTATCTGAACCTGGGGGAGCGGCGGATCAACGCCTCGACCCGCATCGAGTCGCTGACCGCCACGAAACTGGGGACGGCGAACGTTGCCGCGGCGGCCAGGCACGGGCAGGCGACGCTGGAGCTGCCGGCTTCGCCGGGGAACCTGCTCCGGTACACCACGGCGCAGACCCTGCTGGCCTCGATCAACCTCAACCTCAGCACCCGCTACTGATCGGTGCGCAACCGGTCTCTACGGCGCCCGCGGGATCAGTCCCGCGGGCGCCGCGCGTCCCGCCCCTCCGGCTCGGGCAGGTCGCCGGGGCGCCGGGGCGTCAGGTGGGCAGGGTGGCTGTGGTGGAGAAGGCGGGGTCGAGGTGCGCCGTGTCGTTGAAGAGGCGCAGGATCCACCGGGCCTCGGTCAGCACCAGGTGCGACACCGACGCGTTGTCGGCGCCGAGGAACGCGAACGGCCGCGCCTCCGTGGCCGCCGCCAGCGCCTCGGCGATCACACCGCCGTGGGTGACCACGACGACCCGCTGGTCGGGATGGGCGGTGGCCAGCCTGCCGAGCACCTTGCGCACGCGTTCGGAGAAGGCCGCGGCGGGCTCCGCGCCCGGGATCACGTCCCAGCGTTCCTCGGCCGACATCCGCTTCGCGATCGGGTGGCCCTCCGCGACCATGCGCCGGAACAGGCCGCCCTCCCACTCGCCGAGGTGCACCTCCCGCAGCTCGGGCTCCACCACCGGCGTCAGGCCGAGCCGGGCGGCGAGCGGCGCGGCCGTCTGGGACGTACGCCGTAGCGAGCTCACGTAGAGGGCGTCGATGCGCTCGGTGGCGAGCCGCAGGCCCACCCGCTCCGCCTGCTCGTGGCCCTCGGGGGCGAGCCCCGGGTCTCCCTGGCCGTCCACCAGGGGGAACGGCCGGTCAGGGCGCGCCGGCTCCGACTCGCCGTGCCGGATCAGCAGAATCTCGGTGGCTCCAGGCGGCGTACGGAACCGGCCCTGACGATATTCGGCGGGCTTGTCACCCTCAGGTCCCACAGTCACAGAACATCACTCTACTGAGCACCCTGCCGCCGCCTCCAGGCGGCTCCTCGACGTGGTCAGGGCAGCAGAACGATCTTGCCTCGGGTGTGGCCCTGTTCCAGCCGCTCGAAGGCCGCCCGCACGTCGTCCAGCGCGTACGTCGCGGCGATCGGCACCTCCAGGTCCCCGGCGGCCACCATGGCGGCCAGCTCGGCCAGGATCGCCGCGCTCTTGACGGAGCTGCCGTCCGCCTTGACCCCGTACGTCCGCACGGCGGGGAAGTCGGCGATCGTGTTGACGCGGTCCGGTGGCACGCCGAGGTCGATGGCGAGCTGCACATACCCGTCGCCGTGGGTGTCGATGAACGCGTCGATCCCGGCCTCGCGCAGCCGGTCCGCCAGGCCCTCGCCGTACGCCATCGGCTTGACCCCGTGCGCGGCCAGCCATGCGTGGTGGGTGGGGCCGGCGATGCCGATCACCTCAGCGCCGGCGCGCCTGGCCAGCTGGACGGCCACGGAGCCGACACCGCCCGCGCCGCCCGACACCGCGACCGTGTCGCCCGGCGTCAGGGATACCGCGCGTACCGCCGCATAGGCCGTACATCCCGCGACGGCCAGCGAACCGGCCACCTCCCACGGCACGCCGGCCGGCTTGGGCGTGAGGTCGGCTGCTTCCACGAGCACGTACTGGGCGTGACTGGCACGGTTGTCGGTGAAGCCGATGACCTCGTCCCCGGCGGTCCAGCCCTCGACGCCGGGGCCGGTCCCGGTCACGATCCCGGCCAGGTCGCTGCCCTCGCCCGAGGGGAAGGTGGCCGGCCACTGCGCGTGCAGCAGTCCCTCGCGGATCTTCGCCTCACCGGGGTTGATCGCCGTGGCTCTGACCTGGACCAGCACCTGGCCGCCAGCCGGATCAGGGACCGGGACGTCGATCACGCGCAGCACGTCCGTGCCGCCGTACGCGTCGAACCGCACTGCTTTCGCCATGCCGGGCTCCTTCCTCTCATCTCCACTCAACCACAGCGGTCCTCTGACCTGCCGATGGCCGCCCATGCGCGTCCTCACCGAGGCAGTCGGCCATCAGTGGTGGAACTTCTGGCGATAAAGCCCGCCGAGTACGCTATTTCCGGATTCGCTCTGGTACGAGATCGTTCCGGTTCCTGAGGAGGTCTGGCTTATATGACCACGACATTCGGCGCGATCGGCAGTGGCCGGCGGACGCGGTTCTTCCTGCGGCTGGCCGCGGCGGCGCCGGACCGGTTCAGGGTGAGCGGCATCGTGACCCGCAGCGCGGATCGGGCCGCCGAGATCACCGCCGAGTGGGGCGTACCGGCCTTCGGCTCGATCGACGAGCTGCTCCGGCACGAGCGGCCCGACTACATCGCCGCGGCGGTGCCGTGGCCCGCGATGCCGGACGCGATCCGTGAGACGGCCGCGCGCGGGGTGCCGGTCCTGGCGGAGACGCCGCCCGCGGCGGACCTGGACGGGCTGCGGTCGCTGTGGGGCGACGTGGGCGGCACCGGCCTGGTCCAGGTGGCCGAGCAGTATCTGCTGATGCCCGGGCACGCGGCCCGGCTGGCGATCGTCCGTGAGGGCGTGATCGGCGAGCCGACCTCGGTCCAGGTCTCCTCGACCCACCTGTACCACGCGGTGTCGATGATCCGCGGCCTGCTGGGCGCCGGGTTCGGGGCGGCCGAGGTGCGTGCGAGCGCGTTCGAGGCGCCGCTCGCCGATCCGCTGGGGTTCGACGGGTGGCGGGGTGACGGCACGCCGCGGCGATCGACCACGACCATCGCCACCATCGACTTCGGCGGCACGATGGGCCTGTACGACTTCACCGACAACCAGTGGTGGAACCCCCTGCGGATGCGGCGGATCGTGGTGCGCGGCTCGATCGGCGAGCTGGTCGACGACCGGGTGGTCCGGCTGGCCGACCCCGTGACGCCGGTGGAGTCCCAGCTCGTCCGGCGGGACACCGGCGTCGATCTCAACCTGGAGTTGCGCGACCTCAAGCACATCAGCTTCGACGGGCGGGTGGTCTACCGCAACCCGTTCGACGGCGCGGGTCTGTCGGACGATGACATCGCGGTCGCGGACATCCTGGAGCGCACCGGCGCCTGGGCGCGCCAGGAGGGCCCGCCGCCGTACCCGCTCGCCGAGGCCTGCCAGGACCACCTGATCAGCGTGGCCATCGGGGAATCGGTGCAGAGCGGCGGCCCGGTCACCACCGGCAAGGAGGCCTGGTCCGGCTGACGGATGCGGGCCGCGACGATCGTCTCGACGTAGCTCACCGGTCACCCCGCCGAACGCTGGGCCGCACTCCAGCGCCACCACGAGCGACTGCCGTCATATCGAGATCATGCTGTGCCGGTCGTGGGCCCGTTCGGTCCGGTCGCTCAGGCGCTCAGTACCTTGCGGAGCTGCTCGCCGAACTCGGCGGGGTGCGTGCTGAGGCCTGTGTGCCCGCCGGGGAAATGGACGAGCTCCATGCCGAACCGCTCGGCCAGGTAGGCGGCGGGACGATAGGGCAGTTCGCCGCGCGAGTCCGTCCCGGCCGCCAGCACGAGCCGATCTGACAGGGCCTTCAGGCGATCCACGTCCGGGACGTAGGCCATGAAGCTCGGCACGATCCGCCCCAGGAAGTAGGGCATGTCCGCCATCGTCCGCTCAACGCGAGCCGCCGCCTCCGGCGGCAGCTCGGCGACCGCCGAGCCGTCCGCCGGATCGGCGTCGGGCCGCGTGGGGCCGGCGGCGGGACTGGCGTCGGGTCGCGCCGGGCCGCCGGCGGGACTGGTGTCGGGTCGGGTGGGGCTGGCGGCGGGATCGGTGTCGGGTCGCCTGAGACCGGACGCGGGACCGTTGCCGGGCCGCCTGAGACCGGCCGCGAACTCGGCCGCTGCGGGCATCAGCCCGTCCCGGCGGAACGTGTCCTGGACGCGGGCGAGCAGCGCGCGATGCTCGGCGGCGTCCGGCAGCACCTCCACCATCGGCGGCTCGTGCGCCACGACGCGTTCGATCCGCCCGGGATGGGCGGTGAGCAGGTGCAGCGCGACGATCGCACCGGAGCTGCAGCCGGCCACCCGGGCGGGCGCGTCCGGAGACAGCAGCTCCAGCAGCCGGAAGGCGTCGTCGGCGTGCTGCGCGACCCGCTGCTCGGCCTCCGGGTCGTCCAGCGGGCTGCGGGACAGGCCGCGCGGGTCGTAGGAGACGACGGTGTAGTCGGCGGCCAGGTCGCCGGCGACGCCGGCGAAGGAGGCCGCGCCGCCCGTGCCGCCGGGGATCAGCAGCAGCAACGGGCCGCTTCCGCGCGTCTCGTAGTGCAGGGTGGCGCCGTCCACGCGGAGGTGGGCGATGGCCGGGTTCGTCATGTCGCAGCTCCTTCTTGATGTGCGGGCCAGTGCTCCAGGGCGTTGTGCAGGGCTTCGAGGCAGCGGACCCAGGAGTCCTCCGCCGGGCGCTCGTGCGCGAACCCGCCCGCCGCCTCAAGGCTGACGAAGCCGTGGAGGGTGCTGCGTACCAGCCGGACCGCGTCGGTCAGGTCAGGCTCCCGCAGCGCGTACGCGCGCAGCATCCCGTAGGTCAGGTCCACCGCACGCCGCGGCCCGGCTGCCTGGGCCAGGAGCTCGGGGTCGATCTGGATCGGGATCTGCGTCGCCGTGTACCGGCCCGGGTGGTCGTGGGCATAGGTGCGGTAGGCGTTCGCGAACGCCGTCAGCGCGTCCTGGCCGGCCCGCCCGGCGGTGGCCTCGGCGATGCGGATGGTCTTCTCGTCCGCCGCCAGCAGGGCGATCCGGCCGCGCAGGTCCTCCAGGCCGCGCACGTGCACGTACAGGCTCGCGTCCTTCACCCCGAGCCGGCGCGCCACCGCCGACATGGTCACGTGGTCAAGCCCGACCTCGTCCGCCAACTCGGCGCCCGCGAGAGTCACCCGATCCGTCGTCAGCCCGGCCCGCGCCACGGTGCATCAGCCCTCTCCTAGAAACCTTCGATCAAAACTAGTGAGACTAGGTTACACCTTGGCTCCCTAGGTTTGCACCCTCCTCATCGTCCGGGGACCCGCTGCAGGATGTGCCGACCCCTGGTTGACGGCTGCACTGTTGAGGACAACCTCGCTCCGCGTTCTGCGGGTGGGCCGGCCTAAGGGCCGGCCGGTGGGGCGACGACCAGCTCGGTGTCCGGGTCGTGGTCGATCTGCGGCGGGCCGGCGACGATCATGGTGGCTCGGGTCCACGGCTTTTCCCGTAGCAGGAACGGCAGTTCCTCCAGCAGCCAGTTCGCCACGTGCGTCAGCTGCTCGGGGGAGTCGCCGTCGCGGACGGTCAGCAAGCGCTCCTGCTCGTCGAGGTCGCCCTGCATCCACACCGAGGCGTCCAGCCACGGGGCGAGCTCTTCGCGGATGATGCCGGTGCCCTCGACCCAGATGACGCCGGCGCCGGCGGGGACGGTGATCGAGCCGGGCCGGTCGTGGGTGATCCAGGCTTCCGGGCGGAAGTTCACCGCCTCGCCCCGGTGCAGCGGTCGCAGGATGTGCTCGGCGAGCACGGCGCCCCAGGCGAAGTAGGCGTGGTTCCAGGCGACGTCGTCGGTGTGCACGATGGCGGAGCCGGGCACCGCTTTGCGCAGCCGCTCGGCCAGGGTCGTCTTGCCGGCGCCGCCCCGGCCGTCGATCGCGATCACCCGTGGACGTCCGGCGACGTCGGGTGATGCGTCGCGCAGTTGCCGGACGGCGTCGAGCACGGTCACCACCCGCCAGCCGACGGCCTCGGGCTCGCCTGGATGCAGACGCATCGGCCACCTGCCGATCGGAGGTGCGGACAAGGGCCCGGGCGGGCCAACGATCGCCCCACCTTATCGGCGTCAGGGCGGAGAAGGTCCGTGGTCGCATCAAGCATGCTTGTTGACGCACGTAATGATAAATGTCTAGGGTTTGAGAGGTCCCTGTCGAGCCTGCCAGTGCGAGGAAAGGCGCTGATGACCACGCCGCACCAGGACGCCGGATCCGGCCGCGACCTCACCCATGACTTCGACCCGCGCGCCTCCGAGACCTTCACCAGTGCCCACGCGCTGTACAAGGAGATGCGGGCGACCTGCCCGGTCGCTCACAGCACGACCTACGACGGCGGGTTCTGGGCGCTGTTCCGTCACGAGGACGTCAAGCGCGTGCTGGACGGCCGTGCCCTGTTCACCACGTCGGTGCAGAACACGGTGCCGAAGTTCGCCTTCACCGGGCGGCGTCCGCCGCTGCACTTCGATCCGCCGGAGCACACGGCTTACCGCCGGGTGATCAACCGCTTCTTCACCCGCGACAAGATGGCCGCTCTGGAGCCGCGGGCCCGCGAGTACGCCGTCCAGCTGCTGCGGCCGCTCATCGAGGCCGGCGAGGGCGACGTCGCCATCGATTACGCGCAGAAGTTCCCGGCACATGTGTTCGCGTCGTTCTTCAATCTGCCGACCGGTCTGGCCGAGTTGATCAAGGAGATCAGCGCCGCATATGTTGCAGCCATTCAGATCGTCGACACGGATAACGTCGTACGTCTGAGCCGGCGCCTGTACGAGATCGCGCAGGCCGTGATCGACGAGCGGCGCGCTGATCCGATGGATCCCGGCCAGGATCTCACCAGTGCTCTCATGGCCGCCGAGTAAGAGGGTGAGCCGCTGCCGCCCGACATGGTGCTGGGGTGCGTCCGCCAGCTGCTGGTGACCGGCATGGTGGCGCCCAGCGTGTTCATCGGGAACATGTTCGTGCACCTGAGCGGCGATCCCGCGCTCGCCGCGCTGCTTCGCGCGGACCCGTCCCGCATCCCGGCCGCGGTCGAGGAGTTCCTGCGGCTGTACGGGCCGTACCGGGGGATGGCCAGGACCGCGCGGGAGGACGTCGTGCTCGGCGGCCGGCTGATCAAGGCGGGGGAGCCCATCGCGCTGGTGTACACCTCCGCCAACCGGGACGAACGCGTCTTCCCGGACGGGGAGACGTTCCAGCTCGACCGCCCGAACCTGACCAGGCACCTCGCCTTCGGCGGCGGCGTGCACACCTGCCCGGGCGCTCCGCTGGCCCGCATCATGCTGATCACCACGCTCGCGGAGGCGCTGGCGCGGACGTCGGCGTTCGAGGTGAGCGGCGAGACCAAGATGGCGAGCTGGGCCGAGTGGGGCACCAATTCCGTCCCCATGCGCTTCACGGCGGCGGCCCGATGACCATCCAGGACCCAGACCCCGCCCCTGATCTCGGCTCCGCCCCTGATCTCGGCTCCGGCCCAGGTTCCGGCTCCGCCCCTGATCTCGGCTCCGGCCCAGGTTCCGGCTCCGGCCCAGGTTCCGGCTTCGGCCCAGGTTCCGGCTCCGGCCCTGGCCCGGACTTCGGTGCAGGCTCCGGTCCCGGCTTCGGCCCAGGTTCGGGTCCCGATGCCGGACCCGACTTCGATCCCGACGAGGCCGGCTCCGTACAGGAGAGTCTTGAGATGTACGCCCGGCTGCGCGGCTCGGGCCCCGTGGCCCGCAGCGGCGGCTACGGCGGATTCTGGGCGCTGACCCGCCACGCCGACGTGGCCGCCGCGGCCGCGGACCCGGTCACCTTCATCTCCTCGGTACGCGCCGTCGTCCCGAGCGACCCCCGCGGCCTGCGCCGCCCGCCGCTCAACTACGACGCCCCCGCCCACACGCCCTACCGCCGGGCCCTGGACCGTACCCTCCAGCGGGCCAGGATCGCCCGCCTGGAGCCGCGGCTGCGCGAGCACGCCGCCCGCGAGCTGACCCCGCTCGTCGAGCGCGGCGGCGGCGACGTCGCCCAGGAGTTCGGCGCCCGGTTCCCCGCCTGGGTCACCACCGAATGGCTGAACCTCGACCCGGAGCTCGCCCCCGAGCTGGCCGGCACGGCCGCCCGCTGGGTGCGCGCCTGGCGGGCCCTCGACCGCGAGGTGGTCGACGAGACCAGCGAGCGCATGTACGGCATCGCCCGCGACCTGGTACGGGACCGCCGCGAGCGCCCGCGCCCCGTGGCGGAGGACCCGGCCAGCTCCCTGCTGGCCGAGCGCCCGGACGGGCGGCCGCTGGCAGAGGAGCACATCGTGGGCGCGCTGCGCCAGTGCCTCGTCGTGGGCCTGGTCGCGCCGCCCATCCTGCTCGGCTCCATCTGCGTGCACCTGTCGCGGCACCGGGAGCTGCAGTCGGAGCTGCGGGCGCGCCCCGAGCTGCTGCCGGCCGCGCTGGAGGAGCTCCTGCGCCTGTACGCGCCCTACCGCGGATTCGCCCGTACGGTCAGCAAGGAGATCGAGCTGCACGGGCGGCGCATCGCTCCCGGCGAGCCGGTGACCCTCGTCTACGCCTCGGCCAACCGGGACGAGGCGGTCTTCCCCGACCCCGACACGTTCGTCATGGGACGCCCCAACATCGCGGCGCACCTGGCCTTCGGGCGCGGCCGGCATGCCTGCGCCGGCATGCCGCTGGCCCGGCTGTCGATGCGCATCGCGCTGGAGGAGCTGCTCCGGCGCACCTCCGCGATCGAGGTCAGCGGCCCGGTCGAGAGCGCACGCATGCCCGAGCTCGGCGCGGTGTCCGTTCCCTTACGACTTCGGCCGGCCTGAGATATACGACGATTCGATTGCGTGCGTATGCGTAAGCGTTATACATATACTCCTAGCGTGACTGAGGGTGCATGGGCCGAGGCAGGCGACGTCGATCTCCCGCGCTTCCAGGTGGGCGCGCCCCCGCAGCATCTGATCACGACGCTGCTGGGCGACTACTGGATCAGCCGGCCCGAGCAGCTGCCGTCCGCGGCGCTGGTGCGGCTGGCCGAGGAGTTCGGCGTGTCCGCCGTCGCCGCCAGGGCCGCGCTCTCCCGCCTGGCGCGGCGCGAGCTGCTGGAGTCGTCCAAGGTGGGACGGCGCACCTACTACCGGCTGACCGACCAGGCCGCCGCTGTGCTGCTGAACGGGCGGCAGCGGATCATGTCCTTCGGCCTGGATCAGGGCGCCTGGGACGGCGCCTGGGTGGTGGCCGCGTTCTCGATCTCCGAGGAGCAGCGCGACCTGCGTCACGCCCTGCGCTCGCGGCTGCGCTGGCTCGGCTTCGCCCCGCTGTACGACGGGCTGTGGGTCTCTCCCACGGCGGACGCCGGCGACGCGGCGGCGGTCCTCGCCGAGCTGGAGGTGCCCACCTCCACGATCTTCCGCGCCCAGCCCCTCGACCTGGCGGGCATGCGCACCCCGCAGGAGGCGTGGGACTTCGACCAGCTCAGGCGTACCTATGAGGGCTTCGCCGCGCAATACTCGCCCCTGCTGGTCCGCGTCCGCAAGGGGGCGGTGAGCGCGTCCGAGGCCCTGGTGGCGCGGACGGGGATCATGGACACCTGGCGCACCTTCCCCAACCACGACCCCGACCTGCCCGCCGAGCTGCTGCCCGCCGACTGGCCGCGGAGCGCGGCCAGGGACGTGTTCGTGGAGATCTACGACACCCTGGGCCCGCTCGCCGAGTTCCGGGTCAAGCAGATCGTCGCCGAGTTCGATCCGAGCCTGGCCGAGCTGGTGGCGCACCACCGCACGAGCCTGATCCTCGCCCCCCGCTGAAACGCCGGCCGCGCCGCCCGCCCGGCGCGGCGCAGAAAGAGCGCAGGGACCGGCGCAGGGCCGGTGGGGTCCCCGGTGCGGGGCCCGGCCTGACGTCCTCCTGTCCGATCTTCTGACCTGCGCCCTGGCAGCGCCTTGCGTCGCGGGCCCTGTTTCCTTCTCCGCACGAGGACCCCTTGACAGACGTGCAGTCGTAGATGTGACATTAACGCGAACGATCGCAACGTCAGTTGCAGCCTGATCCGGGTCGCTGGAGGACCACCATGAGATTGCCCAGGATCACCATCGCGGCCACGGCGGCCCTGACCCTCGCCGGTGCCGCAGCCTGCGGCGGAAACAGCGGCGAGACGACGGGAACGACCGGCGGGACGGCCCTGTACGGACGCCTACCCGATGCCATCAAGGAGGCGGGCGTCATCAGATTCGCCGGGGATTCCCACCCTCCCTACCGGATCGTCGCCAACGATGGCAAGACCGTGACCGGGATCGACAAGGAAATACAGGACGCCCTCGGCAAGGCGCTGGGCGTCCGCACCGAGATCTCGATCGTCAACGGCCTGCCCGCCGCGCTGTCCGGCATGCTCGCCTCCCGCTACGACGCCTTCAACGGGCCGGTGAAGGACACCGCCGAGCGCGAGAAGCAGTTCGACGCCATCGTCTGGATGGTCAGCCGCACCTCCTACCTCATCCCCAAGGGCGGCTCCGCGGCCGTCAAGGACTCCGGCGACCTGTGCGGCAAGCGCGTCGCCGGCGCCGCGGGCAGCGTCGTCGAGGAGCAGGCCAAGCGCCTGAGCGACTGGTGCGCGAAGCAGGGCAGGCCCGCGCTCGCCTTCATCGGGCTCGCCGACACCAACGGCACGATCCTCGCCGCCAAGTCCGGCCGCGCCGACGCCGCCGGCATGACCGAGAGCGCCGCGATCGACGCGATGGCCAAGGAGAAGGACGCCTACACCTACGTGACGCAGACCGACGAGCAGGGCGCCGGGGTCGACCAGCTCGCCATGCTGGTGCCCAAGACCGGCGGCCTCGGCCCGGTCGTGCTGGAAGCGTTCAAGGAGATCTTCGCCAACGGCGAGTACAAGCGGATCGTCGACAAGTACGGCCTGCAGAACGTCGCCGTGGACCAGCCCGCGATGAACACTGCGACGAATACCGCGCCGACTACTGGGGCGGCGCAGTGAGTCTCCCCTCCCCGGCGATGGACGTGGCCACAGCCCGTCCCCGCGTGCGCCCGCTGCGCTGGCTGGCCGGAGCCGCGCTGCTCGTGCTCGCCGCCCAGCTCGTCTGGTTCCTCGTCACCAACCCGCGCCTCGAATGGCCGGTCGTCGCCGAATACCTGCTCGAACCGAACATCCTGGCCGGCCTCGGCATGTCCCTCCTACTCACCGTGATCGCCATGACGCTGGGCAGCGGGCTGGGCGTGCTGCTCGCGGGCGGCCGGCTCAGCGGGTTCAAGCCGGTCGTGTGGGCCTGCGGCGTCTACGTGGCGGTCTTCCGCGGCATCCCGCCGCTGGTCCAGCTCATCTTCTGGTTCAACCTGGGCTACCTGCTGCCGCGCATCTCGCTGGGCGTGCCCTTCGGGCCGACCTTCGCCTCATGGCCGACGAACGCCGTCATCAGCTCGCTGACCGCCGCGATCCTCGGGCTCACACTGCACGAGGCCGCGTACATGGCCGAGATCGTCCGGGCCGGCATCCTGGCCGTGGACGGCGGCCAGCGCGACGCGGCCCGCGCGATGGGCTTCACGCCCCGCCAGAGCTTCGTCAAGGTCGTGCTGCCGCAGGCCATGCGGGTGATCATCCCGCCCACCGGCAGCCAGTTCATCAGCCTGCTGAAGGGCACCTCGCTGGTCAGCGTGATCGCCATGGCCGACCTGCTCTACTCGGTGCAGGTGATCTACAACCGGACCTATCAGATCGTGCCGCTGCTCATCGTCGCCTGCGCCTGGTACCTGGCGGTGGTCACCGTCCTGTCCCTCGGCCAGCGGCGTCTGGAGCGGCACTTCGGAAAGGGGCAGCGGTGACCGCGGCACCGGTCCTGCGCGTCCACGACGTGCGCAAACGCTTCGGCGACCACGTGGCGCTGGACGGCGTGAGCCTGGAGGTGCGTGCGGGCGAGGTCGTCACCGTGATCGGCCCGTCCGGGTCCGGCAAGTCCACCCTCGTCCGCTGCGTCCACCAGCTCGAAGGCATCGACGGCGGCTCCATGTACCTCGACGGCGAGCTGCTCGGCTACGAGTTCCACCGCGGCCACCTGCGGCCGCTGCCGGACCGGCGGGCGGCCGCCCAGCGCGGCCGGATGGGCATGGTCTTCCAGCAGTTCAACCTGTTCGCCCACTGGAGTGTGCTGCGCAACCTCACCGAGGCGCAGGTCGCGGTGCACGGCCGCACGCCCGAGCAGGCGCGGGAGGAGGCGCTGCGGCTGCTGGAGCGCGTGGGACTCGCGGGCAAGGCGGAGGCGCACCCGCGGCAGCTCTCCGGCGGCCAGCAGCAGCGCGTCGCCATCGCCCGCGCCCTGGCCACCAACCCGCGGATCATGCTGTTCGACGAGCCGACCAGCGCGCTGGACCCCGAGCTGGTGGACGAGGTGCTGAGCGTCGTCCGCGACCTAGCGGCCGGCGGCATGACCATGATCATCGTGACGCACGAGATGAGCTTCGCCCGCGAGGTCGCCGACCGGTGCCTCTTCATGGAGCACGGCCGCGTCGTCGAGAGCGGCACCCCGCAGGAGATCTTCGACCGTCCCGCGTCGCCGCGCCTGCGGGCGTTCCTGTCGCGGTTCTCTCAGGAACGGGTACTGGAGGAGAACACCCCATGAGCGCGATCACCGTGATGTCCGTCGGCGACCTGGTCGTGGACGAGCCGGACCCGGCGTCGTTCTTCGCACCCGCCAAGGACACGCTGAGCCGCGGCGACGTCGTGATCGGGCACGTCGAGGTGCCGCACAGCACCTCGACCGCCCAGGTCAGCACCGACGTCCCCGCCCCGCCCGCCGACCCGGCCGCGCTGGCCGCGATCGCGGAGGCGGGCTTCCACGTCGTGACCCTCGCGGGCAACCACGTCTACGACGTCGGCGACCAGGGCGTGGCCGACACCATCAAGTACGCGGCCGAGGCCGGCCTGGCCACCGCCGGCGCGGGCGTGACCCTCGACGAGGCCCGCAGGCCCGCCGTGACCGAGCGCGGCGGGCTGCGCGTCGGCGTGCTCAGCTACAACTGCGTCGGCCCGCGCGAGTCCTGGGCCACCTCCCGCAAGCCCGGCTGCGCCCACATCAAGGTCCTCACCCACTACGAGCTCGACCACGCCAGCCCCGGCGGGCCGCCGGCCGTCTACACCTTCGCCGACCCGGCACACCTGGAGCGCATGGCCGCCGACGTCGAGGCGCTGGCCGCCGAGGCGGACGTGGTGCTGGTGTCGCTGCACAAGGGCGTCGGCCACACCCCGGCCGCGCTGGCCATGTACGAGAAGCCGGTCGCCCGCGCCGCGATCGACGCGGGCGCGCACGCCGTCTTCGCGCACCACGCGCACATCATGCGCGGCATCGAGATGTACCGCGGCCGGCCCATCTACCACGGCCTCGGCAACTTCGTCACCGTCACCCACGCCCTGACGCCCACCGCGGGCGACGCCGGCGAGCGGGCGCAATGGGCGCGCCGCCGCAAGGAGCTGTACGGGTTCGCCCCCGACCCGGCCATGCCGTTCTACCCCTTCCACCCCGAGAGCAGGAACACCGCCATCGCCGTCTGCCGCTTCGACCGCGACGGGCTGGTGTCGGCCGGGTTCGTGCCCTGCTGGATCGACGACGCGGGCCGGCCGGTGCCGCTGGGCGACGGCGAGGAAGGGCGGCGGGTCGCCGCGTACATCGAGGACATCTCCCGCAGGGCGGGACTGGGCACGGAGTTCGGCTGGGAGGGCGACGAGGTGGTGCTGCGTGGCTGAGGGACCTCTCACGGGACGCACGGTGATCGACCTGACGACCGCGCTGGCCGGGCCGTACGCGACCTTGCTGCTGGCCGGGCTCGGCGCCCGCGTCATCAAGGTGGAGAACCCGCTGACCGGCGGCGACAGCTCCCGCAACAACTCGCCGTACGTCGGCGCGGACGGGCTGACCACCGTACGGCGCGAACCGGACGACATGTCGGTGTCGATGCTGCTGCGCGGCCGCGGCAAACGCGGCGTCACCCTCAACCTCAAGCATCCGAAGGCCCGCGACCTCCTGGCCGGGCTGGTACGCGTGTCCGACGTCATGGTCGACAACTACAGCGCGGGCGTCACGGCCCGGCTCGGCATCGGCCACGACTGGGCCGAGGCGATCAACCCGCGCATCGTGTGCACCTCCATCAGCGGATTCGGGGCGCAGGGCGGGCCGGGCTCCGGCAAGGCGATGGACACGATCGTGCAGGCGCTCAGCGGCGTGATGATGACGGCGGGCGCGCCCGGCGAGCCTCCGGTGCGCTTCGGGCTGCCCGTGGGCGACCTGGTCGCGCCCCTCTACGCGGTGATCGGCACGCTCGCCGCCGTCATCCAGGCCGACGCCACCGGCCGCGGGCAGCACGTGGACGTGTCCATGCTGGGCGCGCTCACGTCGCTGGTCGCCTGCGAGCCGTTCGACGCCTACGAACGGCTCGGACTGCCCGCGCGCACCGGGACGACCGTGCCGCGGCTGGCGCCGTTCGGAACGTTCCCGGCCGCGGACGGCTGGTTCGCGCTGTGCGGGCCGACCGACGCCTTCGCCCAGGGCCTGTTCGCCGCCATGGAACGCCCGGAGCTGGCCGCTGACCCGCGCTTCGCCACCCGCGACGCCCGGGTGGCCGGAGCGGACGAGCTGCACGCGATGCTCGCGGCGTGGGCGGCGGATCGGCCGCTCGACGAGGTCCTGGGCCTGCTCGCCCGCCACGGGGTGCCCGCCGCCGAGGTCCGCGAGCCCGCCGCCGCCGTCCGCGACCCGCTCGTGCTGGACCGGGCCGAGGTCGTGCCGCTGGAGCACCCGCGCCACGGAGCCGCGGCCGGCCTGGTCGGCACGGGGGTGCCGATCCGCTTCTCGGCCGCCGCGGCCGCCTTGGACGAGCCGGCGCCCGGCCTGGGCGAGCACAACGGCGAGATCTACGGAGGGCTGCTCGGCTACTCCGACGACGAGCTGAAGGCGCTGTCCGAGGACGGGGTGATCTGACATGGTCCCCGCTCTGGCCGCGCTGGAGGAGGCGTACGCGCGGCTCCGCGCCCCCGCCGGGCAGGAAACCCAGCCCGGCGGCGGCGCCGACTATGGCAACGCGCCCAGCGGCGGCGACGTGCCCGGCGGGCCGCTGATCGGCTACGTCGGCGCCGATGTGCCCGTCGAGCTGCTGACCGCCGCCGGGTTCCGCCCGCTCCGCCTCACCGGCGACCCCGGCGTGCCCGCCACGCTCGGCGACCGCTACCTGGGCCGCGGCGTGGACCCGGCGGCGCGGTCGGTCCTCACCCGCCTCCTGACCGGGGCCTTCGGCGACCTCGGCCGGGTCGTGATCGGGCACGACTGCGAGGCGTCCCTGCGCCTCTTCTACGCCCTGCGCGAGCTGCGCCGCATCGAACCCGGCGCGGGCGTGCCGGAGGCGTACCTGGTGGGCGTCCTGCACCTGCCGCATCGCAGCACCGCCCGCTACAACCGCCGCAGGATCGGCGAGTTCGCCGCCCGGCTGGCCGTGTGGAGCGGCCGCCCGCTCGACGTCGCCGCCGCGGTGCGCGCGCACGACGAGCGCCGCCGCCTGCTGGCGGCCGTGGCGGAGCTGCGCAGGGCCGTGCCCGCCAGGCTGACCGGCCGCGAGTTCCTCGCCGCCGCCAACGCCGCACTCCCCGTCGCCGAGCACACCGCCCTGCTCGGCGAGCTGCTGGCCCAGGCCGGCCGCCTGCCGGAGCACCGCGGGCGGCGGGTCTTCCTCAGCGGCTCCGACCACGACACGCCCCACGTCTACGGGGCGATCGAAGCGGACGGGCACGTCATCGTCGGGGAGGACCACTCCTTCGGCGACCCCCAGGCCGAGCGTCGCGTCGGCGCGGGCGGCCTTGACTCCCAGGCCGAGCACGGCGTCGGCGCGGGCGGGCTCGACCCCCAGGCCGAGCACGGCGTCGGCGCGGGCGGCCTCGACGTGATCGCCGAGCACTACCACGAGTCGGGCCCGGCCGCCCAGCGCGCTACGGCCGCCGAGCGCGCCGCCCACGCGGCCATGGCGGTGCGCCGCTGCCGGGCCGAGCTGTTCGTCTCCTACGCCAGGACCGGCGACGACGCCCCCGCCTGGGACTTCCCGGCGCAGCGGGCCGCGCTCGACATACCGGCCGTGCTGCTGGACCGGCAGGACTACGGGCGCGCCGACCTGGCCGCCCTGCGGAAGGAGGAAACATGCGCCGGGTGAACACGCTGGCCACGGCCGCCGAGGCGGGCAGGCACCAGCGCGAGTGGTTCGCCGGACTGCGTGAGCGGGTGGCCGCGGGCGAGCCGCTGGCCGTCGTCAACGCCGACGTGCCGCACGAGATCTTCCGCGCCATGGACATCCCGTACGTGGTCAGCCAGTGGTGGGCCTCCGTGGTGGCCGCCAAGCAGCGCTCCGGCCACTACCTGGAGCTGCTGCGGCGGCGCGGCTACCCCGACTACTCCGAGCAGTACAACGCGGTCACGCTCGGCTCGGCGTTCGACCCCGACCCGGACGACGGCCCGTGGGGCGGCCTGCCGAAGCCGAGCATCGTGGTCGGCGACGCCTCCGGCGACGTCACCCGCAAGATCTTCGACATCTGGGGCCGCGAGCCCGGCGTCACCTTCTACCCGCTGGAGAGCGCCGCCGAGAACGAGGTGCCGGCCAACTGGTGGGAGCTCATGCCGCACCGCTGGGAGGAGGCCGTCGGCCCGGCCCGGCTCGACCTGCTCACCGCCGAGCTGGAGAGCCTCGTCAGGTTCCTGGAGACCACCACCGGCAGGCAGCTCCGCGAGTCCCGCTTCCGCGAGGTGCTGGCCCTGGTCAACGAGCAGGAGGAGTGGAACAGGAAGACGCGCGACCTGATCGCCCGCACCCGGCCCGCCCCGATCTCCGTCGCCGACGGCATCCCCAGCGTCATGCTGCCGCAGTGGCACCGCGGCACGGAATGGGCCCGCGACGCCGCCCGCCGCTTCTACGAGGAGGTCCGCGAGCGGGTGGACGCGGGGCAGGCGGCCTGCCCCGGTGAGCGCGCCCGGCTGATGTGGATCGGCCGCGGCCTCTGGTACGACATGGGCTTCTACCAGCGCTTCCAGGACGAGTACGGCGCCGTCTTCGTCTGGTCGATGTATCTGGCCATCGCCGCCGACGGCTACATCCGCTACGGCGACGACCCCATGCGGGCCCTGGCCGCCCGCTTCGCGGCCTTCACCGACCAGCTCTACACTCCGCCCTGGTCCAGCGAGTGGTACGTCAAGGAGGGCCGCCTGCACGGCATCGACGGCGTGGTCCACCTGGTGTCCGACGACCCGCGCGGCAGCTACTTCACCGCGCGGGCGCTGGAGTCGGCCGGGATCCCGGTCATCGAGATCGAGGCCGACAACGTCGACACCCGCACCTACGACGGCGACGGGGTCGCCGGGCGGATCGGCCGCTGGCTGGAGGACACCGTCCTCACGCGGGCAGCACGAGCAGCCGGTCCTGGGCCACGCTGAGCCACACGTCGTCGCCGCCGGCGTCCGAGCCGTCCGACCACAGCCGGCAGGCGACGTCCCCGGCGTCGAGGTGGTGCTCGATGTGCGGCCCGGCGAACATGGAGATCCTGCGCCGGGCGCGCCACCGGTTGGGGCACTCCGGCTCGCGTTCGCTCATCCGGCCGTGCTCCGGCCGCCAGATCGCCACTCCGGCCGCGCCCTCGGCCAGGCCGGGCCCGGCGATCCCGGTCAGCGGCCCGTACGGGGTACGCAGCACGGCCCGGTCGCCGTCCGCCTCCGCCACCTCGCCGGCGATCTCGTTGGCGATGCCGACGAAGCCGGCGACGTACCGGGTGGCGGGCCGGTCGTAGATCTCGCGGGGCGGGCCGAGCTGCTCCACCCGGCCGGCCCGCATGACCGCGATGCGGGTGGCCAGCTCCATCGCCTCGGTCTGGTCGTGGGTGACGTACACGGCGGCGAAGCCGATCCTGCGCTGCATGGCCAGCAGCTCGACCCGCAGCCGCTCGCGGACCTTGGCGTCCACGTTGGACAGCGGCTCGTCGAACAGGATCAGCCCGTCCCCGGCCACCAGCGCCCTGGCCAGCGCCACCCGCTGCTGCTGGCCGCCGCTCATCTCGCCGGGGTACTGCCGGGCCAGCTCGGCGATGCCGACCAGGGCCAGCGCCTGCCCGACGCGGGAGGCGACCTCGTCCTTCGGGATCCGGCCGCCGCGCCGGCCGCGCAGCGGGTACGCCACGTTGTCGAACACGGACATGTGCGGCCACAGCGCGTACGACTGGAACATCATGCTCAGGCCGCGCCGCTCGGGCGGCAGGTCCAGGCCGCGCGCCGCGTCGAAGACGGCCCGGCCGGCGATCTCCACCAGCCCCTCGTCGGGCGGCTCCAGGCCCGCGATCGAGCGCAGCAGCGTCGTCTTGCCGCAGCCGCTCGGGCCCAGCAGCACGAGGATCTCGGCCGGGGCCACCTCCAGGGACACGCCGTCCACGGCCGCGGCGAGGCTGCCGTCGGCCCGGCGGAAGTTCTTGCGCACGCCGTCGAGCCGGACGACGGGCGTCGTGGCGGCCCGCCCGGGAACGGTCTCTACGTCCATCGCTTGCATGTGGGGACCTCAGAAGGGGGTTCGGGAGAGCGGGGAGGCGCCGCGCCGTCGCGCGTACCAGGTGATGGGGAGGACCACCAGTGAGGTGGCCAGCGTGAGCAGGACGGAGATGGCGCCGAGCATGCCGTAGTCGCCGTTGGCGAACACCTCGAGGAGGCGGAAGCCGACCACCTCGTTGCCGGTGCCGGCCAGGATCGCCGAGGCGCTGATGTCCCCGGCGATGGTGACGAACAGCAGCGCCCACCCGGCCAGCAGGCCCGGCGCCATCAGCGGCAGCGTGATCCGGCGGAAGGTGCGGGCCTGCCCGGCGCCGCTGATCCGGGAGGCGTCGGTGAGCTCGGCCGGGACCTGGCCGGCCGCGGCGTCGGAGGCGGTGGTGGCCTGCGGCATGTGCAGCGACACGTACGCCAGCACCAGGATCCACAGCGTGCCGCCCAGGTGGAACGGCGCGCCGCTGAACGCCAGCACGAACCCGACCGCGATGACCAGGTGCGACAACGTCGGCGGAAACTTGATCGCGGCGTCCACCAGCATCCCGGTGCCCCGCCCCGACCTCCTGACCAGCACCGACACCATGGCCGCGGCCAGCACGCCGATCGTCGCGCACACCGCGCCCAGCACGAGGCTGTTGACCAGCGCCTCCTGGGTGGCCGTGTCGGTCAGCGTGCGGGTGACGGCGTCGAGGTTCAGCCGCGACCAGTTCACGGCGCCGCTCCAGAAGCCGGTCAGCGACACCAGCACCAGGCCGCCGAGCGGCAGCACCGAGGTCAGCGCCAGGTACGCGACGATCGCCGCGCGTACGGGCCCGCGCCACCGGCCCAGCCGCATCGGGCGCGGCCTGGCGCCCTTGCCGCCCAGCCCCGCGGTGCGGGTGCTGCGCAGCAGCCGGGTCTGGGCGTACCAGACGAGGGTGACGACCAGCATGACGACGAGGTTGAGGCTCACCGCCACGCCGGTCTCCGGCGGGTAGGTGAACGACAGCAGCTGCACCACCCGCACCGACAGGATGTCGAGATGGGCCTGCGGCGCGAGGATCGCCGGGATCGAGAACAGGCCGAACCCGGTCCACACCATCAGCAGCGCCGCCGCGCCCAGGCTCGGCCGCACCGCGGGCAGCGAGATCCGGCGCAGGGTGCGGAACGGGCCGGCGCCGCTCACCCGTGACTGCTCCTCCATGGCGGCGTCGGTGTTGCGCAGACCCGCTGAGACGATCATGAAGACGTACGGGACCTGGTAGATCGTGTAGACGAAGATCAGGCCGTACCAGGAGTGGATGTCGATGGGCCCCCGCGTGCCGTCGATGCCGAGCAGCGGCCGCAGGAGCTGGTTGAGATAGCCCGAGCGCTCCGAGCCGAGCAGCGACCAGCCGATCGCGCCCGCGATCGGCGGCAGCAGGAACGGCACCAGCGGCACCACGTCGGTGAGCAGCCCCATGCGGGCGTCGGTGCGCTCGTTCACCCAGGCGAGGGCCGAGCCGATCACCATCGCGGCGGCCCCGCTCCCGCCGACGACGACCGCCGTGTGCCAGAGCAGGGTGGCCAGGTCCGGCTGGGCGAGGGTGTCCAGGATCGGCGTCAGGTCGATCCGGCCGCCGGTGAAGAACGGCCGGATCACCACGAGGGCGAGGGGGTAGCCGGCCAGCGCGCCCAGCGCGAGCGCCATCAGCGTCCCGGCGGCCTGGAAGGGGGTGAGCCCGCGCAGCCGAGCGATCACGTGAGCCCCAGCAGGGCGGTGACGCGCTCGGCGGGCGTCCCGGACAGCTCGCGGTTGAAGGTGTAGCGGGCCGGCAGCGTGGCGGGGTCGAGCGGTGAGCCGGAGCCGGGGACCGCGTTGAGCTTCTTGTTGCCCTCGGCGCTCATCAGATAGTGGACGAACAGCCGCGCCGCATGGGGGTGGGCGGCCTTGGCGGCCAGACCGGGCACGATCTCCGGACCGGTCGAGGCGGGCGGCTGCACGTAGCCGACGGGCGCGCCCTTGCCCTTGAGGTCGTCGGCGATGGACTGCACGGCGGGCATGACGACGGCCGCCTCGCCCGCCGCGAGCTGCTGCGTCGCCGGGGCGGCGCCGGAGGCGACCACCGGGTTCTGTGCCTTGAGCTTGGTGAGGTACTCCTCGCCGTGCTCCTTGATGATGAGCTTCCAGAACGGCGTGTACGCGGCCGACGTCCGCGGATCCACCAGGATGATCTTGCCCTTCCACTTCGGGTCGAGGAGGTCCGGCCAGTCCTTGATCGCGTCGCCGCCCTGCTGGGTGTTCACCGCGATGCCGGTCGGCTGGATCTGGACCACCGCGGTCCCGGCGTCGGGCAGCAGGTACTTGTCCGGGAAGCCGCCGGGGTAGTCCGGGATGTCCGCGTCGGCGAGCTTGACCGTCCAGCCCTTCTCCAGGGCCTGCGGCACGAACGGCGTGTAGGAGCCCACGAACAGGTCGGCGGCCGGCTTGCCGCCCTCGGCCTCGGCGGCGAAGCGCTGGGCCAGGTCGCTGGAGGTCAGCCGGATGAACTTGACCTTGATGCCGTACGTCTTGGCGAAGTCGTCGGAGACGGCCTTGGCGATGTTCTCCGCCGGGACGCTGTACCAGACCAGCTCGCCCTCCTTCTGGGCCGCCTCGATCAGCGTGCGCAGGGCGGGGGAGGCGCCGGCGGGGACGTCGGCGGGACCGCCCCCCGTCCCGCCGGAACCGCACCCGGAGGCGAGAAGCCCGGATACGAGGAGCAGGGCGGTGTATCTGGCGGCGGCGGTCAGTCGATGTGGCACGGGGCACCCCAAGAGAGTTCTGGGAGACGGCGGCCCTGATCGAAGAGGCGGGCCGCGCCCGGAGGAATTTTCCTATGTGTAACACAAAGACCAGCGACCGTAAATAGATATGCCGTATGAACGGGTCACCCTCGGGCGGTGGGTGAGGGCGGTCGCGAGAACGGTGGACGGACGACCGCGACGGGACCGTCTAGCACGCGGCGCCCTGTCGGGAACCAGGAGCCGAGTGCCTGTGATAATCGGGCTAGCCGTATTGATCGTCAAGATAAATGTTGCTTATTGTGGGGGAGAGCTCTGGCCGACTCGGCCAAGCTCGGTGTATATCCGCAGCTGAGGCCGTAGATTCGCCTTCCGAGGGGGACAACACGGATCCGATGGGTGGGACATCTGTTGATGATCAATCTCGCGACCGTCATGGGTCCTCACCTGCGTTCCACTCGTCTGTCGCCGCCAGGAACGCCATCCCTCCGGGCGCCCCTGGCCCGCTCGCGGTGTTCGGGCCGCCGACGTGCGACGGCGAACGAGGTGCGCGGGCGGGAGGTCGGCGCCGGGCGCCGGGAAGCCGGAGGTGGCCGGACCGCTCAATGTGAGGCATACCTTTGACGACAGAAACAGAACTGTCATATGTTCGCCGTGTTCCCAACTGCAGGACGAGGTGTCGCTGATGGATTTGTCGGGCAAGGTAGCCGTCGTCACCGGCGCGGGCCGGGGTCTCGGGCGGGCGTACGCCGAGGCGCTGGCCGCCGCGGGCGCCGCCGTGGTGGTCAACGACGTGGACGGCGAGGCCGCGGAGAGCACGGCGGGCGCGATCCGCGACGCGGGCGGCCGGGCGGTGGCCGCGCCGGGAGCCGTCGGCGGCACGGAGGTCGCCGAGCGGCTGGTGTCCGCGGCGGTCGGAGAGTTCGGGCGGCTGGACGTGATGGTGACCAACGCGGGCGTGCTGCGCGACCGGGTGCTGTGGAAGATGTCCGACGACGACTTCGACACGGTCGTCGGCGTCCACCTGCGGGGCACGTTCACCTGCGGCCGCGCCGCCGCCGTACGGATGCGCGAACAGGGCGGCGGCGGCCGGATCATCCTGATCTCCTCGCCCGCCGGGCAGCGCGGCAACTTCGGCCAGACCAACTACGCCGCCGCCAAGGCCGGCATCGTGGCCATGGCCCGCACCTGGGCCATGGAGCTGGCCAGGGCGGGCATCACGGTCAACGCGGTCGTCCCGGTGGCCGCCACGGAGATGACCAAGACCATCCCCGCCTTCGCCCCCGTGCTGGCGGAGGCCGAGCGCACCGGCGCGCCGCTGCCGGACTGGCTGCGCAAGGACGAGGGCATGGGCACGGTCGAGGACGTGGCCGGGCTGATCGTCTACCTGGCCTCCGACGCCTCGGCCGGCGTGACCGGCCAGGCGGTCGGCATCGGCGGCGACAAGCTCGCCCTGTGGTCGCACCCCGCCGAGAAGAGCGCCGTCTACGCCGGCGGCGGTTGGAGCGCCGACGCCATCGCGGCCGTCTGGGACACCTTCGAGCCGGAGACCTACGGCATCCCCGCACCGAAGGCGCCGGTCGCATGAACGTCGGCGAGCTGACCGCCATCGACGTGCACACCCATGCCGAGATCTCCAAGGACGGCCACACCTCGCTGGCCCCCGAGCTGTTCGGCGCCTCGGCCGGCTACTTCGGCTCCCACGACAAGCCCACCATCGACCAGATGGCGGACTACTACCGCGAGCGCAAGATGGCCGCCGTGGTGTTCACCGTGGACGCCGAGCACGCCACCGGCCACCCGCGCATCTCCAACGAGGAGATCGCCGAGAGCTGCGCCCGGCATCCCGATGCGCTCATCCCGTTCGCCAGCGTGGACCCGTGGAAGGGCCGCGCCGGCGCCCGCGAGGCCCGCCGCCTCGTCGAGGAGCACGGCGTGCGCGGGTTCAAGTTCCACCCCAGCATCCAGGGCTTCGCCCCGGACGACCCCCTCGCCTACCCGCTGTACGAGGTGATCGAGGAGCTGGGCGCGGTCGCGCTGTTCCACACCGGCCAGACCGGCATCGGCGCGGGCGTGCCGGGCGGGGCCGGGATCCGGCTGAAGTACTCCAACCCGATGCTCGTCGACGACGTCGCCGTGGACTTCCCCCACCTGAAGATCATCCTGGCGCATCCGTCCTTCCCCTGGCAGGACGAGGCCCTGGCCGTCGCCACCCACAAGCCGTCGGTGTACATCGACCTGTCCGGCTGGTCGCCGAAATACTTCCCGCCCCAGCTCGTCCGCTACGCCAACACGCTGCTGAAGGACAAGGTCCTGTTCGGCTCCGACTACCCCGTGATCACCCCGGACCGGTGGCTGGCCGACTTCGCCAAGCTCGACATCAAACCCGAGGTCCGCCCCAAGATCCTCAAGGACAACGCCGCCCGCCTGCTCGGCCTCGCCCCGACCCCCACCTCGACGGAGGACCCACGATGACCACCACCGCGAACGGCCTGGCGGAGATCAAGGCCCTGGCCGGCCGCGACCTCGGCCGCACCGGCTGGCTGGAGATCACCCAGGATCGGGTGAACACCTTCGCCGACGCCACGAACGACCACCAGTGGATCCACGTCGACCCCGTCAGGGCCGAGGCCGGTCCCTTCGGCGGCGCCATCGCCCACGGCTACCTCACCCTGTCCCTGCTCATCCCCCTGTTCGGCGAGCTGCTCGACATCCAGGGCGTGCGCATGAGCATCAACTACGGCCTGGACAAGGTCCGCTTCCCCAGCCCCGTCAAGGTCGGCGGCAAGGTCCGGCTGGCCGGCCGGGTCGCCGAGGTCGAGGACGTGCCCGGCGACGGCGTCCAGATGCACCTCGACTTCACCGTCGAGATCGACGGCTCCGCCAAGCCCGCCTGCGCCGCCCGCGCCATCTACCGCCACTACGCCTGACCTCCTCCAGGAACGCGACGAACGGAACCCCCATGTCCCTTCCGTCGAACCCCGTCCGGTCGCGCCCCGCCGCGTCGCCGCAGTCCTGCGGGAGCCCGGATGCGTAACGCCGGACTGGGCGGCTGGCCGGCCCGCCGGGCCCTGATGAGCCCCGATCGGACGGCGTTCGTCTTCGGCGACCAGGCGATCACCTACGCGCAGGCGTACGAGCGGACCACGGGGCTCGCCCATCGCCTGCGCGCGGCCGGGGTCGGGCCCGGTGACCGGGTCGCCTACCTCGGTCCCAACCACCTGGCCTTCGCCGAGACCATGTTCGCCGTCCACCTGCTCGGCGCGATCTTCGTCCCGCTGAACTTCCGGCTGGCCGCGCCCGAGCTCGCGTACATGATCGACCACTCGGGCGCGGGCGTGCTCGTGCACGCGCCCGAGCACGCCGCCGCCGTCGCGAGCCTGCCCGTCACCCGCATCGCCGCCGACGCACCGCACACGTCCGGCGAAGGGGCGGAACCGATCGACGTGCCGGTGACCCTCGACGACCCGGCCCTGATCCTCTACACCTCCGGCACCACCGGCCGCCCCAAGGGTGCCGTGCTCACCCACGGCAACCTGGTGTGGAACACCTTCAACCTGCTCGCCAACGTGGACGTCACCAGCGAGGAGGTCACCCTGGTCAGCGCCCCGCTCTTCCACGTCGCCGCGCTCAACCAGACGCTGCTGCCGACCTTCCTCAAGGGCGGCCGCTCGGTCATCATGCCCTCCTGGGACGTGGAGCGCTGCTACGACCTCATCACCGGGCATCGCGTGACCTGGATGTTCGGGGTCACCACGATGTTCGCCGGGTTCGCCCGCTCACCCCGCTGGCCCGGAGCGGACCTGTCGTCGCTGCGGCTGCTGATGGCCGGCGGCGCACCCGTCCCGCCCTGGCTGATCCGCGCGTACCAGGAACGCGGGCTGACGTTCTCCCAGGGCTACGGCATGACCGAGACCGCGCCCGGCGCCACCTTCCTGGAGCCTGCGATGAGCGCGCGCAAGGCCGGGTCCGCCGGCGTGCCCGTCTTCTTCTCCCGGGTCCGCGTCGCCCGCCCCGACCTCACGGACGCCGCGCCGGGCGAGCCCGGCGAGGTGCTGATCCACGGTCCCAACGTCACGCCCGGCTACTGGAACGACCCCGCCGCCACGCGGGCGGCCTTCGGCGCCGGCGGCTGGTTCCGCTCCGGCGACATCGGCGCCTTCGACGCCGACGGCCACCTGCACATCATGGACAGGGCCAAGGACATGTACATCTCCGGTGGCGAGAACGTCTACCCGGCCGAGGTCGAGGCGGTGCTGACCGAGCACCCGGCCGTCGCCGAGGCCGCCGTCATCGGCGTCCCCGACGACACGTGGGGCGAGGTCGGCCGCGCCATCGTCGTCCTCGTGCCCGGTGCCACCGCCGGCGCCGGCGAGCTCGTGGCGTTCCTGCGTGAGCGTCTGGCGGCGTACAAGGTCCCCCGTTCCTTCGTCTGGGCCGGCGAACTGCCGCGCACGTCCTCCGGCAAGATCGTCAAACCCGAACTGCGCGCGGCCTACGCCGACGGCCGGGAACCCGGCTGAGCGCCGGGTCGCCGATCTCCCGTCCGCTTCGCACAAGCGACGGAGCGTCCGGTCTCCCCGGGGAGGCCGGACGCGTGGGTCTCGTCGCGGGGCCTACTTCGCCCTGGAGGTCAGCTCGTCGGCGACGTGGCGGGCCATGGCGGTGTAGCCGGCGTCGTTGGGTGCAGGTGGTCGCCGCTGTCGTAGGCGGGGTTGAGCACGTCGGCGTCGCCGGGGGCGGCCATGGCGCGGTCGAGGTCCACCACCGCGTCGTACTCGCCGGAGCTGCGGATCCACCGGTTGACGGCGTCGCTGACGTTCCATCAAGGGTGGATGGCAGGCACGATGCGCCAGTCACGCTGGAACACGAGGTTGTGCAGATCGGCGGCGGCGATGGCCCGCAGGACGGGAACGAGCTCCGCCGCCTGCCGCGCGTCCGTGACGTTGAGCGGCCACTCGCCGACGGTGGCGCCCCGCAGGTGCGGGTGGTGGAATCCGGCGCCGTAGTGGGCGGTCAGGGTGATCGGCGCGATGCCCGCCGCCCGCTGCGCCGGCCACGACAGCGACCAGGTGGCGAAGCTGCCCCCGGTGGCGTCGGCGCGCAGGCCGGTGGCCTCGATGGCGCCGGCGCCCAGGAGCAGGTGCCGGTCGAACTCGGCCAGCACCTGCCGCGCGGGCGCGTCGAGGAGGCCGGCGACCTGCCGGAAGGCGCTCTCCTTGCCCTGGCGGGTGGTGTGCCCGGCGTGGGTGCCGTCGCGCAGGTCGGCGAAGTGGCGGACGAGAGCATCGAGCGGGGCAGGGGGAACGTTCGTGGTCATCGCGAGTCCTTTCGCTGGTCGGACGGGGCGATCCTGCGCAGAGCCCCGGCGAGCTGGTGAAGAAGGGGACGGTCCGGGCGCAGCACGTCCCCGTGGACGGCGCCCGGCGGGCGGAGGAGCCGTACCGGCACGCCGTCCTCGCGCAGCCGGCGCGCGTACGCCTCGACGTCGTCGTGCACGGGGTCGTCGCGGCCGACGGCGAGGACGGCCGGGGCGACCCCCGCCAGGGTGGGCGCCTCCCAGGGCGTCGCGTACAGGCGGGTGCCGTCGGCGTCGTGGACGGCGGTCACGCCGTCGCCGCGCCAGGCGCGCCACGCCCGGCGCAGCGCCGCCGCCTGCGGGAACGCGGAGGGCGAGCGGTGGTAGGACGGGCTGCCGCAGCCGGGGTCGAACGGCGGGTAGGCCAGCACCTGCGCGGCCAGCGGCAGTCTGCGGTCCCGGGCGGCCAGGGCGGCGCCGGCGGCGAGTGTGCCGCCGGCGCTGTCGCCGCCCACCGCGAGCGGGCTTCCGGCCGCCTCGCCGTGGGCCCAGGTGAGGGCCGTGAGGACATCCTGTACGGCGCTGGGGTGGCGGTGACGCGGCGCGAGCCGGTAGTCCACGCTGATCACCGTCCATCCGGAGCGAGTGGCCAGGGCCGCGGTGGCGTCGTGCCATTCGGCGGCCGAGCCGCGCTGCCAGCTGCCGCCGTGCGCCCAGACCAGTACCCCGTCGGGACGGCGGCCCTCCGGCAGATAGACCCGGGCGGGCACGGGAGGCACGCCGGGAAGGACGAGCCCTGACCATGCCCGGGCCGGCGGGGGAGGCGTGCCGGGAAGGACGAGCCCCGGCCATGACGGTGCCCGGCGCCGGCCGGTGGTGGTTGCGGGTCGCATCGCCGTGCTCACAGCTGACGCAGAGCGCCGCCGTCGAGGGCCCACTCCGCTCCGGTGACCTGCGCGGCCAGGGGTGACAGCATCTGGGCGGTGGCCAGGCCGATGCCGCTGGTCGCGCCGGTCACGAGAATCACCGTGCCGGTGAATTGAAGGTCCATGGTGTGCTCCGTGAAACAGTGCGGGTCGGTCGGAAGTGGGCGGGGCCGGCGGGGAGTGGGTGCGGCCGGTCAGGGGTGAGCGGGGCCGGTCAGGTGTGAGTGCGGTCGCGGCGGGCGCGCAGGAAGAGCGCGGCGATGAGCACGCCGAGCAGGACCAGGGCGGCGTTGGCCGCGATGGCGACGGTGACCCCGTGCAGGACGGCGCCCGCGGCCACGACGCCGCCCGTCGTGGCGGTGACGATCGCGGACATGATCGGGGTGCCCATGGTGATGCCGACCTGCTGCGACATCGAGGCCAGTCCGGTGGCCAGGCCCTGCTGGTGGTCGGGCAGGCCGGTGGTGGCGGTGACCATGAAGCCGACGATGACCAGCATGTTGCCGACGCCGCCGAGGAAGGTGGCGGGCAGCAGCAGCCCCATGGAGGCCGGGCTGCTGCCGAGGAGGAGCAGGGCGGCGGTGCTGACCGTCTGCAGCAGCCCGCCGCCGACCAGCACGGTCACGATCGAGGTACGGGCGATCGCCTTCGGGGCGAGCAGGCCGCCGATCACGGTGCCGAGCCCGAGCACGCCGAAGGACAGCCCGGCGGCGAGGGCGGAGAAGCCGAGGGTCTTCTGCAGGTAGAGGGTGAGCAGGTACACCAGCGAGGTCTCGGTGACGAAGGCGAGCAGGCCGAGCAGGTTCCCCCAGGCCACGGTCGGCTTGCGCAGCACGTGCAGGGGGACCAGAGGCTGGGCGGCCGTGCGTTCGACGCGGTGGAAGACGACGAGCAGGGCGGCGCCGGCCAGCAGCCCGGTCAGGGCGAGGGGGTGGGTCCAGCCGTGCTCGCCCGCCTGGGTCAGGCCGTAGACGATGCCGAGCAGGCCGAGGGTCACGCTGAGCGCGCCGGGCAGGTCCAGCCGGGGCCGGGCGGCGGGGCGGGACTCGGCGATGACGGCGGGGGCGACGAGGAGCACGGCGAGGGCGACCGGCACGTTGATGAAGAACGCCCAGCGCCAGGACAGCAGGTCGGTCAGGACGCCGCCGAGCACGGCCCCGGTGGTGAACCCGGCGGACATGAGGGCCCCGTTGAGGCCCAGCGCCTTCTGCCGGAGCGGTCCTTCGGGGAAGGACGTGGTGAGCAGCGCGAGCCCGGCCGGGGTGGCGGCGGCGGTCGCGAGGCCCTGGGCGACCCGGGCCACGATGAGGATCTCGGGGGTGGGGGCGAGCCCGCCGGCGAGCGAGGCCACGCCGAGGAGCGCGAGGCTGCCGAGGAAGATGCGCTTGCGGCCGATCAGGTCGCCGATGCGGCCGAAGAAGAGGGTGAACCCGGCCGCGCTCAGGGCGAAGGCGGTGGCGATCCACTGCAGGTTCGCCAGGGGGAAGCCGAGGTCGTCGCCGATGGCGGGCAGGGTCACGTTCAGGATCGAGAAGTCGACGGCCAGCATGAACTGGGCGACCAGCAGCACGGCGAGGACGATCTTGAGCCGGCCGGTCAGGTGCCGGGGCGGCGTCTCGGGGGCGGACGCCGGCAAGGGCTTGGTGGTGGTCATGACAGGACTTCCTCTCAGGCGTGCCGGACAGCACGCCGCTGCAAACGGGTTTGCAGTTCCGTTAAGACGAGAGGAACAGTAGCACCAGATGGGACATTAAGGGAACTCAAGTCCCGATAAGGGCTTCCATGGGGCTCGACCCTGGCGAGGACGCCTGTTCACGGCGCCGATCGGTGCCGTGAAGGCCGGAAAAGGAGATGATCCTCTCCAGGTTCGGTGCGAGGCTGGGCCCGTGAGTGACACGCGAACCGTGGTCCTGGTCGAGGGCGTCAGCGACAAGTCGGCCATCGAAGCGCTGGCCGAGCGCCGTGGCCGGGACCTGGCCGCCGAAGACGTCTCCGTCGTGGCGATGGGCGGCGCCACGAACATCGGGACGTACGTCACCAGGTACGGCCCCCTCGGCCGCGACCTCCGGCTGGCCGGCCTGTGCGACGCCGGCGAGGAAGCCGACTTCCGGCGGGCCCTCGAACGCGCCGGACTCGGCTCCGGCCTGGAGGCGCTCGGGTTCTTCGTATGCGTCGCCGACCTGGAGGACGAGCTGATCCGCGCCCTCGGCACCGACGCGGTCGAGCGCGTCGTCGATGCCGAGGGAGAGCTCCGCTCGTTCCGCACGCTCCAGCGGCAGCCCGCCTGGCGCGCGGGCAGCACCCACGACCAGCTGCGCCGGTTCATGGGGTCGGGCGGCGGCCGCAAGATCCGCTATTCCGCCCTGCTCGTCGCGGCCCTCGATCTCGATCGCGTGCCGCGCCCGCTGGACCTGCTGCTGGCCCACCTGTCAGGCAGCCGGAGCCGGTGACGCGACGTCCGGCCGCCGTCCAGGAGGTTCAGCTGAGGTTCGCGAGCCGTACCAAGGTCTGCTCGGACGCCCGGGTTATCTCGGACGCCCGGGTTATCTCGGACGCCCGGGTTATCTCGGACGCCCGGGTTATCTCGGACGGCACGCCCAGATCGTCCAGGTACCCGCCCGTGTCGCGCATCTCCTGCGCCCGCCGCACGGCGTGCGTGCGGGTGCCGGTCAGGAACCGGTCGGTGATCGCCTGCCCGTCGCCCGCGAGCTGCCCGGCGACCTCGGCGCGGATCCACCTCTCGTCACCCGCGGCCCGCCCCGCCGCGACGGCCTCGCAGACCACCGAGGCCAGCCCCTTCATGAACACGCTGCGCAGCAGCTTGCGGCCCATGGCCGCACCGGGGGCCCGTCGAGCACCTCCACCGGCGCGCCCAGCAGCCCGGCGATCGCGGCCGCCCCCGGGGCCGCTGGCCAGCAGGGGCACCTGCTGCCCGTGCATCGGCACCGGGCCCAGGATGGCCACGTCCGCGAAGCCGCCGATCGTGCTCCCCAGGCGTTCGCGCCTTCGTGGCTGGGCTCGCCGTTCACGCTCGCCCTGCGGCTGCAGCGGGCCGCCATCGGTTACTGGACGGCCGTGTTCCTCGCCGTCGGCCTCGTCTTCGGCGCCATGACCGGCGGCATGGCGGAGACCGATCTGCCCCTCTTCGCCGAGGCCGACTTCGGGCGGGCGTGGATCAGCCTCATGGTGTTCACCGGATCCCTCTACATCGGCGTCTTCGCGGTCCTGTCGGTCGTCGGGCTGCGGGCGGAGGAGACGCGCGGCCGGATCGGTCCCGTGCTGGCCGGGCCGACCGGCAGGGTCGCGTGGCTGGGGTCGTCCCTGCTGGTCACCGCGCTCGCCGTGGTCATGCTGTCGGCGGTGTACGGGGCCGCGCTCGGCCTCGGAGCCGCCCTCTCCACGGGCGATCCCGGCCTCCTGGGAGAGGTCGTCCGGGCGAGCCTCATCCGCGTACCGGAGCCGCTGGTGCTGCTCGCCGTCCCCGCCGCGCTGCTGGGGCTCGCCCCGCGCGCCGTCGGCGCGGCTTGGGCCGTGCTCGTCTACAGCGGGTTCGTGACGGTCCTGGGCAGCTACGCCGGCCTACCGGCCTGGGTGTCGGACACCTCCCTGCTGTCCCACCTTCCCTGGCACCCGCTGGGGCAGTTCGCGCCCGTGGCCACGGTGCTGCTGACCGCCCTGGCGGCGGTACTGACCGGCCTCGCCCTGTACGGCCTGCGCCGCCGCGACCTCACCTAGCGGCACCCCTACTCAAGAAAGTGAATAGTCATCTTCTTGAGTACGATGGCGGGAAAAGGGAGGGTGGCTCGATGGCGTTGCGGCACGCCGTGCTGGAGCGGTTCGCGACCTCCGTCCACAAGCCTTCCTTCATCCGCGACGACCTCCTCGTCAAGGTCCAGGCCGCCGGCCACCTCGACGCCGGCGAGCTGATCGCGCAGCTGGAGGAGCGGGCCGTGATCGCCGATGCCAAGATCGAGCTGTTCGCCGGGCTGCTGCGGCGGATGCGCGGCGACAGGCGCGAGGAGGAGTTCCTGCGCCACGGCGACCGGATAGGCCCCTACCTGACGTGCCGGCGCGGGCTCGCCTTCGAGGAGGGCGACCGGGACTGGTGCCGCCGCAGCGCGGCGATCCTGCGAGAGAGGCGGACGGCTCATGCCGAGCGGTGAATACCTGCGTTACGTCGCCCTGGGCGACAGCCAGACCGAAGGGCTCGGCGACGGCGACGACCACACCGGCCTGCGCGGCTGGGCCGACCGGCTGGCCGCGCAGCTCGCCGCGACCAGCCCCGGCCTCCAGTACGCGAACCTGGCCGTACGCGGCCGCCTCGCCGGCGGGGTGCGCGCCGAGCAGCTCGGCCCCGCCCTCGCCCTGCGGCCCGATCTGGCCACCGTCGTCGCGGGGGTCAACGACCTGCTGCGGCCCGGGTTCGACGCCGACGAAGTGGGCGGTCATCTGGAGGCGATGTTCGCCGCGCTCACCGCGCAGGGGGCCCTCGTGGCCACCCTGACCTTCCCCGACATGGCCAGGATCACGCCGCTCGCCCGCCCGTTCGGCCCCCGGGCCGCCGCGCTCAACCAGCGCATCCGCGCCGCGGCCCAGCGCCACGGGGTGATCGTCGCCGAGACCGCCCACCACGAGGTCGTCACCGACCCGCGGCTCTGGTGCGCCGACCGGCTGCACGCCAACCCGCTCGGCCACGAACGCATCGCGGCGGCCATCGCCCACGCGCTCGAGCTGCCCGGCAGCAGCGACGCGTGGACCCACCCCCTGGCGTCGCCCGCGCTCATCCCGTCGAGGTGGCGCGCGTCGGCCACGGAGCTGCGCTGGGCCGCCGCCTTCCTCACGCCGTGGATCGTGCGCCGCCTGCGCGGGCGTTCGTCGGGCGACGGCCGCACGGCCAAACGCCCGGACCTGCTGCCCTTCCAGACGCTCCCCGCCGACGGCGAGGCGCGCCTGACGGACTGACCCCCGGGCGCGATCGGCGTGACCGGCCCGCCGGTCAGCCTTCGGGCCGCTCGACCAGCGGCGTGTCCACCAGGTGCTCGATCAGGAACCAGGTCTGCAGCTCGCCGGTCCTGATGACCTCGGAGACCAGCAGGTCGTTGGTGCCGTCGTCACCCATCTCCTGGGCGCGGGCAGCCGCGTCGTGGCAGGCGACGAGGATCGTCTCGTGTGCCTCGATCAGGCGGGACAGCATGGCGGGCACCTCTTCGGCGCCGTTCGGCGGGCGCGGGATCACGGTGATCTCGGCCACGTGCCTGGGGTCGCCGATCGCGACGCCGCCGAGGGTCTGGACCCGTTCGGCGATCTTGTCCACCAGCTCCAGCTGCTCTTCCGCGTGCTTGTCGAGCAGCAGGTGGAGCTGGTAGAAGGTGGGGCCGCGCATCAGCCAGTGGTGCTTCTTGTACAGGCTGTAGAGGATCTGCGTGTCCGCCAGGATCTGGTTCAGCCGCTGGCAGGAGTACATCCGCGCGTCACGGGTGAGCCCGAGCGGGAACATCCGCACCGAGCCGAACTCCTGGATCTCGATGCCGTTGACGTGCAGCCACGGCTGGCTGTCCGCCTTCGGCCGGGCTGCCTTGGTCGAGCGTCTGATGGCCACGCGTGACTCCTTGGAAGACAGGCGAACAGGAACGGTCGCCCGTAACCTCCCCTGCGCTGCACCAAGAGTCCCTGCGAGTCGTCACAAGAGCAGGTCAAACCCGCCGGGCCGCCGTCATCGAGCCGCGGCCCTGACGGGTCACGGCGCCAGGAAGGCGGCGCGGTCGGGCTCGGGCAGCCACTGGCGCCGCGGATCGTACGGCCGGCAGGCGCTTTTGACGTGGTCGGCGAGCAGGTCGAGCGTCGGGTGCGGATTCTGCTGGTGGCGCAGCAGCCACCACGGATAGACCGGCGTCGGGTCGATCAGCGGGAGCCGCACGGTGTCCGGATGCCACGGCACCCGGGTGCTCTCGCCGATGAAGCTCACCAGCCGGTTCGAGGCGATCTCCTGGACGAAGTGCTCGTAGCCGAAGTCGGGCCCCGAGATGTCCATCACAATGCCGAACTCCGCACCCAGGAAACGGTAGAACTCGGCCCACTCGCTGCCCTCGGTGTTGCCGGGCATCCACGCGGTGGTCCCCGCCAGCTCCGCCATCCGCAGGCGTTGCCGTTCCCCGCCCGCGAGCGGGTGGTCGCGGGCGGCCAGCAGGTGCAGCGGTTCGAGGTAGGCGGGCAGGGCGCTCAGGTCGTCCTCCAGCGTGCCGCTGATCCGGCCGAACGCCGCGTCGACCAGCCCGCGGGCGAGCGAGACGCGGGCCGTCCTGAAGCCGTCGGAGGTGACGATGTCGACGTCCGCCCCGTCGGTGGCCTGGTGGAACGCGTGGATCAGATCGATGGAGGCCAGCCGGGTGTCCAGCACGTCGACCCGCAGCGCGCGCCGCCGCCCGCGCAGTGCTTCGAGCGCCTGGTCGGCGAGCCCGACCAGGGCGCGCGCGTGCGGCAGGAACGCCCGGCCGTCGCCGGTGAGCCCGGCCCCGTGCCGCGAGCGGAAGAACAGCCGCAGGCCGAGGGCGGACTCCAGCCGCGCGATCCGCTTGGAGATGGCCTGCTGGCTGATGCCGAGCCGGACGGCCGCCTCGCTGAAGTAGCCGTCCTCGGCGATGGCGACGAAGGCCCGGACCGCGCTCAGATCCAAGTCCGCAGGTGCGGCCTCTTCGACAACTGCTGGTTGTGCTGTGTCGGCGTGTCGATTGTTGGACAACCAGGCCTTCCCTCGGGTCGAATGCTCCGCGTCGCGTCAGACTCTACAACCAGGGGGAGTGGCCAGTGGCGGGATCCTTCGTACACCTGCACGTGCACACCGAGTACAGCATGCTGGACGGCGCCGCCAAGGTCGGCCTGCTGATGGACGAGGTGTCCCGGCTGGGGATGCCGGCCGTGGCGATGAGCGACCACGGCAACGTGCACGGCGCGTACGAGTTCTACCAGGCGGCCCGCAAGGCGGGCGTCAAGCCGGTCATCGGGATCGAGAGCTACGTCGCCCCCGCCTCCCGGCACCACCGCAAGGCGGTGTACTACAGCGACAACCTGGCCCTGCGCCGCTCCGACGACGACACCGGCGCGGGCGGCGACGTCTCGGGGCGCGGCCTGTACACGCACATGACGATGTGGGCGGCCGGCGCCGAGGGGCTGCGGAACCTGTTCCGGCTCCAGACACGCGCCTGGCTAGAAGGACACGTCCAGAAATATCCGCGCATGGATGATGAACTGTTCGCCGAGCACGGCCAGGGCGTCATCGCCACCACCGGCTGCCCCTCCGGCGAGGTCCAGACCAGGCTGCGCCTCGGCCAGTACGACCAGGCCGTCGAGGCCGCCGCCCGCTACCGCGACATCTTCGGCGCGGAGAACTACTTCCTGGAGCTGATGGACCACGGCCTGGCCATCGAGCGCCGGGTCCGCGCCGACCTCCTGCGCCTGGGCCAGCGGCTCGGCCTGCCGCCCCTGGCCACCAACGACTCCCACTACGTCACCGAGGGCCAGGCCGGGGCGCATGACGCGCTGCTGTGCGTCGGCACCGGCAAACGGCTCGCCGACGAGGCCCGCTTCCGGTTCAGCGGCAGCGGCTACTACGTCAAGCCGGCCGGGGAGATGCGCGCGCTGTGGGACGCCGAAGTGCCCGGCGCCTGCGACAACACGCTGCTGATCGCCGAGCGGATCGGCGACTACGGCGAGGTGTTCGCCCACCGGGACCTGACGCCGCGCTTCCCCGTGCCCGAAGGGGAGAGCGAGTCGAGCTGGCTGCGCAAGGAGGCGCTCGACGGCGCCCGCGCCCGCTACGGCCCCCATCCGTCCCAGGAGGTGCTCGACCGCATCGACTACGAGCTGTCGGTCATCGACGCCATGGGCTTCCCCGGCTACTTCCTGGTGGTCGCCGACATCTGCCGGCACGCCAGGCGCAGCGGCATCGGGCTGGGCCCAGGGCGCGGCTCGGCCACCGGCTCCATCGTCGCCTACTGCACGGGCATCACCCAGCTCGACCCGATCGAGCACAAGCTCATCTTCGAGCGCTTCCTCAACCCCGAGCGCATCACCATGCCCGACGTCGACCTCGACTTCGACGACCGGCGGCGGGACGAGATGATCGACTACGTCACCCGCAAGTACGGCGACGACCGGGTCTGCCAGATCGTCACGTTCGGCACCATCAAGGCCAAGGCCGCCGTCAAGGACTCCTGCCGCGTGCTCGGCCTGCCGTACGCGCTGGGCGACCGCATCACCAAGGCCTTCCCGGCGGCGGCCGGCGGCAAGGAGATCCCGCTGGCCGCCATCCACGACACCCGGCACCCGCGCCACGGCGAGGCGGCCGAGCTGCGGGGCATGTACGACCAGGACCCCGACGTCAAACGCATCGTCGACACCGCGCTCGGCCTGGAGGGGCTGACGCGGGGCACCGGCATCCACGCGGCCGGCGTGATCCTCTCCAGCGAGCCGCTGATCGACGTGATCCCGCTGGTCAAGCCCAAGGCGGACGGCCCGGTCATCACCGCCTTCCCCTTCACCCAGGCCGAGGACATGGGCCTGCTGAAGATGGACTTCCTGGGCCTGCGCAACCTCACCGTCATCGGCGACGCCATCGCGAACGTCCGCGCCAACAAGGGCGCCGACATCGACATCCTGGAGGTGCCGCTCGACGACGCCACCACGTACGAGCTGCTGGCGCGCGGCGACACGCTCGGCGTCTTCCAGCTCGACAGCGGCGGGATGCGGGTGCTGCTGAGGCTGATGCAGCCGACCACGTTCACCGACATCGCCGCGGTGAACGCGCTTTATCGGCCCGGCCCGATGGAGATGAACGCCCACACCAACTACGCGCTGCGCAAGACCGGCAAGCAGCCGATCGAGCCCATCCACCCCGAGCTGGCCGAGGCGCTGGAGCCGATCCTGGGCGACACCTACCACCTGGTCGTCTTCCAGGAGCAGGTCATGGCCATCGCCCAGCAACTGGCCGGCTACTCCCTCGGGGCCGCCGACATGCTGCGCAGGGCCATGGGCAAGAAGAAGAAGGAGGTCCTGGACGCCGAATGGGACAGGTTCGCGGCGGGCATGCGCGGCCGCGGCTTCTCCGACGAGGCGATCACGTCGGTCTGGGACGTCCTCGTCCCCTTCAGCGGCTACGGCTTCAACAAGTCCCACACCGCCGGCTACGGCCTGGTCTCCTACTGGACCGCCTACCTCAAGGCCAACCACCCGTCCGAGTACCTGGCCGCGCTGCTCACCTCCGTCGGGGACGACAAGGACAAGATGGCCGTCTACCTGTCGGACTGCCGGCGGCTGGGCATCAAGGTGCTGCCGCCCGACGTCAACGCCAGCCAGCTCGACTTCGCCGCCGTCGGCGCCGACATCCGGTTCGGCCTGGGCGCCGTGCGCAACGTCGGAGCGAACGTCGTGGCCGCGATCGTCGCCACGCGGGAGGCCAAGGGCCCCTACACCGGCTTCAACGACTTCCTCACCAAGGTCCCGTCCGTCGTCTGCAACAAGCGCGTCATCGAGTCGCTGGCCAAGTCCGGCGCGTTCGACAGCCTCGGCCACCACCGCGCGGCCCTGGTCGCCGTGCACGAGCAGGCCGTCGACGCGGTCATCCAGGTCAAGCGGAACGAGGCCCACGGCCAGGACTCGCTGTTCGGGGAGCCGGGCCAGGACGCGGTCTTCTCGATCGCGATCCCGGAGGGGGAGTGGGACAAGGCGGCCCTGCTCGCGTTCGAGCGCGAGATGCTCGGCCTGTACGTCTCCAGCCACCCCCTCGACTCCGCCGAACGCGTGCTGAGCGCCAACCGCGACACCACCATCGCCGGACTGCTGGCCTCCGGCCGCCAGGACGGCGTGACCCGGCTGAGCGGCATCGTCTCCGGGCTCCAGCGCAAGGTCACCAAGCAGGGCAGCCCGTGGGCGATCGTCACCCTCGAAGACCACGACGCCGCCGTGGAGTGCCTCATCTTCCCCAAGACCTACCTGCTGTACGGGGAAGAGCTGGCCGAGGACCGGGTGATCTCCGTACGCGGCCGGATCAACGTGCGCGACGAGACGATCAGCGTGTACGGCGAGGAGATCGTCCAGCTCGACGTCTCCGACGCCGGCGCCGAGCCGCCCGTCGTGATCTCGATCAGGGAGGCGCAGCTCAACGCCCGGGTCGTCCAGGAGTTCAAGCACATCCTGAGCACCCATCCCGGACGGGCCCCCGTCCACGTGTGCCTGCACCGCCCAGGCGCCAGGAGCGTGCTGCTGAACCTGGAGCCCTTCCAGGTCGCCGCGGAGCCGGCGTTCTTCGGCGACATCAAGGCCCTGTTCGGCGCCGCCGCGATCGGCGGCCAATGAGCGAGCCGGCACCTCCGGTCTGCAAGCCACTGCAAGGGCTTGCAGACCGGCTTGCCATCCGGGCGTCGTGACAGGAGGGGTACGGGCGGTAGGCTGAGAGTCGTGACTATGCGCCTCGCCGACATCGCCGTTCAAGCGGGCGTGAGCGAGGCGACCGTGAGCCGCGTGCTCAACGGCCGGCCCGGCGTGGCCGCCGACACCCGGCAGGCGGTGCTGACCGCGCTCGACGTGCTCGGCTACGAGCGCCCCGTCAAGCTCAGGCAGAACCACACGGGTTTGATCGGCCTCATCCTGCCCGAGCTCAACAACCCGATCTTCCCCGCGTTCGCCCAGGTCATCGAGAACGCCCTCGTGCTGTCCGGCTACACCGCCGTGCTGTGCACGCAGACGCCCGGCGGCATCACCGAGGACGACTACACCGCCCTGCTGCTCGAACGCGGCGTCGCCGGCATCATCTTCGTCAACGGCCTGCACGCGGACTCCCGCTCCGACCGCGCCCGCTACCTCCGGCTCATCGAGCTGGGGCTGCCGATGGTGCTGATCAACGGCTACCGCGCCGACATCGAGGGCCACTACATCTCCAACGACGACGTCGCCGCGCTCGACATGGCCGTCAACCACCTGGTCTCGCTCGGGCACCGGCGCATCGGCCTCGCGGTCGGCCAGGAGCGGTTCGTGCCCACGATCCGCAAGACCGAGGGCTTCAAGCGGGCGGTGGCCGACTACGCGGGCGTGACCGACGCCTCCGACCTGGTGGTCAACACCCTCTACACGGTCGAGGGCGGCCGGTCGGCCGCGCAGCAGCTGCTGGAGCGCGGCTGCACGGCCATCTGCTGCGGCAGCGACATCATGGCCATCGGCGCCATCAAGGGAGCGCGCAGCATGGGGCTGCGGGTGCCCGAGGACGTGTCGGTCGTGGGGTTCGACGACACGCCGATGACGGCCTACCTCGACCCGCCGCTGACCACGCTCCGCCAGCCCGTGCGCGAGATGGGGCTGGCCGCCGTCGCCGGCCTCCTGGACGAGATCCGCGGCCTGCCCGCGCCGCGCGGGGAGCTGGTGCACCGGCCGGAGCTGGTCGTCCGCCGCTCCAGCGCACCCGCGCGCGCCGCCCTCCACGCCGCCACCTCCTGACACCGCACCTCCTCCCGCACCTCCTGAGGGCGGGGCCGGGGGACGGCTCCCGCCCTGCGCAGGGCCTCCTCTTTCGTTCCGCGCCCGGAGGCCTTCTTCGCTTCGCGCCGGGGTCCTACTTCGTGTCGCGCCCGGTGACCGACGGGGCTCCCGGCGCGCACGGGTCGGCCGCGCCGCCCCGCACGACGCCGTCCTCGACGGCGGTGACGCCGGACCCGATCGTGTAGTCGGCGCCGTGGTTGTTGTCCCAGCTGCCCGAGCCGTTGTTGAAGGTCACCTGGAACGTCGTCGCGGTGCCGAGGCCGACCGTCTTCTTCCGCCAGCCCGCGCAGGCCGCGTCCATGACGATCCCGGGCACATTGGTCCAGGTTCCGTTGACGCCGTAGTGGATGTAGGCCGGGTTCCAGCCCGTCTTGTAGAAGACCGTCGCCTGGTTGCCGGTCGGGGTGGGAGACGGCGTGCCGGACGCGCCGGTGCGGACGGCGATCGCGCTCTTGGCCGGGACGGTGACCGTGGCCGTGCCGCCCGAGCCCACCGTGACCGAGCCGCCGCCCGCCACGTTCTGGTACGTCCCGGCGGCCAGGCCCGTGGTGAACGTACGGGTCACGGCGCCGCCGCCGTTGTTGATCGCGACCCAGCCCTTGTCGCCCCGGCTGAAGGCGATCAGGTTGCCGCCGTCGTCGGCCCAGTTGGCGACCGAGGTGCCCGCCACTGTGTTGTAGAAGCCCACCATGCCGGACATCTGCCGGTCGAAGCAGGTCCACCTGCCGCCGGCGCAGTCGGTGTCGGTGACGAACCCGCCGCCGGACGAGGGCGGGCCGGCCTCACTGTCGTTCCAGGTGAAGCCCGCGTAGACGCTCGGCGTCCCGTACGGCCAGGCCAGCATGAAGACGTTGGCCAGCCGGTAGGCGTCGCCGTTCTTGTAGCTGAGCGTGGAGCCGTTGCGCTCGGTGTCGTGGTTGTCGACGAACACCACGGCCTTGTCACTGGCCACCGACAGGCCCCAGCTCTGGCCGAAGGTCTGCAGGTACCTGATCTGGCCGGTGAACTGCTCGCGCAGCTTGCGGCCGTAGACGAACTCCTGGACGTCGCCGATCCCGGTGTACTGGCTCGGCTGCACCGCCTCGCCCGCGCCGTAGATGACCTCCTGCTCGAAGTACGGCGAGCCGGGCAGCTTGGCCTTGATCGCGGCCAGGTCGGCGGGGCTGATGTGCTTGGCCGCGTCGATGCGGAAGCCGTCGACGCCCAGCCCGATCAGCTTGCCCAGATACCCCGCGATCTTGGTGCGGACGTAGTCCGAGCCCGTGTCGAGGTCCGACAGCCCGACGAGCTCGCAGCCCTGCACGTTGGCCGCGTCGCCGTAGTTCGTGATCGAGCAGGTGGGCCGGTGGAAGTCGGCGGCCGAGTAGAGGCCGGGGTAGTCGTACTTGCCGAAGGCGTAGCCGCCGTAGCTGGTGCTGCCCTGGCCGGTCATGTGGTTGACGACCGCGTCCACGTGCACCTTGACGCCCGCCGCGTGGCAGGTGTCGATCATGCTCTTGAACGCGGTCTGGTCACCGAACTTGCTGGTCAGCTCGTAGCGGGCGGGCTGGTAGACGTCCCACCAGACGGAGCCGCCCTTGGTCATCGAGTCCTCGGGCGGCGCCACCTGCACGGCGCCGTACCCGGCGGGGCCGAGGACGGCGGTGCACTCCCTGGCCACCGACCTCCAGTTCCAGTTCCACAGGTTGGCGATCACGCCGGTGCCGGTCGCGGCGTCCGCGGCGGGGCTGGTGAGCGCGGGGACCGCGATGGCGGCACTCGCCAGCACACTTAACGCGGCCGTAATGAGGGGTTTGTACGGTTTCATCAGCGGGGGTCTCCAGGATGCGTAACGGGATCCCGTAGGACGGGCCGGGTGAGCCACCACCTGGCCCGTTCACGCTTGAGGGGCCCGTGCTTGCCCGGAAGTTACTAACTGAAGACGCGTTCTGCAATACCTTGCAATGCCTTTCAGGGAGAATTGCAGAAAAGCTGCGCCCTTTTATCCCCATATATTGCTGAAAGGGCGGATTGAAGCTCTCTCAATTCCGCAGAGAGACTAACGGGCCAATCGCTGGCTGGCGACGCTTTCAACCTTCTTGCAGTCCGGCGCCTAGGCGCAGGTCTTGGTCTCCGGCACGCAGAACGTGATCTCGGGATAGCTCGCGGCCGGCTTGTCCAGCAGCGGCTGGGGCTTCTTGCGCAGGTGCAGGTCGAAGAAGGCGGCGACGTAGGTGCGGGTGATCTTCATGGCGCGGGCGCCCGGGATCTCGGACCCGTCGTCGATGCCGAGCTGGTCGGTCAGCACGCCGAGGTCGGTGAAGGACGTGTGCTCCGCCCCCGTCATCAGGAGCCAGCGCTTCCACCCGGTCAGCAGCTTCCAGTCGCGCTCCCAGGTCGCGGCGGCTTCCCCCTCCCCCGGGGTGTAGGTGCCCGGCTTGCCCAGGAACAGGAACGGCCGCGCCAGCCCGGCCGCCGGGATCTCGCTCTCCGTGGTGCCGTCGATGTCGATGCCGGCGCGCAGGCGGGAGTCGGCGAGCAGCGCCGCGATGGTGCTCGCGCCTCCGGCGGAGTGGCCGGCCATCGCGATCCTGGACCGGTCGATCAGGCCGCCGTGCTTCCACCTCGGATGCGCGCCGGTCAGCTCGTCGAGCACGAAGGAGACGTCGGCCGCCCGGCTCTTCTCCAGGCCCGCCCACCACGCCGGGTTCTTCTTGATGTCGCACGTGACGCAGGTGGTCACCCGCCCGTCGGGGAAGGTCTGGGCGACGTTCTCGTAGGTGTGGCCGATCGAGGCGACCACGTAGCCGCGGCTGGCCAGGTCCTCGCCGAGCGCCGTGAGCTCGGCGCGGGGCTTGGAGTGGCCGGGGGAGAGCACGACGAGGGGCAGGGTGTGCTTCCGGCCGGCCGGCTTGGCGTCGAGGAACGCGTGGGTGCGCGTCTTGCTCAGCACGTCGGCCGGCACGCTGGTGATCTCGCCGTCCTTGAGGAGCAGCTCCGACTCCTTGGCCGTCATGTACGGGGCCCGCTGGCGGCCCGGCGCCTTGGCCGGGTACCACAGCGAGACCATGAGCTCCCTGGCCTTCACCGACGGCACCCACGGGTCGGGGCGCGAGGTGTCCTTCAGGTAGAGGGAGGTGGTGCCGACGGGCTGGGACCCGGTCGGCTTCGGCAGGTGCGGCGTGGCCGCCGTACCCGACGATGACGCGCGGGCCTGCGCGGATGCGGGTACGGCGCAGATGGCCAGGGTGAGCAGGCCGGTCACGAGCGTCAGCGTACGACGCGCTATCAGGTTGTGCATGAAGGTCTTCCTTGTTCCTTTTCTAGGTCAGCCGGTGGCGGGTCCACCGGAAGCAGAGCCAGGTCAGCAAGGCGGTGAGGAGGAGGAAGAGCGCCGTCTCGATCCACTGCAGGGCCCAGAACCGGCCGGCCGGCTGGTACGTCACCAGTTGCCGGTAGCCCTGGCCGGACAGCTTCGCGAAGCACTCCTCGCTGAACGAGGGACGAAGCGGAATCTGCTGCCCCGCCGGCAGCACGCACCCCGCCAGCCAGGAGGGCGGACGAGTGACGCGACCGGAGGCGTCGACGGTCTCGTTGGCCAGCACCCACGCGCCGCGCGGCCCGGCCACGGCCAGATCGGCCAGCCCGCCCGAGTCGTCCACCCCGATCTTCGAGAGGTTCGCGACCGTGATGGTGACGCTCTCCTGAGCCGGGGGCAGCAGGTACGGGCGTACCGCGAAGGGCACGGCGACCTGGACGGCGGCGAACACCATGAGCGTGGCGGCCATGGCCGGCACGGTGCGGCGCAGCAGGATCCCGGCGGCGACGCCGAGCACGAACGCGAAGGCGGCATATCCGGCGGGCACGATCCCGCGCGCGCCGAACACCAGCGGCGAGAGCCGCGCGGTGAAGAGCCCGGTGTCCGGCGTGATCAGGTCGACGAGGATGGTGCCGGGCCGGCTGGCGGCGTCGACGGGGGCGGCCCACCAGGTGACCGCGAGGCTGAGCAGCCCCGCCGCGGCGACGGCGGCCAGGCCGGCGACGGCGAGTTTGACGGCCAGCCACCGGGTGCGGGTGACGCCCTGGTTCCACACCAGGCGATAGGTGCCCGTCTCCAGCTCACGGGTGACCAGCGGGGCACCCCAGAAGACGCCGATCAGCGCGGGCAGCCCGAAGACCGCCGTGATGCCGGCGTCGTACAGATATCCGTCCCCCTGGACGAGCGGCCCGCCGGAGCCGAGCGGCGGGCCGGCGATCACGAGGAGGGCGGCGAGCACGGCGAGCAGGGCGTACACCGTCACGGCCTGGACACGGAACTGCCGCCAGGTCAGCCAGATCATCGAAGCAGCTCCAAGGCGGGGTGGCGGCCGGCGTCGGCGGGCCGGGCCAGGTACGCCAGCACGAGGTCCTCCAGGCCGATCGCGCCGACCGTCCAGGCCGGATCGAGGATCGGCGCCTCGGTGCGGATGACCAGCGTGGACTGCCGGTCGGTGTGGCTGGCGGAGAGGACCTCCTGGTCGGCGGGCAGGGTGGTCTCGTCGCGGCGCGGCCCGGTCAGCCGGTGGTGGGCGGACAGGAGCTCGTCGACCTCTCCGGTCAGCCGCACCCGTGCGGCGACCAGCACGATGAGGTGGTCGCAGACGCGTTCGAGATCGCCGATCAGGTGGGAGGACAGCACGACGCTGAGCCCGTGTTCCGCGACGGCCTCCATGAGGTCCTGCAGGAACTCGCGCCGGGCGAGCGGATCGAGTGCGGCGACCGGCTCGTCGAGCAGGAGCAGCTCGGGCCGCTTGGCGAGGGCCAGCGTCAGGGCGAGCTGGGCGCGCTGCCCGCCGGACAGCTTTCCGGCCCGCCGGTCCGGGTCCAGGCCGAGGCGCTCGATCCGGTGCCGGGCCAGGGCGTCGTCCCAGCGCTGGTTGAGCCGGGCGCCGAGGCGCAGGTGCTCGGCGACGGTCAGGCCGGCATAGGTGGGGGTGTCCTGGGCGACGAAGCCGACCTTCGACAGCTGCGCCGGGCCGCTGCCGGGCACGCCGCCGCACACCTCGATCGTGCCGGACGTCGGCGCCAGCATCCCGGCGGCCAGGTTCAGCAGCGTCGACTTGCCGGCGCCGTTGGGGCCGACCAGCCCGGTCACGTGCCCGGCCGGGACGTCCAGCGTGCAGCCGGTCAGCACCCAGTCCCGCTTGTACTTCTTGCCCAGCCCTTGAGTCCGCAGGACCGGCGTCACGCTATGTCCTGTTCTGCGGCGGTCCGAAAGGTGGTGCTGAACAGCGCCTCGATGCTCTCGTCGTCGAGCCCCGCCAGCCGGGCCTTGCGCAGCCAGCGCTGCAGGTCCTGACGTAGCGGGCGGAGCGCGGCGGGGGACGCGCCGGACAGCGTCGCGGTGACGAACGTGCCGACCCCGGGGCGTGCGGCGACCAGCCCGGCGTGTTCGAGCTCCCGGTAGGCCTTGAGCACGGTGTTCGGGTTGATCGCCAGCCCCGCCACCACGTCCTTGACCTTCGGCAGCTGGTCCCCTTCCACCAGCAGGCCCAGCCGCAGCGCGTGCCGCACCTGCTGGACGAGCTGCTGGTACGGCGACAGGCCTGACTTGCTGTCCAGATGGAACTCGATCACCAAGCGCTCCTTCATTTATCTATCTAGATAGCACTATAGGGTCATGGTCGAGCGCCTGGCAACGCGGAGCCTCAGGACCCAAGGGTTTTACGGGCGGACCGGCCTTGATCGGGCTGCTCACCCGGCTGTCTGACCCACTCGGAGATCACCAACGCCAGCGCCCACATCCATGGGCGGGTCACCGCACTACGGGCGCGAACCGGTGGCGAAACGCCGCCAAGTCGTCGTGGCCAGCCGGACACCGTGCGGAGCTCCGCTTTCCATGAGCTCAGAATCACACGAGTTCCACCGCCGCACCAGGCCGCCATAAAGCCTCTGTACCTACTAGTATGTATGATGCTGACATGGACACGAGGGAACGTCTCATCGAGAGCACCCGCGAGCTGCTGTGGGAGCGCGGCTACGTGGGCACGAGCCCGAAGGCGATCCAGGCGCGCTCCGGTGCGGGTCAGGGCAGCATGTACCACCACTTCCACGGCAAACCCGACCTGGCGCTCGCCGCGATCAGCCGCAGTGCGGAGGAGTTGCGAGACCGGGCGGAGACCGCGTTCGCAGGGTCCGGCACCGTGGTCGAGCGGGTCGCCGCCTACCTGCGGCTGGAGCGGGACGCGCTGAAGGGCTGCCCGGTCGGCCGCCTGACCCAGGATCCCGACGTGATGGCCGATCCGGATCTGCGCGCGCCGATCGCGGAGGTGTTCGCCTGGCTCACCGGACGGCTGGCGGGGCTGCTCGCGGAGGGGCGTACGAGTGGTGAGCTCGATGACAAGCTCGACCCCGCGGCCACGGCCGCCGCGCTGGTGGCGGCGCTGCAGGGCGGTTACGTGCTGGCCCGCGCCGCCGGCTCGGCCGAGGTGTACGCCCAGGCCATCGACGGCGCCCTCGGCCTGCTCGCCTGCCACGCCCGTTAGAAACCCGCGCTGTTAGGAGAAACCATGCCATTCGTCCGTATCGACGCCTTGCGGGCCGGCCCCGACCGGCTCGACGCGCTCGGCCGCGCCGTCCACGACGCTCTGGTCGAGACCATCGGCATCCCGATCGACGACCGCTTCCAGGTCCTGACCAGCCATGACGGCACTCAGAGCACACTGCGCTACGACGGCTTCCCCGGCGTGCGGCGCGACGACGGCCTCGTGTACGTCGCGATCACGATGCGCTCCGGCCGCACGCCCGAGCGTAAACAGGCCCTCTACCGGCGGATCGCCGAGCTCGCCCACGAGTACGCGGGGACCGAGCCGCGAAACGTGTTCGTCGCCCTGACCGAGAACGAACCGATCGACTGGTCGTTCGCCGACGGCGTGGCCCACTACGCCGTCTCCGCCGACGCGACGGGCGGCGCGTGACGGTCAGTCCGAGCGGCCGGGGCGACAGGTGGCACGTGGCGGTCAGCCTGAGTTACCGGGGGAGACAGGCGACCGGCTGCCGCTCCATTCCTTGACGCGGCGCAGCCAGGTGACGGCGGTGGGGCCCGGTTCGGCGGCGAGCGCGGACGCGTGGAAAACGTGCGGCATCTCGTCGTAGACGTCGAGCCGGACGTCTCCGCCGGCGGCCGACGCGGCCTCGGCGAAGCGGCGCGCGTCGTCGAGCAGCACCTCCTTGGAGCCCACCGCGAGCAGGAGCGGCGGCAGTCCGCGCAGGTCACCGTGCAGGGGCGACTGGGGCGCCTCGTCCGGCCGCGCACCGGCCAGGTACTGGGTACGGACGTGATCGAGCACGGCCCGATGGACGACGTCCTGTCCGTCGTTGGCCTCGATCGAGGGACTCGACAGGGTGAGATCGGTCTGCGGGGAGACCGCCAGGGCCGCCGCGGGGAGCTCGTCCCCGGCTTCCTTGAGCACGAGCAGCGCCGACAGCACCAGGGTGGCGCCGGCGGACTCGCCCGCCAGGACGATCCCCGAAGCCGGTACACCCTGAGCGAGCAGGCTCAGGTAGACGGCCACCACGTCTTCGAGCGCGGCCGGATACCGATGGGCGGGCGCGAGCCGGTAATCCACCGCGACGACGGGGCGGCCGGTCGCCTGGGACAGACGGTAGGCCATGACCCGCTCCATGTGCGGGTTGGCGTACTCGAACCCGCCTCCATGGACGTAGACGGTGACGGCCTCGGCCGACTGGCCTGCGGTGCTGATGGTCTCGGTCGAGCCGTGCGCGACGGTGACGGCATCGGCCGACTGGCCTGTGGTGCTCACAGTCTCCGCCGGGTGGTTCGCGGGGGTGACGGTTTCGGCTGGCTGGCGTGGGGCGGTGACCCAGGTGGCGGGGACGCCGCCGGTGCGCGGCAGGAGAGGAGTGAGATCGGCGTCGGGCGGCAGCGCAGGAGGCTGCGACTGCATGGCCATGATCTCGGCCAGGACGATGGCGCCGCCATCGGGGGTTGCGGGGATGTGGGTGATGTACACGAGATGAGTCCTTGGTGCGGGACGGTGGGCAGGCTGGCGCCGTACGCCGTCCTACGTGGTCGTAAGCCGGTGGGGAAAGCCGCTCGAAGGGCGGCGGCAACCCGCGGCCGGCCGGCGCGCGACGATGAGCCGCGAGCAGCCGGAGGCGGGTGGGGAACGCAAGCTGGGGACGGGTAGCCGCGACGCTGACGCACGGCACCGCCGCACACGCGATCGGCGTGGCGGGTGCGCGCGATGGAGGTGTCAGCCGCGCCCGGTGAGCTGAGAAGTCACGAGATTACCCCCTATTACGGTGCCTCCATGCGGCCGGCGTTCTCCTCGCCCGGCATCACGCGACACGAAGGCCATTACAGCCACGGCGGTCGCCGGCTGTCAAACCATCCGCCGTTTGACGCCCGGCGGGAAGCGTGATGGGATCCCACGTCAGCGTCGCGGTGTACCCGGCAAGCAGATCGCCGAGGGCATGGAGGCGCGCAAACATGGGACGCCCATGGACCCACCTGTCAAACCCGCCGAGCGCCTCACCGCGTTCGGCACCCAGCTGATCGACGTGCATCTCTGGCTCCGCGAGGAGCTGGCCCGGCTCCGCCGGGACGTCGACGCCCATCTGGCGGGGCGGGCCGACCGGCCGCGCGAGCTGCGTACGCACTGCCTGGCCTTCTGTTCCGTGCTGGAACGCCATCACACCGGCGAGGACGGCGGCGCGTTCCCCGCCCTGGCCGGGCACTTCCCGGAGCTGCGGCCCGTGCTCCAGGAGCTGAGCCGTGACCACCGGCAGGTCAGCGAGATCCTGCACCGGCTGCAGGAGCTGCTCGACGGCCTCGGCACGATCGAGCCTCGGCGCGTGCGCGCCGAGCTGGACGGCCTGGCCGCGTTGCTGGAGTCGCACTTCACCTACGAGGAGCGGAAGATCGTCGCGGCCCTCGACGCCCTGAACGTCCCCGGCTGGACCCTCTCACCGCCCGGCTTCCTGCTCACCACCGCGCCCGGCGGCCAGGACGGCGAACCCGCGTGACCTGGCCCGGAAGCGGCGGCTACGGCTGGATCCGCTCGATGACCACGACGGGGATCTCCCTCGGCGCCTTTTGCTGGTAGCCGGTGTAGTGCCGCCAGATCCCGGTCATCGTCTCCCACAGGCGGGGCCGTTCGTCGGCGTCCGCCGGGCGGGCCTCGGCGTCGAACACCTCGGCGCCGACCTGCACGCTGATCTGCGGCTGGGCGAGCAGGTTGTGGAACCAGAGCGGGTGGTCGTCGGCGCCGCCGTTGGAGGCGACCACCAGGTAGCGGTCGCCGTCGCGGCCGTAGATGAGAGCGGTACGGCGGGGGAGACCTGAACGGCGGCCGGTCGTGGTGATCAGCAGGGTGGGCGCGCCCTGGTAGAGGTGGCCCCGGGTGCCGCCGGACTCGACGTAGCTCTTGACGTGCTTGGCCACCCACCCGGCCGGGCTGTCGGTCGGCTCCTGGCTCATCGGGCCGCTCCGTGCAGTCGGCCGGCCCGCCGGAACGGGGAGGCGGCCGTCGCCACGGGGAGTGCGGCTGTCGTCATGCGCATGGGGCTCCCTGGAATGATCAAAAAGGTGAATATCGCACTATGACACACCCCTCGACCATCGGGCCGGTACGGGATCGCCCGGGTCACCATTGGGCGGCCGCTGGATCGCCCGGATTGCGTCCGCTTCGCCGCCGGACAGCAGCCGGATCGCATCCCCATCGCGTCCGGGCCGCCGCCGGATCGCGCCTGGGTCAACCTGAGTGGCCGCGGGAGGGGAAGGCGTCGTTGACGATGCGGCCGATCCGGGACAACGCCTCCAGCCCGCCGCCGAAGCGGTTGCGCATCACCGCCACCGCCACGCCCGAGTCGATGTCGGCGTAGGCCGCCGAATCGTTCATCCCGACCATGCCGAACGTCGATCCCGATCGGGCCGCGCCGTCCCCCGGACGGTAGGTGCTGAAGCCGAACGCCCAGGTGGTCGGGAACCCCATGACCTCGTCCATGCCCTCGTACTGCACCGCCGCCATGGCCCCCAGGCGCGCCGGCGAGACGAGCCGGACGCCCTCGACGTCGCCGAGCAGGGCCGCGTACACGCGGGCCACGCCGCGCGCGGTCATCGTGCCGGCCGCGTAGACGTCGGCGGAGAGGACGTCCGCCCGGTTGGCATAGGCGGCGTCGGACCGGATGCCGGGCGGAATCGCGCGATCGGCAGGGGATCCCGGCTCCGGCTCCGCGGGCGGCGGGCCGATCGGCGGTTCCTGGAGGGCCACCCGGTCCAGCAGCGGCTCGGGAACCCCGAAGTGCACCTCGTCCTCGACCCCGAGCGGACGGGTGACGGCCTCGCGCAGCCACCACGACAGGGTTCGTCCCGTGGCCCGCCGTACGGTCTCGCCGAGCAGGAAGCCGAACGTCTGCGCGTGGTAGCCGAAGCGGGTGCCGGGCTTCCACCAGGGCTCGGCCTTGGCGAGCACCGCGCACATGTGCTCCCAGTCGCACAGATCCTCGACCGTCGTGTCGTACGGCGGGGCGGGGACACCGGCGGTGTGCAGCAGGATGTGGCGGAGCGTCACCCCGTCCTTGCCGTGGACGCCGAACTCCGGCCAGACCTCGGCCACCCGCAGGTCGTACGCGAGCTCCCCGCGCTCGACGAGCACGTGAGCCACCGCCGAGGCCACGCCCTTGGCCGTGGAAGCCGCGTAGAACAGCGTGCTGGACTCCACCGGGGACTCCCGGCGGGCGCTTGCCGAGCTGCCGTCCCCGCGGCGAGCACCGGCCGGACTGCCGTCCCCGTGCCGGGTGTCGGCCGGCCCGCCGTGCCCATGGCGGGTGCTGGTCGGCCCGCCGTGCCCGTGGTGGGTGGCGGCACGGCCGGCGGTCACGTCCGCCACCATCCGGCCGTGCCGCGTCACCGCGACCTGCAGCCCCGCTTCCGCGCCGCTCGCCACCAGGTCGTCGGCCGCCGCCTGCAGGCGCTCGCGCATCTCGTCAGCACTCATGGCCCGCCGATCACCGCCCGCTCGCTCACTTCGTACGCACGGCCAAAGGGTACGCCGCCAAGGTCGTCAGCGCGCTCTGCGTCACCTTGACGCCATCCATCTGAAAATCGAAAGACCAGTTCAAGGGCATGATGCCAATGGGCATGGCGTTCGGCCGCTTGCATTGACGCCATCATGACGTCATAGTGGCGTCATGGACCTTGCGCCCTATGTCGACCATCTCCGCCGCGAGCTGGCCGTCGCCGCCGGGGCTGGCGGCGAGGAAGCCCGCGCGCTGGCCGAGCGTCTCGCCGCCACGCTCGAGTCGGCCACCCGGCTCGCCCTGCTGGAAGCGTTGTCGGCGGCGGCGGACGAGATCACCCGCGACCTCGCACCCGGTTCCGTCGAGGTACGCCTGCGCGGACGCGACCCCGGCTTCGTCGTGACGCCACCACCGGCCGGCCAGTTCGAGACCGCAAGCGCCGAGACGCCTGCCCCGCCGCCTCAGCCGGACGCCGACGAGGGCGGGACCTCGCGGATCTCGCTCCGCGTCCCCGAACACCTCAAGCCGCGCATCGAGGAGGCGGCGGCCCGTGACGGGCTCTCGGTCAACGCCTGGCTCGTCCGCGCCGTCTCCGCCGCACTCGGACCCGGCGACGCCGGCCGCCGTTCGGACCAGCGCGCGGAACCCCGGACCGGGCAGCGCTTCACCGGCTGGGTCCACTGACCCAGAAGCCGGGCGTACAGCCGACAAACCCCGAAGCCGGGCGTACGGCCGACAAGCCAGCGCACCGACGAGCAGACGCGTACAGCCGACAAGCCCCCCCGCCGACGAGCCAGGCGCGAGACGGCCGTCAGCCCCCGCGCCCGAATATCCCGCTGACCAGAACGCCATTCAGAAAGCCGAGATGAGGGGACCGCCATGCCGACGTTCGTCACCCCCGAGCCCATCGCCGCCATCATCGACCTCGCCAGCGCCAAGGTCCGGATCAACGCGAGCGACCGCACCGACACGGTCGTCGAGGTGCGCCCCAGCGACCAGTTCGACGACACCGACGTGCACGCCGCCGAGCGCACCCAGATCGAGTACACCGATGGAACCCTGCTGGTGAAGGCGCCCACCGAGCGGACCATCCCACCGGTGCGGGGCGGCCCGCTCGACCTGCTGGTCGAGGGGCCGATGAAGTGGGCGCGCTCGCTGCTCGGCTGGGGCGGCTCGGTCACCGTGACGATCGACCTGCCGGCCGGATCCCATGTCGAGGCGAACGCGGCGGCGGACTTCCGCTGCAGGGGCCGTCTGGGCGAGGTGAAGTTCACGACGTCCTACGGCGACGTCCAGCTCGACCAGACCGACCGGCTGCGGCTCAAGACGGGGTCCGGCGACATCAGGGTGGCCAAGGCCACCGGGCACGCCGACGTCACCACCTCCAACGGCAACATACGGATCGGCGAGATCGACGGCACCGCCGTGGTGAAGACCTCCAACGGCGACCTCAGCCTCGGAGACGTGACCGGTGACCTGCGGCTGAACACCGCGTACGGCGACATCACCGTCGGCCGCGCCCTGGCCGGAGTAGCCGCCAAGACCGCGTACGGCAGCGTCCGGATCGGCGAGGTCGTGTCGGGCTCGGTCGTCATGGAGACCTCGGGCGGCGCGCTGGACCTCGGGATCCGCGAAGGCAGCGCCGCCTGGCTGGACGTCAGCTCCACGTACGGCACCGTGGACGTCTCCCTGGACACCTGCGACGGCCCCGCCCACTCCGACCAGACCGTCGAGGTACGCGCCCACACCTCGTACGGCGACATCGTGATCCACCGCTCCTAGAAGTTCCAGAAACCACAGAGGAGAGCTCATATGCCACCGGCAATCGAAGCGGAAGGCCTGGTCAAGAAGTACGGCGACGTGGTGGCCCTCGACGGGATGGATCTGTCGGTCCCCGAGGGCACCGTGTTCGGCCTGCTCGGCCCCAACGGCGCGGGAAAGACCACGACCGTCCGCATCCTGACCACCCTGTTACTGCCGGACGCCGGCCGGGCCACGGTCGCGGGCTTCGACGTCGTACGCGACGCCCGCCCGCTGCGCTCCCGCATGGGGGCCTCCGGCCAGTACGCCGCCGTCGACGACCACCTCACCGGCGCCGAGAACCTGGAGATGGTCGGCCGCCTCTACCACCTGGGCGTCAAACGCAGCAAGGAACGCGCCCGCGAGCTGCTCGAACGCTTCGACCTCACCGAGGCGGGCGACCGTCCAGTGCGGGGCTACTCGGGAGGCATGCGCCGCCGGCTCGACCTGGCGGGTGCTCTGGTCGCCGATCCGCCGGTGCTGTTCCTGGACGAGCCCACGACCGGGCTGGACCCCAGAGCCCGCGCGAGCCTGTGGGACGTCATCGCCGAGCTGGTCAAGAACGGCACGACCGTGCTGCTCACCACCCAGTACATGGAGGAGGCCGACCGGCTGGCCGACCGGATCGCGGTGGTCGACCACGGCCGGGTGATCGCCCTCGGCACCGCCGACGAGCTCAAGGGCCAGGTCGGCGGCGACCGCATCGAGGTGACGGTGACGAGCGCGGCGGACCTGGAGAGCGCCCGGCGGATGCTGGCGCCCCTGGCCACCGACGGCATCCAGACCGACGCCGCCGGGTTCCGGGTGACGATCCCGGTCAGCGACGGTGCGGCCTCGCTCACCTGGGCGCTGAGCCACCTGGCCGCAGAACGGATCGCCGTACGCGACGCGGGGCTGCGGCGGCCCACCCTGGACGACGTGTTCCTCACCCTGACCGGGCACGAGGCGAGCGAGCTGATCAAGGAGAACGCCCGATGAACACCCTCCAGCTGGCGATCGCCGACGGCATGACGATCACCAAACGCAACGCACTCAAGATCAAGCGAGCGCCTGACCTGCTGGGCGGGGTGATCACGCTCCCGATCGTGTTCGTGCTGCTGTTCGCGTACGTCTTCGGCAGCATGATCGACGTGCCCGGCATGTCGTACCAGGAGTTCCTGCTGCCGGGGATCTTCGTCCAGACGATCGTCACCAGCGCGCAGATCACCGGCTACACGCTCACGCAGGACCTGCAGAAGGGCATCTTCGACCGGTTCCGCACGCTGCCGATGTCCCCGTCGGCGGTGCTCGTCGGCCAGACGGTCAGCGACGTGATCATGAACGTGACCAGCATCGTCACCATGGCGCTCGTCGGGCTGCTGGTCGGCTGGCGGATCCACTCCGCGCCCCACGAGGCCGTGCTCGGCTTCCTGCTGCTGTTGCTGTTCGCGTACGCCTTCTCCTGGGTGACGGCGACGGTCGCGCTGACCCTGCGCACGCCCGAGGTGTTCAACAACATCGCCACCGTCGTCTCGATGCCGCTGGTGTTCCTGTCGAACGCGTTCGTGGACACGTCCCAGCTGCCCGGCCCGCTCAAGCTGATCGCCGAATGGAACCCCGTCTCCACGCTGGTCCAGGCCGTGCGCGAGCTGTTCGGCAACACCAACCCCGCCATGCCCGTGCCGAGCGCGTGGCCACTCCAGCACGCGGTCCCGGCCGCGCTGCTCTGGTCGGCGCTGCTGCTCGTGGTGTTCATGCCGCTGGCCACCCGGCTCTACCAGCGGACGGTCAGCCGATGACGACAATCAAGCACTGGACGAACCTCGTACGGGTCTCCGACACCAACGCCGATCTCATACGCGTCTCCGACACGGACCTCATTCGCGTCTCCGACACGGAACGCGAAACGGCCGTCCAGCGGCTCCAGCAGGCGTTCGCCGACGGCCGGCTCACCTCCGGCGAGATGGAGGCGCGCCTCGAACTGGCGCTCACCGCCACCTCCCGCGGCGACCTGAAGCCCGCCTTCGCGGGCCTGACCGAAGAGGCCGTCCGGCTCACCACCACGGGCGCGCGCATCGAGCGCTCGGGGGAGTGGCGGGTCCCGCGCATCCTGCGGATCGACTCCGAGTACGGCGGCGTACGGCTCGACCTGTCGCGGGCCGTGATCGACCATCCGGAGATCGACATCGAGCTCCGGCTCGCGTACGGCTCCGCCACGATCATCCTCCCGCCCGGCGCGAGCGCGAACGCCGACGGCACACGTACCGAATGGGGCCGTGTGACCTGCACGGCGTCGCAGCGCACGCGCCCGGGACGGCCACACATCCGGGTCACCGGCGAGCTGGGCTACGGCCGCCTGAAGATCAAGCAGGCGAACACCTGGCGCAGAGCCGCCCGCTGACCGAACCCGCCCGCACTACGATCTCAGACCGTGCTACCTTTCTCCAAAAGCGAGAAAGGTAGGGGTCATGAGGGAAGCCGATCCGGTGGCGACCGCCACGACGTTCGTGGACCTGGCCCGTGAGGGCCGCTTCACGGAGATGGTGGAGCTGTTCGCGCCCTCGCTGCGCGCCCAGGTGCCGGCGGAGGCGCTGCGCGCGGCCTGGTCCGCCGAGCTGGCCGCGAACGGGCCCGTTTCCACCGCAGGACAGCCGGTCGGCGACGGGGCGGCACGGGTGAGCGTCCTGGTGGGGTGCGAGCGCGGGGAGTTCACGGTGGTCATGCCGGTCGACGAGGCGGGCCTGCTGACCGGGTTGCAGTTCGTGCGCGCGGGCGCCCCGCAGTGGGAGCCGCCTCCCTACGCCGGCCCCGCCGGTTTCGAGGAGCGGGAGGTCACGGTCGGCGACGGCCCGCTCGCCGTGCCGGGGACGCTGACCCTGCCGCGCGGGGACGGCCGGCGGCCCGCCGTGGTGCTGCTCGCCGGCGGCGGGCCGTTCGACCGCGACGCCACCACCGGCGCGAACAAGCCGCTGAAGGACCTGGCCTGGGGGCTGGCCGGGCGCGGAGTGGCGGTGCTCAGGTTCGACAAGGTGACCCACGCCCACGCCGCCCAGGTGGCGAAGGCCCAGGACTTCACCATGGGCGACGAGTACGTCCCGCACGCCGTCGCCGCGATCCGCCTGCTCCAGCGCGAGCCGGGCGTGGACCCGGAGCGGGTGTTCGTGCTCGGCCACAGCATGGGCGGCAAAGTGGCCCCCCGTGTCGCGGTCGCCGAGAAGTCGCTGGCGGGCCTGGTGATCCTGGCGGGCGACACCCAGCCGATGCATCGGGCCGCCGTCCGCGTCGTCCGCCATCTCGCCGCGCTGGACCCCGGCCCGGCCGCCGACGCCGCCGTCGAGACGATCATCCGGCAGGCGGCCGTGGTCGACGGCCCCGGCCTGTCGCCCGCGACGCCGGCGGCGGACCTGCCGTTCGGCTTCTCCGGCGCGTACTGGCTCGACCTGCGCGGCTACGACCCCGTCGCGACCGCGGCGACCATCCCCCAGCCGATGCTCATCCTCCAGGGCGGCCGCGACTACCAGGTGACCGTCGAGCACGATCTGGCCGGCTGGCGGAAGGGCCTGGCCGACCGGCCCGGCGTCACGATCCGCGTGTACGACGCGGACGACCACCTGTTCTTCCCCGGCACCGGACCGTCCACGCCGGCCGGATACGGCCCGCCCCAGCACGTCGATCCGGCCGTCATCACGGACGTCGCCGAGTGGCTGACGGCGGTTCGGGCATCCGGCGACTGATCCGCATTCTTCCGGCCGGCCAGGCCGCGGCCGGATAGGCGAGCAGGCCGCTGAAGACGACGACGGTGAAAGCGTGATCCAGCCGCAGCATCCCGGCGACCCACCAGATCACCAGCAGGAACGCGCCCGCCAGCACGGCGACGGGCCACGCCGGCCGTACCCGCAAGAGGTGGAGCAGCGGCCACGCCAGGACGATCGCCACCCACCGCCCGACATCCCACGCCTCGGCGAGAAAACCGATGCATCCGGTGTACTCCCCGCAGTGGTGGGAGTCGGGAAAGAATCGGGTCATCAGCGCCGCCCACGCGAACAGGCCGACGGGAAGGATGATCCCGGCTACGGCGGCGGGCAGGAGCCGCGGGCTCGGGTTCTCGCCGGACGACACGATCATCCATGAATGGTGACATGCCGGCATCGCCCCCGCCAGAGGCTAACCGGGGCTGCTGAACGTGCGGCGATAGGTGTGCGGGCTGACGCCGGTGGTGCGCTTGAAGCGATCCCGGAAGGCGGTGGGCGAGCCGAAGCCGACCTGGGCGCCGATGCGCTCGACGGAGTGCCGGGTGGTCTCCAGCAGGTGCTGCGCCTGGCGGACGCGGGCGCGGTGCAGCCACTGGAGCGGCGTGGTGCCGGTCTGCTCGCGGAAGCGGCGCATCAGCGTACGGGTGCTGACCCCGGCGTGCGCGGCGATCTCGTCGAGGGTGAGCTCGCGGGCGAGGTTGTCGCGCAGCCAGTCGAGCACGGGCTCCAGGACGACGCCTTTCGGGCTGGGCGTGTGATCGTGGACGATGAACTGCGCCTGCCCGCCCTCACGCTCCAGCGGCATCACCGACAGGCGCGCGGCGTCGGCGGCCACGGCCGAGCCGTAGTCGCGGCGGATCAGGTGCAGGCACAGGTCGAGCCCGGCCGCCGCGCCCGCGGAGGTGAGGATCTGGCCGTTGTCGACGTACAGCACGCCGGGGTCGACGTCGATGTCCGGGTAGGCGGCGGCGAGCCGGGGCGCGGCGAGCCAGTGGGTGGTCGCGCGCAGGCCGTCGAGCAGCCCGGTGGCCGCCAGCAGGAAGGTGCCCGAGCAGATGGAGGCGATACGGGTGCCCGCGGCGGCGGCCTCGCGCAGTGCCGCGCCGACGCCGGGCGGGAGGGGCACCGTGGGGTCGGCGGTGCCGGGCACGATGACGGTGTCCGCGCCCTTGAGCCCGTCCAGCCCCCAGGGCGCGCGCAGCACGAAGGCGCCGGCGTCGATCTCCGGCTCCGCCGCGCAGACGCGGATCTGGTAGCCGGGCCGCCCGTCCGGCAGGCGGGTGCGGGTGAACACCTCGATCGGCGTGGCCAGATCGAACGGGATCACCTGCGGGAGCGCGAGGACGGCGACGGTGTGCATGTCCAGAACATACCCGTCCGCCGAGCACCCGCCCATGCTCGCCGGCACGCATCTGAGCAGGTCGCTTACCTCTAACAGCGGATGGCGATATTCCGTTGAACACCGTCACTAATGCCACTGGGCCGCGCCGCTCCGGCCCGGCTACCGTCGAGGCGAATCAGGCGCTCGACCATCGGAGGACCACCGCATGCACGCTCAGATCGTTCTGTTCGACGGCTTCGACCCGCTCGACGTCATCGCCCCCTTCGAGGTGTTGCACGCCGGTGGCGCCGCCTCCGCGGGGGCGGTCAGCGTGGAGCTCGTCTCGGCCGAGGGGCCGCGGGAGGTGATCAGCGGTACGGGTGGCCTGGCACTGCGCGCCACCGCGGCCCTCGACCCGGGCCGCCCGGGACTGGTCCTCGTCCCCGGCGCCGCCGGCCGTGTCAGCGAGGACCCGGGCGCCGATGGGGACGAGCACGTCTCCGTCCTGCTGGGCCGTACCCTCTCCACCGCTCTGCCCGGGCTGCTGAAGGCGGCGATGGCCGACCCGCGCGTGACGGTCGCCACGGTGTGCGGCGGCTCGCTCGTGCTGGCCATGGCCGGGCTGCTGGAGGGCCGGTGCGCGACCACCAACCACCTGGGCCTGGACGTGCTGGGCGCCACGGGCGCCCACGCGGTACGCGCCCGCGTCGTGGACGACGGCGACCTGGTCACCGGCGCCGGCATCACCTCCGGCCTCGACCTGAGCCTCTACCTGCTGGAACGCGAGATCGGCCCGCAGATCGCCCATGCGGTCGAGGGACTGTTCGCCCACGAGCGCCGCGGCACCGTCTGGCGCAGCCACGGCCCGGCCCCCGCCGCCCTGTGACCCTCCCCGTCAGGCCAGGCCAGGCCAGGCCAGGCCAGGCCAGGCCGGGGCGGGTCGGTCCAGGTCGGGTCAGGTCGGGTCAGGTCAGGAAGTCGCGGTCGTGGTCGTGGTCGGCGACGGGGTGGCGTCGGAAGGGGTGGGTGATGAGGTCGGCGGCTGGCCGGGCCGGTGCCGGCGGCCACCGTCGCCGCGCCAGCCCTGCTCATCCCCTTGTCCATCGCGCTGCCCGTAGCCGCGCCCCTCGCGCAGGGTCGTGTCGCGGATCCTGACGGCCGTGGCCGTCCCGCCGTCCACCTTCGCCATGACCGTGACCTTCTGGCCGGCCTTCAGCGTGTCGACCCCATCGCCGCCACGGTTGATCCGGGTGTCGGCGTTGACCGCGTACTCCTTCGTGTAGCCGTCCTCGCTCTTGACCGTGATCGAGTCCTGGTCCACCGCCGTGACGTCGCCGTACTGGGTGGCGACGGTCACGTACGTGCCCTCGCCGTCGGGCACGACGAACTCGCCGTGGAGCGCGGGGCCGCCGAGGCCGAGCTTGCGGCCCCAGCCGCGATCCTGCCCCGGTGTCCGCTCGGAAGGGGTCGCGGACGGGCTGGCCGTGTCACTCACCGTCGGCGTGGGCGACGGCGAGGGGGAGAACACCGCGGCGGCGGCGACGCCCGCCCCCGTGACCACGACCAGCGCGGTGGTGGCCACGAGCAGCAGAGAACGGGGGAGGCGGCGCCTGGGCGGTTCGTTCGTCAGTGTTTCCTCGGTGCTGAATCCGTCCGGCCCAGGGATCATCTCGTCCTCCCGAAAGGTATACAACGCCACAACTGTGCACCGAGCGGGCTAAGACCTCTGTAAACGCAGCGTCTTACGGGGCGGTCAGCGCCGCGTCGAGGGCCGCGCCGTTGCGGTCGAGCCAGGCCTCGCGCCGCTTGATCTGGTCGCCGACGCCCTCGTCCCACATCCGCGCCCACCCGCCGCCCTGCTCCTCGGCCATCCGCTTCATCGAGAACCACGCCCGCCGCGTCCGCAGCACGCCCACCTCGACGAGCCGGGAGCGGTCGGTGCCGGACATCCCGTAGGCGTCGGCGAGGATCCGGCAGCGGCGCGGCACGTCCACCTCGCGCAGCAGCGGATCGGCGTCCACCGGGTCGCCCACGGGCGCCCAGTAGAGCATCGCGTTGAAGACCTCGTCCACCCGGGTGACCGGCTTCGCGATGTCGAAGTCGATCAGCGCGGCCGCCGCGCCGTCCCTGAACACGATGTTGTCGGGTGTGTAGTCCATGTGCCCCACCAGCTCCGGCGGGTAGGGCGGCGCGGGCGGCATGCCGGGCGTCTCGGAGGGCCCGTAGGCCGGGCGTACGCCCTCGGGCGGCACGAAGCTCGCGGCGGCGTCGTCGTACGCGCGCACGAGCCGCCCCACCGAGGCCAGCCGCCCTTCGTCGGCGAGCCACGCCGGCCGCGGCCGGCCCGCGACCTCCCCATGGACGAACGTCAGCACCTCGCGCCCGGCCGCGTCGAAGCCCAGGAACCGCGGAGCGCCCGCGAACCCGATCGCCTCCAGATGGTGCAGCAGCGCATGGACGAGCGGGGCGTTGGGGCCGGCGGTGCGGCGCACGGTCTCGCCCGCACGCACGACCCCCTCGGTGACGTCACCGCCGAGCAGCGGGATCTCGGTCTGGGGTCCGGGCGGTTCGACGTACGTGGCGGAGTCCATGTGTCCCTTTGGGTAGCGGGCCGGGCGGATCATGATAGCGGCGGCGAGCTTCGGGCAGGTGGGGCTTTCAGCTCGTTATCAACGCACCGCGAGCGTAAAGGGCACATTCACGCCGCTATCCTCCGCGCTTGGCATGATCAACTCCCCGAACGCGGGAGTGTGCGTGAACACGCGGAGAACGACCGGTCGCCTGGCCTTGATCAGGTCCATGGTGGCGGCTCTGCTACTGGGCCTGACGCCCCCGGTGACGGCGGCGGCGCCGCGGTTCGCCGTGCCGAGCGGCCCAGCCGGGACGTTCTCCGTGGCCGTGGCGGCGGAGTCCGTCACCCTGAGCCTGGAGGGGGACAAGTACGACTGGGAGGAGATGCGCCGGAACCTCGAGGAGACGCAGAACCGCAACCCGCGTCTCAGCGACACCTTCCGCCAGGACTTCCAGGACAATCCGCACGGCATGGAGGGAGGCGGCGAGGACTTCGACAACTGGCCCGACTTCCACGGGCAACTGTCGATGACGAGCACCGGCATCGCGCTGCGCTTCGCCGACCTCAACGGGGACGGGCGCGACGACATCCTGCGGGTCAGCGCGGAGGGCGCGGTCCACGTGTACCAGAACCGGTGGCACCCCGGAGGCGGCACCGGCAACGCGGAGCCTCGTACTGGCCGCTGTGGCTCAACTGGGCCGGCGGCCCCCGGGGCTCGTCGCTGGCGGCCGTCCGGTTCGCCGACGGTGACGGTGAGGGCGCGGCCGACTACCTGCAGGTCAGCGTCGAGGGCGCGGTGCATGCCTTCCTCAACCGCGGTGGCGGGGGCAACGGCAGCTTCGAGGCCCGGTACGACTGGGCCCACGCGTCCGACTACCCGCGGGAGTACGTCGAGTTCGCCGACATCAGCGGTGACGGCAAAGCTGACTACCTGGTCGTCTACAACGGCGGCGCGGTCCGCGCCTGGCTGAACCGCGGCGGCAACTAGAAACCGGCGAGTGCGGCCCGGCAGCCTCCGGGCCGTACCCGCCGTACGCCTTGATGCCGCGCTGCGTACGGATTAGTGCCGCGGTGTGTACGGAGCCAGCGCCGTGACGTCCACGTCGGCGTCCGGCCACCGGCGGCGCAGCGCCCCGGCCAGGCGCCGGCACCAGCCGGCCAGCTGCGGCAGGGCCCGATGGGATGCGGCGGTGCCGGCGGCCGCCTCCAGGGTCGAGACGAGCTGGGCACGGCTGGCGTCCCCGGCCGGGCGGGCGTCCAGCGTGGGCAGACGCGACAAGCGGACCAGCGCGTACGCCAGGCACGCCGCCCCCAGCGCCACGCCATAGCGCAGGTCGTCCTCGGCCTGCGGCACCCCGGCGGCCAGGGCGCGCCGATAGGCCTCGGCCGGCGACCCCGCCGAGCCGACCGATCCCGCTGAGCCGACCGAGCCGACCGATCCCGCTGAGCCGACCGAGCCGACCGATCCCGCTGAGCCGACCGACCCGACCGACCTCGCTGAGCCGGCCGAGCCCGCCGACTCCGCCGAGCCCGCCGAGCCCGCCGAGGTGGCCATGCGCACCGACATCCAGGCCGGGCCTGGCACGTGCAGGCAGACGGCGTCGTTCAGTGCGTGGGTGAAGCCGGCGAACTCGAAGTCGATCAGGCGCGGATCGGCCGGTCCGCTGGGCTGCACCAGGACGTTGTTGGCCTCCGGATCGTTGTTGCTGAACGCCAGGAACGGCCCCGGCTCAGCCAGCTCCGCCAGCATCAGGCCCACCTCCCGCGAGACCGCGCCGGAGACCGGGACCCCGAGCGCCTCGGCTCGCGGCAGCCCTTCCGAGCGCACCGCCGCGACCTGCCCAAGCCGGTCGGCGTCGGGGTCGCCCGGCCCGAGCATGGCGGCGCCGATAGTACGGCTCCGCCCGGCCGGCGGTGAGCGCGCCGAGCTCGCCCCGGGCGCGGGCGAAAGCGGTCAGCCGGGCGAGATGCGGGCCGGCGCCGTCCCGGCGCAGCAGCTCGTCCAGCGCGGTGCGCGGCGCGAGATCCTCCAGCACGATCCAGCCGGCCGGCAGGTCCTCGGCCAGCACGCGCGGGGCCAGGAGCACCCCGAGGTCCTCCGACAGGAATCTGAGGGCGGCCACCTCCGTGCGCAGCCGCCACCCGTCGGTGCGCCCGCCGGCGACGTGGGGGCCGGCCCACTTGACGATCACCGTCTGGCCGTGGCCGAGGCGGGAGCGGGCGACCCGCCACGGCGCCAGCCTGGTCCACTCGACCACGTTGATCACCGCCACAGCGTACCGGCCCGGCACGCGGTCCACAGGCGGCTCCACGCGCAGACCTCGGGCGGTTCCGCGCGCAGCCTCGGGCGGTTCCGCGCGCGGACCTCAGGCGGTTCCGCGCGCAGCCTCGGGCGGTCCCGCGCGGACCTCAGGCGGTCCAGGCGTGGGCGGCCAGCGCATCGTCGAGGGGCGCGCCGGTCGCGTTGGCGACCCAGTTCGCCATGGTCGTGTACACGGCCTGGGTGATCACCTCCAGAACCTGCGCAGGCGAATAGCCATGGCCGAGCAGCGCGTCGATCTCGGCCCGGTCCACGAGCCCGCCGGAGCGCAGCAGCGCCTTCGTGAACGCGCTCAGCGCGGCCGCCTTCTCCTCCGGCAGGTCGTCCTTGCCCGCGCGCAGGGCCGCGATCACCTCGGGTGACACGCCGGCGCGCGCGGCGAAGGCGGAGTGCGCGGCCACGGAGTAGGGGCAGCGGTTGGCGACGCTGACCGTGACGCCGACGACCTCGCGCTCGGCGGCGGTGATCGTGCTGTGCGCCAGCGCGCGCTGCAACTGGTTGAATCCGTCCATCGTGGTGGGAGCTTCGGCCATCGTGGCGGCCAGGTTGGGGATGAACCCCACTCGTTGCCGCAGCTCGTCCAGCGGCTGCTGGGACTGCTGCGGGGCCGAGCCGGCCGAGTGGACGGGGAAGACGGTCATCGCGGGCCTCCGGGCGACGTTGCGTGGTGACTCCGGCGGGGCTCTCCCGCACCGGCAGCACCACTGTCGGGCCGGGCGGGCGGCGTTCCAATTCCCTCCGAGGGAAGTGCCCCGGGGGCGGGAGCCGGTTAGCTTGCAAGAGTGCGTACGCCCGATCTCCGGCCCCGGCGGCCGGACAGTCCGCTGGGCCGGCTGCTGCGCCATTGGCGGCAGGTACGGCGGATGAGCCAGCTCGCCCTGGCCCACCACGCCCAGGTCTCGCCGCGGCACCTCAGCTTCGTGGAGAGCGGCCGGTCGACGCCGAGCCGCGAGATGATCATCACGCTGGCGGGCGCGCTGGAGGTGCCCCTGCGGGAGCGCAACGACCTGCTGCTCGCCGGTGGGTACGCCCCCGCCTACCGCGAGAGCGACATCGCCGCGCCCGCGATGGCCGCGATCAGGGCCGCGCTGGAGCGGGCGCTGGCCCACCATGAGCCGTACCCGGCCGTGGTCATGGACCGCCACTGGAACATCACCCAGGCCAACCGCACCGCCGAGGTGATGTTCGCCCGCCTGCTCGGCGACCAGGTCGCGGACGGCCCGTCCAATGTGGTCCGGCTCATGTTCGACCCCGCGGGGCTCCGGCCGCACGTCGCCAACTGGGAGCAGGTCGCCCCCGCCCTCATCCAGCGGGTGCACCGCGAGGCGGTCGGCGGCGTCCAGGACGCGGGGACCAGGGCCCTGCTGGCGGAGGTGCTCGCGCGCCCGGGCATCAGGGCCGGGTGGCGCGAGCCGGACCTGACCTCCACGATCATGCCGATCATCCCGGTCGACTTCGTGAGCGGCGGCGTGACCGCGAGCTACTTCTCCATGATCACCACGGTCGGCACGCCGCAGGACATCACGGCTCAGGAGCTGCGGCTCGAAGGCTTCTACCCCGCCGACGCCGCGACGGAGCGGCACCGCTGGACCTGAGCGGCGATGGCCGTGTCGCAGGCCCATGTGACCAGGCATGGCCGTACATAGTTCATCGGCCACTTCGCTGACCAGCTCGCCCTCCTGGTCCGCCATCTGGGCGCCGCGGAGGCCTGACGGGCTGGCCTCGTCCGGGGCGATCGCGGTGTCGCCCGACGGGCGCGCTCGTCCGGGGCGATCGCGGTGTCGTCCGAGAGGCGCGTCGCCTTGGCCATCCGCGGGCGCCGGTCACCCGGCCACCCGGTCACCCGGTCACTCGGCGACCGGCCACCCGGTTTGTCCGGTGCGGCGACAGGTCGCCTTGGTAAGGGTTATGATCCCGCTATACCAGTTACAGGCGAAGGGCGGCGCATGATCATTCCTCTTGCCGACTACAGCGTGGGAGCGGCGGTGGCGACCGACCTGGTCAACACCTCGCCCACCGTGCGGGCCGCGGGGGAGGGCCTTCAGGACACGGACGCGCTGGCGGCCTTCCTGGCCGGCCACGACCTGCTGACGGACGGGCGCCGGCCCCTCGACGACGACCTCGATCAGGTGCGCTACCTGCGCAGGGAGGTGCGCGTCGTCCTGGAGACCGCCACGGAGGAGCATGCCGTCGCAGGCGCGATGGTGCTGGCGGGCCGGGCCGGCCTGACCCCGGGCCTGCGCTGCGCGCCCGGTGGCCGGCTGGAGTGGTACGTCCCGACCGCGCCGGGCGCGCCGCTGGCCGGCGAGCTGGCGGCGCTGATCGGCATCGGGCTGCTCGGCGTCGTCCGTGCGCTCGGCCATGAGCGGTTCTGCGCCTGTCTGTCGCCCGGTTGCCGCGGCCTGTTCGTCGACACCAGCCGGGCGGGACGCCGCCGCTACTGCACGCCGGACCTGTGCGGCAACCGCGTCAACGTCGCCAACCACCGCGCCCGCCGCCGGGAGACGCCACGCGCCGACCACTCGGATACGGCGCCGGACGGCCTCCGGGGCAACGCCCCCGTTCCCGAAGGGGTGGCGCTGGACGGCATCACGGGCCACGCCCCCGTTCCCGAAGGGGTGGCGCTGGACGGCATCACGGGCTACGCCCTCGTTCCCGAGGGCGTGGCGCTGGACGGACTCCTGGGTGGCACCGCCGTTCCGGAGGGGGTGGCGCCGGACGGCCTTCGTGGCGGCGCCGCCGTTCCCGAGGGGGTGGCGTGGTGAGCGTCCCGTTGCTGGAGGGCGCCGTCCGCCTGCCGGACGGCGCCTGGATCCGCGGGCGTGGCCTGCGCCGCCCGCTGCCGCCGGGGCCGGCGCCCGAGTACGGCCTGTACCTGGGGTCCGGCCGGCTGCGCCGCCGCCACGAAGGGGAGCTGGCCTGGGCGCACGACTGGGTCGAATGGCCCGACTTCCTGCTGCCCCGCGACCGTGAGTCCGCCGTCCGGCACATCCGCGCGCTGCACGACCGGGCGCTCGCGGGCGCGGCGGCGGAGGTCGCCTGCGGGGGAGGCGTGGGACGTACCGGCACCGTTATCGCCTGCCTCGCGGTCCTGTCCGGGCTGGCCCCGGCGGAGGCCGTCGCCTGGACCCGGGAGCACCATCACCCCCGGGCGATCGAGACGCCGTGGCAGCGGCGCTGGGTGTCCCGCTTCCCCACATCCTGATCTACTTTGTAAAGGCAGTCAGCAGAACTGTGCCCCGAAAAGCTGCTCGAAGGTCGCCTGGAAGTCGTTCCAGTCGCCGTTCAGGTTGCTCACCAGCGCGTGAGTGCCCTGGCGGTCGCCCATCGCGTACGAGATCGAGCCCTGGATGAAGCCGCCGCCGCCCCAGAGCGTGACGCCGCAGGGGAGCTTCTGGGAGTAGACGCCGAGACCGTACCGGGTGTCCGGGACCCAGCCCGCGCCCTCCGTCGAGACCGTCGTGAACATCTCCTCCTGCTGGGCCGGCGGCAGGAGGCGGCCGCGCAGCAGGGCGTTGAGGAACACGTGCAGGTCCGAGGTCGTCGAGATCATGCCGCCGGCCGCCCCGGCCCACGCCGCGTCGATCTCGGTCACGTCGTGGACGGCGGTCTCCTGGCCGTTCTGGTCCTGCTTGGAGTAGTGGCGGGCGTGCGGCTCGCGGACCGTCTTCTCGGCGCCCGGGAGGTACGTGCCGGTCAGGTGCAGCGGGCCGGCGATGCGGTGCTGGATCTCGTCGGCGATCGTCGATCCTGTCGCCTCTTCGACGATCATGCCGGCGAGGGTGTAGTTGACCTTGGAGTAGATGAAGCGCTTGCCGGGCTCTTCGGGGCGGGGGGTCTCCTGGCCGGGGAGTGCGTCGGGGAGCCCGCTGGTGTGGTTGAGCAACTGCCTGATGGAGATCTTGGCGCCGTCCGCGCCGAGGTGTTCCTCGACCACGCCGGGCAGCCACTTCGCCACCGTGTCGTCGAGGCTCAGCTTGGCCTCCGCCGTCAGCTGCAGGACGACCGTGCCGACGAACGCCTTGGTGAAGCTGCCGATGCGGAAGTGCTCGCCCGGCCGGCGCTCGCGGCCGGTGGTCGTGTCGGCCACCCCTGCGGTGCCGAACCAGGGCTTGGCGTGGCCGGCCCTGAGCTCGGCGACGATGCCGGGGCCGCCGTCGCCGGCCACGATCCGGTCCAGCGCGCGCTGGATCTTGGCGTGGCCCCGGTCGTGGCCGGCGGCGGAGGCGGTGGGGGCGGTCATGGTGGCGCCCGCCACGGTCAGGGCGAGGGCGAGCAGGCTCGCGCGGGGGAGGAAGCTGGTTGACATGCAAGCAACCGTAGTTGACTAATTCGGGCTTAGTCAACACGAGTTGCTTAAATCGGCTTGCCGGGTACCGGCGCCTGTTCCTGGCCGGCGCCGCGGCCTTCACCGTCGCCTCGGCCCTGTGCGGCCTGGCCGGCTCCCCGGCGCAGTTGCTGGCCGCCAAGCATCGCCTCGATCATCGTGGCCGGCGTCGTGCTGCTGGGACTGTTCGTCGGCTGGCAGCACCTCCAGCGCGGTGAGCCGCTGATGCCGCTGAGCCTGTTCGCCGGGCGCGACTTCGCGGCCGGCAACGGGATCGGGTTCGTCTTCCAGCTCGGCATGATCGGCATCGCCTTGGTGCTCGTCCTCTATCTGCAGGCGCACGCGGATACTCACCCCTGCAGACCGGGCTGGTCCTGCTGCCCGGCGCCGTCCTCACCGCGATCGGCTCGGCCTGGGCCGGCCGGCTCTCGGACAAGATCGGCGGCAGGTACGTCCTCATGGCGGGCCTGACCCTGCTCGCCGCCGGGCTGCTGATCCTCGTCCTGACCGCAGGACCGCACAGCAGCGCGTGGCACCTGCTGCCCGGCCTGATCGTCATCGGCCTCGTCTCCGCGCTCCACGACGGGGCGGCGCAGCAGGCGGCCCACCTGCCCGCGGGCCTGCGCACCCCGTTCATCGAAGGTGCCGTCGCGGGCGCACGGCAGTTCAGCCCGCCCGTGCCGCCGGGCGGCCTGACGCCCGCGGACGCCGCCCGCTTCGCCCGCCTCGGTCAGGAGGTCTTCGCCGCCGGTTTCGCGGACGCGATGCGAACCGTGCTCCTGGCCTCGGCGGCGGCCCCCGGCGCGGCCACCGCCTGCTGCCTGCTGCTCACCGCGCAGCGCAAAAAAGACGTTCCGCGGTCCGGCCGGACAGCACCGATCCGGCCTGGAACTCGCTGAGTTCGAAAGGGCGTGCCGGCGTCGGTCTTCCCCAGGTGGTGGTCGTGCTTGAGCTGACCGGTTCGGGGTGTTTCGTTGAACGGGATCTGAACTTCCGCGTGCGGCGGTCCGGGTAGGGCTCAGGCATGTCGACGAGTCATCGCGGCCGGACGGTGCTGGACGATCCGCTGCGGAACAAGGGAACCGCCTTCAGCCGCGCGGAGCGGGAGGCGCTGGGCCTGGCCGGGCTGCTGCCGTCGGCGGTGGAGACGATCGAGGCACAGGCGGGCCGGGCGTACGCGCAGTACCGCGCGCAGCCGGACGATCTGCTGAAGCACGTCTACCTGAGCGCGCTGCAGGACCGCAACGAGGTGCTGTTCTTCCGCGTCCTGGGCGACCATCTGCGGGAGATGCTGCCGATCGTGTACGACCCGACGGTCGCCGAGGCGATCAAGGCGTACAGCCATGAATATCGGCGGCCGCGCGGGGTGTACCTGTCCATCGGCGATGTCGCCGGCATCGAGGACGCATTCCGCAACTTCGGCCTCGGCGCCGACGACGTGGACCTGGTCGTCGCGTCCGACGCCGAGGAGATCCTGGGCATCGGGGACTGGGGCGTGGGGGGCGGCGCCGGCATCGCGGTCGGGAAGCTGGCGGTCTACACGGCCGCGGCGGGGATCGATCCCGGCCGGGTCGTCCCGGTGGCGCTGGACGTGGGGACCGACAACGCATCGCTGCTCAACGATCCGTTCTACGTGGGGGAGCGGCATGCCCGGGTGCGCGGGGCGCGGTACGACGAGTTCATCGACGCTTTCGTGTCGGCGATCAGCAGGTTGTTCCCCGAGGCCATGCTGCACTGGGAGGACTTCGGGCCGTCGAACGCGCGGCGCATCCTGCGGAGGTATGCGGACGCGCTGCCGACGTTCAACGACGACATGCAGGGGACGGGCGCGATCGTGCTGGCGGCGGTGCTGGGCGCCTGCCAGGTGGCGCAGACGCCGCTGCGCGAGCAGCGGATCGTCGTGTTCGGGGCGGGTACGGCGGGCGTGGGCGTCGCCGACCAGCTGCGGGACGCGATGGTCCGCGACGGTCTGGACCAGGAGGAGGCCGTGCGGCGGATCTGGGCGGTCGACAAGCAGGGCCTGCTGATCGACGACATGCCGGATCTGCGGGACTTCCAGGCCCTGTACGCCCGGCCGTCCGCCGAGGTCTCCGGCTGGGACCGGGGCGCGGCCGGCATCGGGCTCGGCGAGGTCGTCAAGCGGGTCAAGCCGACGATGCTGCTCGGCACCTCGACGGCGCACGGCGCTTTCACGGAGGAGATCGTGCGGTCGATGGCGGCCGGCGTGGACCGGCCCGTCATCTTCCCGATCTCGAACCCGACGGACCGGATCGAGGCGATGCCCGCGGACCTCCTCCGCTGGACCGACGGCCGTGCCCTGGTGGCCACGGGCATCCCGGTCGATCCGATCGTCCATGACGGCGTCACCCACGACATCGCCCAGGCGAACAACGCCCTGCTGTATCCAGGTCTGGGGCTCGGCGCGATCGTGGCGCGGGCGCGGCGGATCAGCGACGGGATGCTGCGGGCCGCGGCCGAGGCGGTGGGCGGGATGGTGGACGTCTCCGCCCCGGGCGCGCCGCTGCTGCCGCAGGTGGAGAACCTGCGGGCGGTCTCGGCCACGGTGGCGGTCGCGGTGGCCGGGCAGGCGGCCGAGGAGGGCCTGGCCCGCGCCGAGCCGGGGAACCTCGTCCAGCGGGTGCAGGACGCGATGTGGCAGCCCGCCTACCCTCCGGTCAGCGGCTGAGGCGGCCGTTGACCTGCCCGTCCTGGCGGATGTCCGGGGCCCAGCCGAGCGTGTTGCTCATGAAGTCCGTCGGCTGGATGCGCGTCCATTCGACGTCGCCGTCCTCGAACGCCTCCTCCACGGGCCCAGGTTGCCCGTTCCACAGCAGCGTCACCCGGCGTACCCCGGCGTCGGCGGCCAGCGCGGCCAGGCGGGCGCCTGGGTCTGCGGGCCCGGTCGCGTTCCGTCTGTCGTCCTAGGCACGGAGCCTTTGGGCGCTTCCCATATCGGGGACCCGGGCATACGCTTTCGAAAATCTGCCGATCAGCAGCACCGAAGCTCCCAGGGGGACGCGATGCCACGGCGATCTGGGGTACGGCGCTGGTCAGCGGGCATCGTGGCGGTGGCGCTCGTGGCGTCGGGACCGCCGGCCGTCGGTGCCGCCGGAAGCCCGTCCAGGGCGGGGGACTTCGTCGTCTACGGGTTCAGCCAGTCGGACGTGCGGGAGGAGGACCCGCAGGTCTACGAGCTCGACCCGGACACCACCATCCGCGCGATCGGGAAGTGGTCCACGGCGGGGGACGAGGCGGCGGACTACGACTTCGCGCAGATCGACCGCTACCACGCCAAGGGCATCACCTTCATGGGCAGCGGCACGGCGAGCGTGATCTTCCCGGAGGACTTCGCCACCGCCGAGATCTTCGACGACATGTCGACGCGCGACGCGGACGGCGATCCGGTGCCCCACGACGAATTCGGCTTCCCTGAGCCGGCCCGGCGGGGCAACCTGTTCAACCCCAAGTACCGCGAATACCTCCTCTCCTGGGCACGGATCCAGGTCGACGGCGGCGTCGACGGGCTCAACTTCGACGAGATCAACGCCGGATTCAGCGGCGGGTCGAAATACGGCTTCAACGGCAACGAGGGCTTCGACGACTACGCGATCGCCGACTTCAACCGCTACCTGCTGGCGAAATATCCGGCGTTCACCGCCGCGGACTGGAAGTCGCGCTTCGGCATGACCGACGGCAACATCCTCCGGCGCGACGTGCCGCCCGGCGACCTGACGGCCAACTTCAACTACCGCGATCACTTGCGGGCCGGCGGCTGGAACCGCGACCCCGTGAACGCGGCGAACCCGCTCGCCCCCGAGTGGGGCCGGGTGGTCGCCAACCGCATGTACGCCGAGGACACGTCGTTCACCGCCACGTACATCCGCCGGTACTGGAAGGAGATCGTCGACGAGATGCGGGCGTACGCCCGGCGCACCCGGCACCGCGGCATCCTCATCTCCTCGAACGGGCTGTGGCCCTACGTGGACGTCAACAGCGTCGGCATGTACCCGTGGAACCCGGACGAGCAGACGCCCGACTTCCGCGGCGCCGACTACGTGCCGGTGGACGGCGGCCACCTCGACGGCGCCAAGTCGCTGCAGTCGCAGTACCGCTACCTGAAGGAGCAGAACGCCCGGATCGCGGGCCAGGTGCCGGTCGTCGTGTTCATCGACTGGCCGAACGACATGATGACCGACTACCTGAACCTGCCGCTGCGGGAGAAGCAGGACTATTGGCGGATCTTCGGGGCCGAGGCGTACGCGAACGGCATCTTCCCCGCCTTCCACCTCAAGGACACGGTCGGCAGCCCGACCGCGACGGACCTCGGAATGATGGACTTCTTCACCACCTACACCCGCTTCTACAAGGACCATCGCGCGATCTTCAAGGACAACGAGATCGGCGCCCAGCCGGTGCGGGCCGGTGCGGCCGGAGTCGCGGCGAGCCTGCTCGTGCAGCGCGGCACCGGCAAGCGCTCCATCCACCTCGTCAACCACAATTACGACCAGGGCATCGTGCCCCAGACAGGGTTCAGCGTGCAGGCCGACCTGGGCTCCTGCCCGCGCCGTGTCTCGTTGATCTCGCCGGACTTCCCGCAGGCGAAGTCGCCGGCGTTCTCCTGCCGGCACGGCAAGCTGACGCTGACCGTCGACCGCCTCGACCACTACGACATCATCCAGCTCTAGGTGCTGCGAATTCGAAACAGGTACGGTAAGAGGGTGACCGACACCCACTCCGACGACGTACGGCCAGTTCAGCCACTCCAGCCGGAGCAACTGGGCACCTACTTCGCGCTCATGGAAGCCGTCAGCCTGCTCCAGCACCAGGTCGAACAGCAGCTGCGCGCCGAAGGCGACATCAGTTACGTGCAGTTCCAGCTCCTGGCCCGCCTCGCCCATGGCCCCGGCCCGCTGACCATGACCGACCTGGCCGACGGCGTCGTCTACAGCCGCAGCGGCCTGACCTACCAGGCGGGCCTGCTGGAGAAGGCCGGCCTCATCACCCGCGGCCCCGCGCCCGACGACGACCGCGCCACCCTGGTCACCCTCACCGGCGCGGGTCGGGCCCTCGTCGCCCGCGTCCTGCCCGGCCACGTCGAGGTCTCCCGCCGCCTGCTGTTCGACCCCCTGACGGATGACGACGTGCGCCACCTCGGCGACATCATGACCCGCGTACGCGATCACATGCGCGCCCGGCCGCCCCGCTCCGCCGCCCCCCGCAAGCGCCAGCGATCATAACTGCCTATTGCGAGTTGACCAGTGATGGAAAGGCGCCCTATCGTCACTGTCATGCCGCATGTAGATAGTAATCTGGAACGGCTCAGCGGCGCCGAAGCCCTCGACCGCGCCGCCGAACTGATCGAGGTCTACCGCGCCTCGTTCAGCGGCCCGCCCTGGTTCGAGGACGATCACGGCGTCGCGGCCTTCGCCGAGCGCCTGACCGCGGACGCCCGCCGCCCCGGCTTCGTCGCGGTGCTCGCCGGCCAGGACGGCGAACCCGCCGGATTCGGCACGGCCTGGCCGACCCTCAGCCCGTTCCCCACGGGCCGCTCCTACGACCGGGTACGCCGTCAGCTCGGGGATCAGACGGAAGCGCGGCTGACCGGGGCGCTGGAGGTCGACGAGCTCGCGGTCAGCCCGTACGCCCGCGGGCGAGGGCTGGCGGCGCGCATCCTCGGCCTGCTCTGCGCCGGCGCCCCCGATTGCTGGCTGCTCACGGCGCCGGACGCGCACGACGCGATCAGGCTCTACGAACGCCTCGGCTGGCAGCGCCTGACCGGGCCGGACGCCGACGTCGTGGTCTACACCCGCGCTTCGATAAGCTCCGAGCGGGTCAAGGGCACATCAGGGGGCAAAGCAGGATGAACGGTACGGTCACCGCGGTCAGCAGCAACGGCGAATACTCCTTCACCAAGCCGAACCGGGAAAGCATCACCCTGCTCACCGGCCTCGGCGTCGAAGGGGACGTGCACGCGGGCGTGACGGTCAAGCACCGCTCCCGGGTCGCCCAGGACCCCACCCAGCCGAACCTGCGCCAGGTGCACCTCATCCACGAGGAGCTGTTCGCCGAAGTGGGCGAGGCGGGCTTCACCGTCGGGCCCGGCGAGCTCGGCGAGAACATCACCACCCGCGACATCGACCTGCTCGCCCTGCCGGTCGGCACGCTGCTGCACATCGGCGAGGAGGCCGTGGTAGAGCTGACCGGGCTGCGCAACCCGTGCGTGCAGATCGACATCTTCCAGGGCGGCCTGCTCAAGCAGGTCGTCGGCCGCGACGAGGCCGGGAACCTGGTACGTAAGGCCGGCGTCATGAGCGTCGTCCGGCAGGGCGGCGTCGTGCGCCCCGGCGACGCGATCACGGCGCAGCTCCCGGCCGAGCCACACCACCCCCTCGACCGCGTCTGACACCCAGGCTCCGCCGGTGCCGCACGAGAGGTCGCCGGCTCGCACGGCGTCGGCCTCACCGAGCACATCCGCCCGCCCCGACTCGTCTCCACGTGCGATCCGGCACCTCCGACGGCGTGAAATCCGCCCGCAGGGCCTCTCATGAGCTGGCGCCCGGCCATTCACGATAAAGCCCGACCGGCCCGCCGTTGTCAAGCCCCGAGTAAGGATCTCCCGCACGACACCCGCCACCCAAAAAGCAGGATCCCGCAAACGCTTGCGGCCCGGTTGTGCGGACGCTTTAATACGCCGGAGACCTGCCGGCCACACCCCCGTACCCGGCTGGGAGAGCAAATGACCGTACCCGCACGTCGTGCGCACACGCTTTGCCGGCGCAACGGCGTTAGCGCTAACAGGCGTTCGACGAAGCCGATGAAACTTTCTTTTTGCCCATCGGGAAAGCGCTTACCGGAGATAGTTGCCACGCATTTCGACAACCCCGCAGAAAGGACCCCGCGATGCGGTTAAGAAAGGCCGGCGCGGCCGTAGCCCTCGCCCTGGCGGCGGCCACCGTGACCATCGGCGCCCCCGCCCAGGCGGCCCCGCCGACCAAGCAGATGGAGGACCTGGACCGCGGGCTGATCAGCGTCCGGTCCGGCTCGGGCAACCTCGTGTCCTGGCGGCTGCTCGGCACCGATCCCGACGGCGTCTCCTTCAACGTCTACAGGGGCTCCACCAGGGTCGCGACCGGCCTGACGACCTCGACCAACTTCCTCGACAACGGCGCCGCCGCCGACGCCGCGTACACGGTCAGGGCGGTGTCCGGCGGAGCCGAGCAGGCCGCCTCGCCCGCCTCCTTGCGCTTCACCGGCGGCTCGTACCTGGACGTCCCGATCCAGCCGCCGTCGGGCGGGACGACTCCGGACGGGGTCGCGTACACCTACAGCGCCAACGACGCGAGCGTGGGCGACGTCGACGGTGACGGCCAGTACGAGATCGTGCTCAAGTGGGATCCGTCCAACGCCAAGGACAACTCCCAGTCGGGCTACACCGGCAACGTGTTCGTGGACGCGTACCGGCTGAACGGCACCCGCCTGTGGCGCATCGACCTGGGCCGCAACATCCGCGCCGGCGCCCACTACACCCAGTTCCAGGTCTACGACTACGACGGCGACGGCCGCGCCGAGGTCGCCATGAAGACCGCCGACGGCACCAGGGACGGCGCCGGCACGCTGATCGGCAGTTCGAGCGCCGACCACCGCAACTCCAGCGGGTACGTCCTGTCGGGCCCCGAATACCTGACCATGTTCAGCGGCCTGAGCGGCGCGGCCCTGTCCACGGTCTCCTACGATCCGCCGCGCGGCACCGTCTCCTCCTGGGGCGACAGCTACGGCAACCGGGTGGACCGCTTCCTGGCCGGGACGGCGTACCTGGACGGCGAGCGCCCCTCGCTCATCATGGCGCGCGGCTACTACACCCGCTCCGTGATCGCCGCCTGGGACTTCCGCAACGGCACCCTGACCAAGCGGTGGACGTTCGACAGCAACTCGGCGGGCTCGCAGTACGCCGGGCAGGGCAGCCACAGCCTGTCCGTCGGCGACGTCGACGCCGACGGCCGCGACGAGATCGTGTACGGCGCCATGACCGTGAACGACAACGGCACCGGCCTGTGGAGCACCCGCACCGGCCACGGCGACGCCCAGCACCTGGGGGACTTCGACCCGGCCAGGGCCGGCCTGGAGTACTTCAAGGTCAGCGAGTCCACCAGCCAGCCCGGCTCGCTCTACATCGACCCGCGCACCGGCCAGATCCTCTGGCAGACGCCCTCGGGCTCCGACAACGGCCGCGGCGTGGCCGGTGACATCTCGACCGTCCGGGTCGCCTCGGAGTTCTGGTCGGCCGCGGACGCGAACCTGCGCAGCGTCACCGGCAACACGGCCGGCCGCAAGCCGTCCTCGGTCAACTTCCTGGCTTGGTGGGACGCCGACCCCGTCAGGGAACTGCTCGACCAGACCAGGATCGACAAGTACGGCACCAGCTCGGACACCCGGCTGCTGACCGCGTCGGGCGTGCACTCCAACAACGGCACCAAGGCGACCCCGTCGCTGTCGGGAGACCTGTTCGGCGACTGGCGCGAGGAGGTCGTCTGGCCCACCAGCGACAACCGGGCGCTGCGGATCTACGCCACGCCCACGCCGACGGACCGCCGCCTCTACACGCTGATGCACGACCCGCTCTACCGCGTGTCGATCGCCTGGCAGAACACCGCCTATAACCAGCCGCCGCACACGAGCTTCTACATCGGCGACGGCATGCCCACCCCGGCCAGGCCGAACATCTACGTCCGCTGACCGCCCCGGGGCCGTGCGCGGGCGGCGCCCCCGTTCCGCCACGGCCCTGTTTCCGCTTCGGCCCCGGAGCGTCGTACGGCTCAGGCGCGCGGGGCCGCCATGCCGGCGAGCAGCAGGTCCGCCAGCCGCCGGACCGCCGTGGCCGCGGTCTCGGGCGGGAGCGTGCGGAACGAGGAGATCGCCATCAGGCCGGTCCGCACGTCCTCGACCGACAGGTCCCGGCGCACCACGCCCGCGCTGCGGGCCCGCTCGACCAGCCGCTCGAACCCCTTCGCGTGCGCGCGGCGCTGCCCGGCGAACGGGAGCGCCGCCGCGTGCGAGCCGAACAGCGCCTCGTTCAGTCTCCGGTCGCGTACCTGGTGCTCGGAGAAGCGGTGGATGGTGCCGCGCAGCGCCCGCCAGGGGTCCGGGTCGTCCAGCGCGGCCCGCATCTCCGCACCGCAGACGGCCACCTGCTCGGCGAGCACGGCGCCGATGAGATCCGGCCGCGAGGGGAAGTGCCGGTAGAGCGTCGCGACGCCCAGCCCGGCCCGCCGGGCGATCTCGCGCATCGGCACCTCCAGCCCGTCCGCGGCGAACGCGGCCCGCGCGACCGTCACGATGCGGCGCCGGTTGTGCGTGGCGTCGGTCCGGGTGTTCCGAGTCACTGTCGTCCGCACCCCTCTCACTTCGGGCGATCCGCAGCAGCCGATCCCTTTTCTCCGCCTACCGTAGTGCGCGGTCCCGGCAGCTCAGCCCCGAGAGGTGATCATGTTCGCAGTTCAGTTCGGCCGTTTCGGTCCGCCGGAGGTGCTCACGACCGGCCCGTTCCCCGAGCCGCACGCGGGTCCCGGCGAGGTGCGGATCAGGGTCGAGGCCGCCGGGGTCGCCCCGGTCGACCTCGCGCTGCGATCCGGCTCGTCGCCGTCGCGTGACCGGCTCCCGCTGCCGCACATCCCCGGCGTCGACGCCGCCGGGGTGATCGACGAGGTCGGTGCGGGCGTCACGGGGGCCGCGGTGGGGGAGGAGGTCTTCGGTACGGTCGACGTCGCGCGGCTGGGCGGGGCGAGCGCCGAGTACGCCGTACTGAAGCTCTGGGCCGCGAAGCCACCCGCGATGCCGTGGACGCAGGCCGGCGCGGGCGGCACGAGCATCGAGACCGCCACGAGGGCGCTCGATCGGCTCGGCGTCCGGCCGGGGGTGACGCTCCTGGTCGAGGGCGCCGCCGGTGGGGTGGGAAGCGTCGTCGTCCAGTTCGCGATCGCCCGCGGCGCCCGCGTGATCGGCACCGCCCGCCCGGAGAACCACGCCTTCATCGCCCGGCTGGGCGCCGTCCCGGTCGCCTACGGCCCCGGGCTCGCCGACCGCATCCGCACGCTGACCCTCGGACGTGCCGAGCCCGCACCGGCCACTCTCACGCCGGTCGCCGCCCGGGCGGACCGGCCGTCGGACGTCGCCCGGGATGATTCGGCATCGGACGTTGCCCGGGTGGATCCCGTATCGGCCGTCGCCGAAGTCGATCTCGCGTCGGACGTCGCCCGGGAGGACCGGCCGTCGGCCGTCGCCGGGATCGATCTCGCGTTGGACGTCGCAGGCGCCGGCTCGCTTCCCGAGCTCATCGCGATCACCGGTACGCCGGCCGCCGTCCTCACCCTCGCCGACTTCACCGGCCCGCGACTCGGCGTCGGCCTGTCGCGCGGCGCGCTGGCCGGCGAGCCGGACGGGTGGCACGGGCTCGCCCAAGCCGCCGCGCTCAGCGAACAGGGCCGCTTCCGCATCCCCGTACAGGCGGTGTTCCCCATGATCAGGGCCGCAGAAGCGCACGCGGCCGCCGCACAGGGACCCCGCCAAGGCAAGATCACCCTCACCGCCCGCCCTTGACGGAGCCAGACCCCGGCCTGCTGTGTATCCACAGCCAGGCCGCCATGAGAGCCGCGGTCAGCCCCCCGCAGATCATCACGGTGGAGACCGAGAAGGCGTCCACGACACCCCCGCCGAGGAACGCGCCCAGAGCGAAAGTCGCCTGGAACGACGAGGTGAAGACGACCGTGGCCGCCTCGGGCGCGTCCGGAGCGGCACTCATGAACCACGCCTGCGAACAGACGGGGACCCCGCCGTAGGCCAGCCCCCAGAGCACGAGCAGCACGACGGCGCCGGCCGGGCTGCCGCCGGCCACGGGCAGCAGCAGCGTGGCGGCCGCGATCAGGCAGCCGTTCGCCACGAACGCATGCCGCAGGCTGACGGCGATGACCTTGCCCGTGAGGAAGTTCCCGGCGATCCCGGCGACGCCGTACGCGAGCAGAACCGCGCCGACCGCCGCGGGCGGCAGATGGGTGACGTGCTGGAGGAACGGCGTGACATAGGTGTACGTGCCGAAATGGGCCAGCACGATGAGAAAGGTGGCCAGCAGAGCGGTCCTCGTACCGGCGCGGCGTAGCACGGCGAGCAGGACGCGCGGGCTCGTGACCTGCTCGGCGGGCAGCGGCGGCAGCAGGATCACCAGGGCGGCCAGGACGAGCACGGCCAGCCCGGCCAGGACGAGGAACGCGGCCCGCCACCCGGCGAGGTGGCCGACGAACGTGCCCGCCGGCACGCCCAGCACGGACCCCAGCGGCACGGCGGAGAAGATCACCGCGGTGGCGGTGCCGACGGCCGGCGGCGGCACCAGGCGGGCGGCCAGCCCGGCCCCGATCGACCAGAAGCCGCCGATGGTGAGACCGACCAGCACCCTGGAGACCAGCACGACCTCGTACGAGCCTGCGACGGCCGCCAGCACGTCGGCCGCGGCGAGCACGGCCATGAGCAGGCACAGCATCACCCGGCGGTCCACCCGCGCGGTGGCCACCGTGACGGCCGGCGCGGCGATCGCGGCGACGACGCCGGGCAGCGTCATGGTCAGCCCCGTGGTGCCATCGGAGATGCCGAAATCGGCACCGATGTCGGTCAGCAGGCCGATGGGCAGGATCTCGCTGGTGACGATGGCGAAGATGCTCAGCATGAGTGACACGACCGCGAGCCTGCCGATGAGTGGCGAGCGCGGTCGGGGCAGCGTGGTGGTCGGCATGGGTCCCGTTCAGGCAGAGGTACAGGGGAACGAGGACCAGCCAAGCAGCGATGGAACCGCACACACCGGCAGGTTTCGGACGAGACCATCCCCGAAACGAGGCGTCCGTCCGTCCGACCGACCGACCGTGGGCCCGTCCGATCGGCCGGGGACGGCGGGGCTCAGTTCGCCGACCGGCTGTGGTGGCGGGCGGCGAGGGCGACGACGGTGAGCAGTGCCAGGGCCGCCGCAACCGCCGGTACGGGGCCGGCCGTCAGATACAGGGCGGCACCGCCCAGCGCACCGGCGAACATCGCCCCGATGGAGACGAACCGGCGCAACGCCGCACGTCCAGGACTGTCGGCGGCCAGGCCGGTGAGGGTGGTGGTGAGGACGTTGGTGGTCAGGTCGGGCACCCCGAGCGCGCGTACCGAAGCGTTCTGCAGGCCCATCCCGAAGCCGAGCAGCCCGATGAGCGCCACCTGCGCCCCGGCCTCGTGGTGCCCCGCCACCCGCGCCACGACGAGGGCGGCCGCGACGAGCAGCGCGTGCACGGCGGTGACGGCGGCGAACGCCCGCCGCGCGTCCCCCGTCCGCCCGGCCACCCGTCCCGCGCTCCACGCGCCGGCCGCGAAGACCGCCAGGGCCAGCGGCGGCGCCCATTTCGACAGATCGGCATCCCCGGCCAGGGCGAAGCCGAGGAAGACGATGTTGCCGGTCATGTTGGCGACGAAGACGCGGTTCAGGCCGAGGTAGCTGACGGCGTCCACGAGGCCGGTCACGAGGGCCAGCAGGATCAGCAGCGCGGGCAGGACGCCGTGCGGGTTCGCGCCACGGGGGAACAGCCCGTCGGCGACCCACCGCAACCCGCCCCTCACCGGCCCTCCGCCACGCTCACATAACCCGGCTTCACCTGGGTCTTTCCCCGCGACGGCCCGTGCTAGCCCCTCGTGATCACGTCGCACCCGGCGTACGGATCGGCGGCCCGATCAGCGCACCGCGCCGAGTACGACCCAGCGGCCCGACCGGAGCCTGGCCAGCAACGTGACCAGCCGGGCCAGCAGGAACACCGACAGTCCCGACCAGATCCCCGTCAGCCCCCAGCCGAAGCTCAGCGACGCCCACGCCACCGGCAGGAACCCCAGCGCCGCCGCGCCCATCGTCGCCGTGCGCAGGTAGGCCGCGTCCCCGGCGCCGAGCAGCACCCCGTCCAAGGCGAACACGACACCGCCGACCGGCTGCAGCGCGACGAAGAACCACCACACGTGCGACATCTCACCCAGCACCGCCGCGTCGCGGGTGAACGCCCGCGGCAGGACCCCGGCCAGCGCCGCGAACAGCGCGCCGAGCAGCGTTCCGAAGATCAGCCCGCCGCCCGCCACGTGCCAGGCCAGCCGGCGTGCCCGCGCCCCGTCGCGCGCCCCGAGCGCTGCGCCCACCAGGGCCTGGGCGGCGACGGCCAGCGCGTCGAGCACGAACGCCAGGAACATCCAGAGCTGGAACACCACCTGGTGCGCGCCGACCGCCACGGTGGAGGTGTGCGCGGCCACCGCGGTCGCGGACACCCAGCACGTCTGGAACGCCAGCCCGAGCAGCACCAGGTCACGCGCGAGTCCGAGCTGGGCCCGCATCGCGGCCGGAACCGGCGCGAGCGGCACGCCCTCGGCCACCAGCGCCCGCACGAACAGAGCGGCGGAGATGACCTGCGCGACCACGTTGGCGATCGCCGAGCCGTTGAGCCCCCAGCCGAACCCGTGCACCAGCACCGGGCACAGCGCCGCCGAGATCCCGTTGCCCGCGAGCACGTAGCGCAGCGGACGCCGCAGGTCCTGCACCCCGCGCAGCCACCCGTTGCCCGCCATGGTGATCAGGATCATCGGAGCGCCGAGCAGGGCGATCCGCAGCCAGCCCTCCGCCGCCGCGGCGACCTGGTCGTCACCGGTGAGCAGGCCCGCCACCGGCGCGGCCAGCAACTGCCCGGCCACCAGCAGCACCAGCCCGGCGATCGCGCCGAGCCAGGTCGCCTGGACGCCCTCGGCGACGGCATCGGCCCGGCGGCCCGCGCCGTGCAGCCGGGCCGCGCGCGCCGTCGTGCCGAAGGACAGGAACGTCATCTGGGTGGCGATCTGGGCCAGCACGATCGCGCCGACCGAGAGCGCCGCCAGCGGCACCGCGCCCAGATGGCCGACCACGGCCGTGTCGACGAGCAGGTAGAGCGGCTCAGCGGCCAGCACGCCGAGCGCGGGCACGGCGAGCGTGAGCAGCTGGCGCAACGTGGACCCGGCCCGCTCGTCCTGCTCGGCCATGCGCCCTCCGGTAATGCTCTCAAGCCGCTCGCGATCCTTACGGACTGAAGCCTAAGGGTAAGGATCTCTTCCGGGCAACGCCTATTACTGCCGGAGAAAGCAAGAACCCCGGGTCATCGGACCCGGGGTTCACGAAGCGGCTATGTCACCAGGTGACGGGCAGCTCGTGCATGCCGTAGACAGAGGCCTCGTCCTTGAACGCGAGCTCCTCGGCGGGAACGGCCAGCCGCAGGCTGGGGATGCGCCGGAACAGGGTGCTGAAGACGATCTCCAGCTCCACGCGGGCCAGGCTCTGGCCGAGGCACTGGTGGGGGCCGAAGCCGAAGGCCAGGTGGCTGCGGGCGTCGCGCTCGATGTCGAACGCCTCCGGGTCCTCGAACGCCTCCGGATCCCGGTTGCCGGCGTTGGCCAGCGTGAGCACGCCTGACCCCGCGGGGATGACCGTGTCGCCGAACTCCACGTCCTCAAGGGCCACGCGCATGATGGCGAACTCGGCGATGGTGAAGTGCCGCAGGAGCTCCTCGACCGCGCCCGCCGTCTTGTCCGGGTCCGCGCGCAGGGCTTCGAGCGACTCGGGGTGCTGCAGCAGCATGTACGTGCCCAGCGAGATCATGTTCGCCGTGGTCTCGTGCCCGGCGATCAGCAGCAGGAACGCCAGGCTGAGCAGTCCTCCGTGGTCCACCTCGCCGTTCTCGCGCTGCTTGCGCACCTGGCGGCCGAGCAGGTCGTCGGTCGGGTTCTCCTCCTTCGCCTTGATCAGCTTGTCCAGGTAGATGACCAGTTCGAGGGCGGAGTGCTGCCGCTCCTCTGCCGTGATGGTGTGGTTCAGCAACTGCGCGGAGTGCGTCTGGAAGAAGTCATGCTCCTCGTACGGCACGCCCAGCAGCTCGCAGATGACCAGCGAGGGCACCGGCAGGGCCAGCGCCTGCACCAGGTCCACCGGGTTCGGGCCGGCCAGCATGGCGTCGAGGTGCTCGTCCACGATCTGCTGGATACGGGGCTTGAGCGCAGCCATGCGCCGTACGGTGAACTCCCCGATCACGGCGCGACGCGCGTGGCCGTGCTCGGGCGGGTCCATCTCCAGCATCATCTTGGGCAACGGCGACTCGCCCGCACCCATCTCGCCGTTCAGCTTCGGGGCGTTGGGGTTGCGGCGGTCGGCGCTGAACCGCGGGTCGCTCAGGACCTTGCGGATGTCCTGATAGCGGGTGGCCACCCAGGCGTTCGACCCGCCGGGCAAGGTGACCTCGGCGACGGGCTGCTCGCGCAGGAGCCGAAGGTGCTGCTCAGGCGGAGCGTACGGGCAGGTGCGGGCAATCTGCAGCGTCTCAGTGGAGTCAGCAGTGGTCATGGTCGTCCCCATTCGGCTTGCCATCCCAACATCCCTACACTTGTAAACTAACCTACAGATGTAGGGGTCGGTACACTGAGGCGTGGCCCTCGCCAGAGACGGAGACAGCGCCTTGCTCGACCCACGGGTGCGCCGCACGCAGGCGGCCCTGCAACGCACGCTGATCGACCTCGTTCAGGACCACGACCTGCCCAGGATCAGCGTCGCCGACGTCGCGGAGCGGGCCGGGGTGAGCCGTTCCACGTTCTACGACCACTACCGCGACGTGCACGAGCTGGCCGAAGCCGCCTGCACGACGATGATCGACGACCTGGTCGAGGCCATCCCCGAGCCGGGCACGGGCGACACGACCGCCGACACCCTGCTGACCTTCTTCGCCCACCTCGCCGAGCACGCCGGGCTCTACCGCAGCGTGCTCGGGCCCCAGGGCAGCGCCCGCGTCATCGACCACGTACGCCGCCGCGCCACCGCCGCCGGCTACGCCGGCGCCCGCGGCATCGCCAAAAGGCACGCCACGGGCAGCGTTACGGGCAGCGTTACGGGCACCGCTACGAGTACGGGCACGGGCACCGCGACGGGCACCGTCCCGTCGCTCATCGACGACATGGGGCATGTCCCGCACGACGTGCCCGCCGCGTTCACCGCCGGCGCGCTCATCGGCGTGGCCACCGACTGGCTGCTGCACGGATGCCCGCGCACGCCCGCCGAGATGGCCGCCCTGACCAGGCCGCTGCTACTCGCCCTCTACCGCGGCGACGACCCCGCCTGAGAACGGCGGAAAGCCGGACGTCCACGGGAGTGGCGGAAAGCCGGACGTCCACGGAGCGGCGCGAAGCCGGACGTCTATGGGGTGCCGACGCCGCGCAGCAGCGTGTCGACCACCACGTCGGCGGCCTGCGCGGCGCTCAGCTCGGACAGCTCCTCCGCGGCGTGCAGCAGCAGCGGCGGCAGCAGCGTGCCCACCCAGCCCGGCGGCAGGTCGGAGCGCAGCAGGCCCTCGTCGGTGGCGCGCCGCAGGAAGACGTCCACCTCGTCGATCAGGCGCCGGCGGCGCTCGCTGATCGACTTCTCGGCGAGCATGCGGCTGGTCTCCACCGGCCATGTGCGGTTGACCGCGATGATCCCCTCGACATAACGGTGCAGCGCGACCGCCACCGGGGCCGCGCGCAGCCTGGCGGCCTCGATGGCCTGCTCGACCGCGTCGTACCGGGCCCGGTAGACGGCCGCCAGGAGCTCCTCGCGATTGGCGAAGCGCCGGTAGACCGTGCGGCGGTCCACCCCGGCCGCGGCGGCGATGGCGGCGATGCTCGCCGAGGGGTCGTCGGCGAGCATGCGGGCGCCTGCGCTCAGCACCAGCTCCAGATTGCGTGTCGCGTCGGCTCTCACCGGTCAAAGATACCGGCACATGTAGCAGAAAGAGAAACTAACAGCACCTCGATGTGGCGCTAAATTAACTAAGTGTCACATTTTTGGCGCAGTTAAGCTCAGTGCTGAGCCGGCGTGGGGGAAGGGGGTGCGGAGACGATGGCAGCCCGGTGGCAGTCCGATGGCAAGCCCGATCGGCCGGGCGCGCTCCCGGCAGGACCAGCCGGGCGACTCGATGCCCCAGACCGCCCCGCGTCGAAGAACGAACGGAGTGCTCCACATGATGAACAGGCGTACCTTCGGAAAGACCCTGGGCCTGGCCGCCGGCGCGGCGGCGGCCTCGCTGGCGGGCCTGCCGGGATCCCAGGCCGCGACCCGGCCCGCCACCGCGACCGGACCAGGCGCGCACACGTCCTTCGCCGCGCTCAAGCAGATCAGGGCCGGCCTGCTGAACGTCGGCTACGCCGAGGCGGGCCCGGACGGCGGGCCCGTGGTCATCTGCCTGCACGGCTGGCCGTACGACATCCACAGCTTCGTCGACGTCGCGCCGCTGCTGGCGGCCAAGGGCCACCGCGTGATCGTCCCCTACCTGCGCGGGCACGGCACGACGCGCTTCCTGTCCGCCCGTACGGTCCGCAACGCCCAGCAGTCAGTGATCGCCCTCGACATCATCGCCCTGATGGACGCCCTCAAGATCGGCAAAGCCGTGCTCGCCGGCTTCGACTGGGGGTCGCGGACCGCCGACATCATCGCGGCGCTCTGGCCGGAGCGGTGCACGGCCCTGGTGTCGGTGAGCGGCTATCTCATCACGAGCCTCGAAGCCAATCTCCAGCCGCTGCCGCCGAAGGCCGAACACGCGTGGTGGTACCAGTACTACTTCGCCACGGAGCGCGGCCGGCTGGCCATGGAGGACAAGACCAAGCGGCACGACCTGACCAGGCTCGTCTGGGACACCGTCTCCCCGACGTGGGACTTCGACGACGCCACCTTCGAGCGCACCGCGGCGGCCTTCGAGAACCCCGACTACGCCGCCATCGTCATTCACAACTACCGCTGGCGGCTCAGCCTGGCCGGTGGCGAGCGCCGCTACGACGGGTACGAGCGGCGGCTCGCCGCCCGGCCGCGCGTCAACGTGCCGGCCATCGCCCTCGACGCAGAGCGCGACCCCTTCACGGCGCCGGGCGACGGCTCGTCCTACCGGGAGATGTTCGCCGGCGCCTACGAACACCGCACGCTGAAGGGCATCGGCCACAACGTGCCGCAGGAAGCGCCCGCGGCCTTCGCCCAGGCCGTCGCCGACGTCGCCCACTTCTGACCGGCGCGGCAGATCAGGAGACTATGGTCACATCAATGCGAAGGCTGGCAAGTTAAGTGCTACATTGATGGGACAGTTAATGAACGAGAGGAAAGAGCTCATGGCCAGGACATGGTTGATCACCGGGGCGTCGCGCGGCTTCGGACGCCGGCTCGCCGAAGCCGTCCTGGAGACGGGTGACCAGGTCGTCGCCACCGCACGCCGCCCCGAGCAGCTGGACGACCTGGTCGCCCGCCACGGCGAGCGGATCCGGGCGGTCGCGCTGGACGTCACCGATGCCGCCGCGGCCGTCCAGGCGGTGAAGGAGGCCACCGACGCCTTCGGCCGCCTCGACGTGGTCGTCAACAACGCCGGCTACGCCAACAGCGCGCCGATCGAGGAGATGGCCGAAGACGACTTCCGCGCCCAGATCGAGACCAACCTGTTCGGCGTCGTGAACGTGACCCGGGCCGCGCTGCCCGTCCTGCGCGCGCAGCGTTCGGGGATGTTCGTGCAGTTCTCCTCCATCGGCGGACGCGTGGGCGGCACACCGGGGATGGGCGCGTACCAGGCGGCGAAGTTCGGGGTCGAGGGCTTCTCCGAGGTGCTCGCGAGCGAGGTCGCGCCGTTCGGCGTGCAGGTGGTCATCGTCGAGCCGGGCGCGTTCCGTACCGACTGGCAGGGCTCCTCGATGGAGATCCACCCCGTCGGCCCCGGCTACGAGGAGACGGTGGGCGTCATCAACCGCTACCGGCGCGAGAACGACGGCACCCAGCCCGGCGACCCGGCCCGCGCCGCCAGGATCATCATCGACGTCGTGGCCGGCGGCGACCCGCCCCGGCGGCTCCTCCTCGGCAGCGACGCCGTCGCCTCCGCCGAGAGGGCGGCCGGCGTCCGCGCCGCCGAGACCGAGAAGTGGGCCGGCGTGAGCCGCTCGGCCGACTTCCCCGCGGACGAGCGACGGGCCCGCTAACACGTGAAGGGCTTCAGCACGTGGGTGGTCTCGACGCCGCCCGCCGGGGTAGACCTGCTTCCCGGTACGCGGGTCGCGGGCGTACATCTCCCGCACGGCCTTGACCTGGCCGCGGGTCAGGCACGCGGGGGCGTCGCCGGAGCTGGTGCCGCTGCTGGAGAGCGCCGCCGACCTCGACGGGCTGCGCGCCTTCGCCGAGCAGAACCGCGCGCTCGGTTACGAAGGCATGATCGCCATCCACCCCTCGCACATCCCCGTGATCAACGAGGTCTTCTCGCCGTCGCCGGAGGAGCTCGGCCGCTACGCCCGGATGGTCGCCGCCATGGAGGCGGCGCAGGCTCGCGGCGAGGGGGCGATCACCTTTGAAGGGGCCATGGCGGCACGGGCCAGGTCCGCACTCCGCGCGGCCGGCCGTACGCCGCCTTGACCGGCGCCGAGCCGTTTCGTACGTTGCCAGCGAGCTTGTTGGACGACGGCAACGCCCGGAGGCGGCCATGACAGAGCAGTCCAGCACCACATCGACCTGGCCCGACCTTCCCCCAGGGCCGTACGGAACGCTCTCACCCGACCTGACCCGGCGGCACGCCGAAGCCCCGATGGAGGCGGCGACGCTGCCCAGCGGCGACCGGGTTCCCATGATCGTCCGGTACGCGGACGTCCGCGGCCTGCTCACCTCACCGGCCTGCAGCCGCAACCTGCGCGAACCCGGGCTGCCCAGGATGGTCAACGGCCCGTTCCTGGACGACGACCCCGCGGCGCTGATGAACCAGGACCCGCCCGAGCACACCCGCTACCGCCGCATCCTGCACGGCACGTTCACGCCCAAGCACATCGAACGCTGGCGGCCCCGCGCCGCGGCCATCGCCGTCGAGCTGATCGACGCGGCCGGCGAGGAGTTCGACCTGGTCACGGACTACGCGCTGCCGCTGCCCGCGCGGGTGATCTGCGAGATGCTCGGCGTGCCGATGGACCGCTTCGAGCAGTTCCGCGGCTGGACGGAGATGTTCCTGTCCACGTCGGACGCGACCGCCGAGGCCCGCACCGAGAGCATGACCGCGTTCGCCGCCTACGCCGGGGAGCTGATCGAGCGGCACCGGGCCGAGCCGGGCGACGACCTGATCGACCTCCTCATCGCGGCGCGTGACGACGAGGACGGGCTCACCGAGGACGAGCTCGTCAACATGGTGTTCACGCTGATCCTGGCCGGGCACGAGACCACCGCCTCGATGATCATCCGGGGCACGTTCCGGCTGCTGCTGCACCCCGGCCAGTACGCCGAGCTCGTGGCCCGCCCCGAGCTGCTGGCCCCGGCGGTCGAGGAGATCCTGCGCCACGAGGCGCCCGGCAGCAACGGCATGCTCCGGCGCGTCACCGAGAACGTCGAAACGTCCGCGGGCACCATCCCGTCCGGCGCCGTCGTGCTGCCCAACCTCTCGGCCGCCAACCACGACCCGTCGGTGTTCGAGGACCCGCTGCGGTTCGACGTCCACCGGTTCGCCGGTGCTCCCGCCACCCCGCACCTGGGCTTCGGTCACGGCCCCCACTACTGCCTGGGCGCGAACCTGGCCAGGATGGAGCTGCAGGAGGCCTTCCGCGCCCTGGTGACGCGCCTGCCCGGCCTGCGGGCGCGGGAGGAACCGGCCGGCGTGCGGTGGAGCGACGGCGGATTCGTCTACCGGCCCGTGCAACTGCTGGTCAAGGCCGGCTGACGCACACAGCGGGGTCAAGGCGGGCTGACGCACACAGCGGGGTCAAGGCGGGCTGACGTGTGCGGCGGGTCACGGCCCCGCCGTCAGCACGGTCCGCCAGGCTCGCGGCTAGGCCGGTGGCCAGTTTCTGAGCACGGCGTCGAGGGCGTCCAGCGTCCTGGCCCAGGAGACGTCCGCGTCACGCGGATGATGGCGGAACCCGCCGGACAGCTCCAGGCTCACATAGCCGTGGAACATCCCGCCGAGCATCCGGACCGCGTCCGTCTGGGCGGGCTCGGGCAGCTCGTATCCGCGCAGGATCGACCGCGTCATCTGCGAGTGCCTGACCGCGGCGTCGCCGGCCGCCGTCCCCAGGTCGAGCTCGATCTGGGTGGCGGCGTACCGGCCGGGATGCTCTTTGGCGTAGTCGCGGTAGACGTTCGCGAAGGCCACCAGCGCGTCCTTGCCCGCGCGGCCCGCGAGGGCGGCGGCGGCCCGGTCGGCGAGCTCCGTCAGGGCCAGCGCGGCCGTCCTGACCCGCAGGTCGCGCAGGTCCTTGACGTGGGAGTACAGGGCGGCGGGCTTGACCCCGAAGTGGCGCGCGAGCGCCGAGACGGTCACGTTCTGGAAGCCGATCTCGTCGGCCAGCTCCGCCGCCGCCTGGGTCAGGCGTTCCGTGGTCACTCCTGCGCGCGCCAAGGGTCACTCTCTCATTGCTTACGACCTTTAAGTATTTGCATACTACCGTTAAGAATGACTAGCCTCCACACTCATGAGATCCGTCACCGAACGCGACATCCGCACGTCCTTCGTCAACTGCTCCAAGGGGGAGGCCAAGCGCCTCGGCGTGCCCAAAGACCTCGCGGACCAGCCCTGGGAGGAGCTCGACTTCCTCGGCTGGCGAGATCCGGGGGCGCCCGGGCGCGCCTATCTGGTCGCCGAACGCGACGCCGGCCTCGTGGGGATCGCCCTGCGGGTGACCTTGGGGGCGTCGCGCGTCTTCACCTCGCGCAGCATGTGCTCGCTGTGCCTGACCACGCACACCGGCGGCGGCGTGGCGCTGATGACCGCGCGCCGCACCGGCGAGGCCGGACGCCTGGGCAACTCCGTCGGGCAGTACATGTGCACCGACCTCGCCTGCTCCCTCTACACCCGCGGGAAGAAGGACGCGGCGGGCGGCGGGGTCACCGAGGAGACCCTCACGCCGGAGCAGAAGGTCGCCCGCACCCAGTCCGCCCTGCGCGCCTTCCTTGACAAGGTCACCCAATAACGGGCCGTCTCAGGTCACTGAGAAAGGAGATTTCTGCGCCGAGGGGAGAACACCATCGTCGTGTTCGCGGCCGACCGGCGGACCGGCGGGCTCACGCTCGTCCAGCGCGTCCCCTGCGGCGGCCTGTCGCCGTGGACCTTCTCGATCCACCGCGGCGGCCGGTGGCTGCTCGTGGCGAACCAGGTGAGCAGCACCGTCAGCCTGTTCGCCCGCGATCCGCGGTCCGGGAGGCTGACGGACACCGGGACGTCCATGCCCATCCCGAACCCGGACTGCGTCACGTTCGGCCAGGCCGGAGGCCCGGCGCCGCGATCCGCCGCGGCGCCGCCAGGTCAGTCGGCAGGTCAGTCGGCAGGTCAGTCGGCAGGTCAGTCGGCAGGTCAGTCGGCAGGTCAGCCGGCGTTGGTGATCGGCAGCAGGCCGCGCTCGGCGAAGACCTTCTTGGCCACGAGGGTCGCGTTGATCGCCCGCGGGACGCCGCAGTAGACCGCCGAGTGCAGCAGGGCCTCGGAGATCTCCGCGGGGGCCAGCCCGACGTTCAGCGCGGCGTTGACGTGCACCTCCAGCTCGATCTCGCAGCCGCCCAGAGCGGTCAGCACGCCCAAAGTGACCAGCTGGCGGTCGCGGGGCGGCAGCTCCGGGCGGGCGTACATGTCCCCAAAGGCCCACGCCACCACCTGGTGACCCAGCTCGGGGGAGACGTCGGCCAGTGAGTCCACCACGCGCTGCCCGGCCTCGCCGTCGACCTGTTCCAGAACCTTCATGCCGTGCTCGTAGCGCTCCTGGCGGTTCATCCGTTTTCTCCTATTGTTGTGCTGCTTGGATGACTTCATCCTGTCGTCGGTCGGGCTGGGCTCTGCCTGAGTGCGCAACATTCCTATACTTGCCATGCCTGGGAGGTATGGACATGGAGTTGCGGCTGCTCACGTACATGGTGGCCATCGAAGAGGAGGGCAGCCTGAGCGGCGCCGCCCGCCGGCTGCACCTGACCCAGCCGACCCTCAGCCGCCAGCTCCGCGACCTGGAGCGGGAGGTGGGCAGCCCGCTCTTCGCCCGTACGGGACGCGGGCTGAGCCCGACCCCGGCGGGACAGGCGTTCCTGCGCCGGGCGCGCACCGTGCTGGCCGAGACCCAGGCGGCCATCGACGACGCCCGCCTGGCCGGCCAGGGGCTGACCGGGCGGTTCACCGTCACCTTCGCCGGCTCGGGCATCAACGGGCCGCTCGGCGCCGCACTCGGGCGGCTGCGCCGCCAGCTGCCCCGCGTGGACCTGCGCCTGGAGGAGAGCTTCAACGACACCGAGATGTCGGACGCCGTCCTGGGCGGCCGCTGCGACCTGGCCGTCCAGCGGCTTCCCGCCCACGACCCGCGTCTGGCCACCCAGGTGTGGTGGCACGAGCCGCTCACCCTGTTCCTGCCCGCAGGGCACCCGCTCGCCTACGGCGGCGAGCCCGCCCCGCTGACCGCACTCGGCCAGATCCCGCTGGTCGTCTGGCCGCGCGACGTCTCGCCCCGCTCCTACGACGAGATCATCGCGCTGTGCCACCAGGCCGGGGTCGTGCCGCGCATCGGTGCGGAAGGCCGTAGCAGCCAGACCCTGCTGGCCCTGGTCGCCGCCGGATTCGGGGCCGCCGTCCTGGCCGACTCGCACCGTGCGCTGCGCCGGGTGGGCGTGACCCCGCGCCCGCTGGCCGGCACCACGACCACCCTGCACCTGGTGTGGCGGGCCGGCGACACCGGCCCGCTGCTCCACCGCGTCCTCCAGACGCTCACCAGCCTGCCGGGCACCGCTCAGCAAGCCTCCGGCTGAGCCACGAGCGGCGGCGTCAGGCGTCAGGCGTCGGCCGGAGGCTCCGCCGCGCGCTCGGCCCGCAGGCTCGTGACGGTGACGGTGAACAGGACGACGACGATGACGCCGAGCGAGGCAGCCGTGGGGATCTCCGGCATCCAGGCCCAGACGCCGTGCGCCCAGTGCAGGAGCAGCTTGACGCCGATGAAGGCCAGGATGATCGCCAGGCCGTAGTTGAGATGCCGCAGCCGGGCCAGCGCGCTCCGCAGGACGAAGTACAGCGCGCGCAGGCCGAGCAGGGCGAAGGCGTTCGTGGCGAAGACGAGGAAAGGGTCCTCCGTCACGCCGTACACCGCGGGCACCGAGTCGACGGCGAAGACGATGTCGGTGGCGAACACCGCCACGGTGGCCAGCGCGAGGGGAGTGATCGCCAGGCGGCCTCCCTCCCGCACCACCAGGCGGAAACCGCGGTAGCCGCCGGTGACCGGGACGAAGCGGCGCAGCAGCCGGACGCTCCGCATGGAGTCGATGTCGACCGCGTGCGCCTCTCCTTGCCTGGCCTCCTTGAGCACCTTGCCGGCCGTCGCGAGCAGGACCGCCCCGAACAGCAGGAACACCCAGGTGCCGCTCTGCAGGGCCGCCGCCCCCAGCGCGATGAAGATCGCCCGCAGCACCAGGGCCCCGACGATCCCGTACAGGAGCACCCGCTGGGTCAGCTCGGCCGGCACCGCGAAGGCCGCCAGGAGCAGCATGAACACGAACAGGTTGTCCACCGACAGCGACTTCTCCACCACGTATCCGGTGTAGAACTCGACCGCCACGGTGGTCCCGAAGGCGCCCCACAGATAGGCGCCGAACGCGACCGGCAGCACCAGGTAGAACACCGACCAGGTGACGGCCTCGCGCAGGTGGACCTCGTGCGGCCGCCTGGTCAGCACGATGTCGATCGCCAGCAGCAGGAGCAGGCCTGCGACGGTGACCGACCACAGAGTGACGCTGGCGACGCTGCTCGGAGCAGACGCAGCCGTAAGTATCCCCGGTGACATGGAACCTCCTCGAACGTGACTCAACCGTTCGAGGTCTCCTTCACCCGGGGGTAGCGGGCGGCCGTCCGGGGACGTGGGTACGTCCGTATTGACCGGATCGACGCTTGAGAAGTACTCCCCTCGCCTTGCCTGAGCGTAGACGAGATCACGACATTCCCGAAACCTCTGATCAAAGAGACTTTGTCCAGGCGGGGGCGGATGCCCTTGTGGCTCAGCGCTGACCGGCCTCCCGCGCCACCTGCTCCAGCCGGCTCCGATAGCCTTCCCACCACGCCTGGTCGCCCGGCGACATGTTGCCGTTGTCCTGCCGCAGCCCGACGGTGCCGTCGATGAGCTCCCTGACGATGTCGGCGTGCCCGGCGTGCCGGTTGGTCTCGGCGATCACGTGGATGAGGATCTGGTGCAGCCTCACCTGCCGCCGCTCTTCGGGCCACCACGCCACCTGGCCGGTCGCGTCCAGGGCCAGCGCGTCGATCGTGGCATCCGAGTGCGCCCACGCCCGGTGGTACAGCCCCACGATCTCCTCGCGCGTCTCGTCGGCGGTCGCCCACATGTCCACGTTGAGCTCGGCGTCGTCCGCCGTCCACGGCAACGGCTCCGCGAACGGCCGCCCGAAGCTGTCGCCGAAGTACCCCAGCTCCACGCCGGCCACGTGCTTGACCAGCCCCAGCAGGTTGGTTCCGGTGGGCGTCAGGGGACGGCGGATGTCGTACTCGGAGAGCCCGTCGAGCTTCCACAGCAGGGCATCACGGGCGATCTGCAGGTAACGACGAAGATCGGACTTGGGGTCCCATGCGGTCATGCGGGCATTGTGCCACCCGGCTCGCGGCTCGCGGTTTCGCCCCACTATTCATTCAATGTATAGTTTCGATCATGTCGACCAGTCATGTGCTGCTCGGTCTCCTCGCCGAACGGCCGAAACACGGCTACGAGCTCAAGAAGGAGCACGATGAACGCCTGCCCGGCGCCAGACCGCTGGCGTACGGCCAGGTCTATGCCACGCTCCAGCGCCTGGAACGCGACGGCTTCGCGGAGGTCGCCGAGACGCAGCAGGAGGGCGGCCCCGAGCGCACCATGTACGCGATCACCGACGGCGGACGTGCGGAGCTGGCCCGATGGCTGGACACCGTGGAGCCGCCGGCGCCCTATGTCTCCGGCTCGCTGTTCGCCCGCGTCGCCGTCGCGGGGGCACGGGCCGACGGCTATCTCGTACGCCAGCGCGAGGCGCATCTGGCCCGCATGCGGGAGCTGACCGCCGAGAAGGCGTCCGGCTCGCCCGCCCGGACACTGGCGGCCGACTACGCGCTTCAGCATCTGGACGCCGACCTGCGCTGGATCGAGACCGCACTCTCGCGGCTGAAGGAGGAGGACAATGCTTGAGGCCAGAGGCCTGGTGAAGTCGTACGGCAGGACCAGGGCCCTGACGGGCGTCTCCCTCGAGATCGCGGAGGGAGAGATCCTGGCGATCACCGGCCCGAGCGGATCGGGCAAGTCGACGTTGCTGCACTGCCTGGCCGGGATCATCCGGCCGGAGTCCGGCGAGGTCGTCCTGGACGGCAGGCGGATCGACACGCTGCCCGAGACGGAGCTGACCGGCCTGCGCCGCGCGAGCTTCGGCGTGGTGTTCCAGTTCGGCGGGCTGGTGCCCGAGCTCACCGCGGCGGAGAACGTCGCCTTACCGATGCTGTTCAACCGGCACGGCCGGCAGGAGTCGATGAACGTCGCGGCGGACTGGCTGGCCAGGCTGGAGGTGTCCGGCTGCGCCGATCAGCGGCCCGGCGAGCTGTCCGGAGGGCAGGCGCAGCGGGTGGCCGTCGCGCGGGCGCTGGTGACCGGCCCGCGTGTGGTCTTCGCCGACGAACCCACCGGCGCGCTGGACACGCTCGGCGGCGAGCAGGTGATGAGCGCGCTGATCGGCGCGGCCCGCGCCGGCCGTACGACCGTCGTCCTGGTCACCCACGACAACCGGGTGGCCGCCTACGCCGACCGGGAGATCGCCCTGCGCGACGGCGCCGTCCTGGCGGAGGCCGGCCGATGACCGCCATGCCGATGATCACTGTCCTGCGGATGCTGAACAGGGGACGGTCGCGGACCGAGCGGGTGCGCGCCTGGCTGATCGCCGCCGGCGCGGCGGCGGCGGCGTTCCTGGTCAGCACGGCGGTCAGCCTGGCGGACCTCGACGACGAGGGCGGCTCGCTGACCGGGCTCGGGCTGGCGCTGCTGGCCCTGCCGGTCGCCGGCCTGGTTCACCAGGCCAACCGGCTGGCCTCGGCGACCAGGGAGCGGCGGCTCGCGGGCCTGCGGCTGGCGGGGGCCACGCCGGGGGAGGTGCGCCGGCTCGGCGCCCTGGAGGGCGGTGGACTGGCGCTGACCGGCTCACTGGGCGGCGCCGTCCTCTATGTGCTCACCCATCTCGCGGGAGCGCTGATCCAGGTGCCGGTGGTCGTGGCCGCGGTGACGATCGGCGGGGTCGTGTCGGGGGCCCGCGCCGGTCGGCACGTCGTCTCCTCGCCGCTGGGAGTGGCCCGCCGCTCGCGTCCGCGGGGGCCGAAGCTGCGGGACCTGCTCTTCGTCGTGGCCGGCGCCGCTCTCTACGTGTCGGCGTTGGTGCTGAAGGGCGGGTTCCCGATCGGCGGGAAGTACGGGTCGGCGCTGGCCGTGGCGGCCGGGCTGGTGCTCATGCTGTTCGGCGTGACCCTGGCCACGACGTATCTGATCAGGGCGTACGCCCGCCGCGCCGGCCGGCGGGCCAGGTCCCCGGAGACGCTGCTGGCCGCGCGGCTGGTCGAGGCGGATCCGAGGGCGTGGGCCAGGGCGCTGTCCGTGGTGAGCCTGACCGTGTTCTTCGGCGGGGCCGCCGGAGCCCAGCAGTCGGGCATGAGCTATTCGCAGGCCCACGCGCTCGTGGATCTCGCGCTCCTGGTCGCCCTGGCCACCTCGGCCGTAGCCCTGGTGGTCCACCAGGCGGAGGAGCTGATCGACCATCGGCGCTCGTTCGCCGCGCTGGCCGCCACCGGGGTGCCGGAGCGGGCACTGGGCCGGGTGCTCGTCCGGCAAGCGGTCATCGCCGCCCTGCCGGTCTGCGCCCTGGCCGCCGTCCTGGGCACGGCCGTGGTGATCGTCACCTTGACGGACGTGTACCAGGTCCAGCGGCTGGGCTGGGCGGCCGCCAGGGCCGTGGCCATGGCGGGCATCGGGGTTCTCGCCGCGGTGCTCGTGGCCCTGGCGGCCCGCCCGTTGCTCCACGGCGCACTCCGCCTGGAAAGGCTGCGCGACTAGGCCACGCACCCGCCGCCTGGAAAGGCTGCGCGGCTAGGCCACGCACCCGCCGCCTGGAAAGGCTGCGCGGGTAGGCCACGCACCCGGCGGGCGGCGCCGCGGCTCAGGTCACCGGGGGAAGGCCGGGGGCGGCGGTCGTGTCGCCGGAACGGGCCTGGTCACGCGGGCTAGTAACATCGACGGGTGCCGCGGCGGGGCGACGCGGGCAGGCCCTGGTAAGCCACGGGCGGCAGACGGCTTTTGGTCGGTTTCCACAATTGGGGCCGGGTAGCCTGCGCTGTCTGCGACATGGCGCTGCCAACCGGTAGACGGAAAGGTACAAAGTGCGGGCCCGCCGTGTCGCGGCGCGCACATCGTTGTCTACAGGAGGGCTCGGTCGCGTGTTCAGTCGTGTCGCCATCGTCAACCGTGGTGAGGCCGCCATGCGGCTCATCCACGCCGTACGGGACATCGCCGCCGAGACCGGGACCAGGATCGAGACCGTCGCGCTGCACACCGACGTCGATCGCACGGCCACGTTCGTGCGCGAGGCCGACATCGCCTACGACCTGGGGCCCGCGTCCGCGCGCCCGTACCTCGACCTGAAGGCGCTGGAGCGCGCGCTGGTGGAGACCGGCGCCGACGCCGCGTGGGTCGGCTGGGGCTTCGTCGCGGAGGACCCGGCGTTCGCGGAGCTGTGCGAGCAGATCGGCGTCACCTTCGTCGGGCCGAGCCCGGAGGCCATGCGCAAGCTCGGCGACAAGATCGGCGCGAAGCTGATCGCCGAGGAGGTCGGCGTGCCGGTCGCGCCGTGGAGCCGTGGCGCGGTCGAGACCCTGGACGCCGCGCTGGCGGCGGCGGCCGGGATCGGCTACCCGCTGATGCTGAAGGCCACCGCGGGCGGCGGCGGGCGCGGCATCCGCGTGATCACGAACGACGCCGAGCTCGCGGACGCCTACGAGCGCACCAGCCAGGAGGCCGCGCGGGCGTTCGGCAGCGGCGTCGTGTTCCTGGAGCGCCTGGTCACCGGGGCCCGGCACGTCGAGGTCCAGGTGATCGCCGACGGCCAGGGCACCGCGTGGGCGCTCGGCGTCCGCGACTGCTCGGTGCAGCGGCGCAACCAGAAGGTCATCGAGGAGTCGGCGTCGCCGGTGCTCAGCCCCGAGCAGGCGGCCGAGCTCAAGGCGTCGGCGGAGCGGCTGGCCCTCGCGGTCGGCTACCGCGGCGCGGCGACCGTCGAGTTCCTCTACCACCCCGGCACCAGGACGTTCGCCTTCCTGGAGGTCAACACCCGCCTGCAGGTCGAGCACCCGATCACCGAGTCCACCACCGGGTTCGACCTGGTCAAGGCGCAGCTTGAGGTGGCCTCGGGCGGCCGGCTCGAAGGCGCGCCGCCGGTGGAGCGCGGGCACGCCGTCGAGGCCCGGCTCAACGCCGAAGACCCCGACCGCGACTTCGCGCCCTCCCCTGGCCGCATCGTCCGGCTCGACCTGCCCGCCGGGCCCGGCATCCGCGTGGACACCGGCGTCAGCGAGGGCGACACCATCCCCGCCGACTTCGACTCGATGATCGCGAAGATCATCGCGCATGGCCGCGACCGCGACGAGGCGCTCGGCAGGCTGCGCAGGGCGATGGCGCAGACCAAGGTCATCATCGAGGGCGGCGCGACGAACAAGAGCTTCGTGCTCGACCTGCTCGACCAGCCCGAGGTGATCGACGCCAGCGCCGACACCGGCTGGATCGACCGCGTCCGCGGTGAGGGCCGGCTCGTCTCGCACCGTCACTCCGCCGTCGCGCTGGCGGCCGCCGCCATCGAGGCGTACGAGGAGGAGGAGCGCGCCGAGCGGCAGCGGCTGCTGTCGACCGCGTTCGGCGGACGCCCGCAGGTGCAGCACGAGAGCGGCCGGCCGCTGGACCTCAAGCTGCGCGGCGCCGGCTACCGCGTGCGCGTCGCGCGGATCGGCGCGCACCGGTTCCGGGTCGGCGTCGAGGCGGGCGGCGACGTCCGCACCGCCGACGTCGAGCTCGACCGCTTCGACCGGCACACCGGGCAGATCATCGTCAACGGCGCCCGCTACCGCCTGCTCATCGGCACGCACGGGCCGATCCATCTGATCGAGGTGGACGGCGTGGCGCACCGGGTCAGCCGCGACGAGGGCGGCGTCATCCGCTCGCCCGCGCCCGCGCTGGTCGTCGCCACGCCGGTGAAGGTCGGCAGCCAGGTCGAGGCGGGCGCGCCGGTGCTGGTGCTGGAGAGCATGAAGATGGAGACGGTGCTGCGGGCGCCGTTCAAGGCGCGGCTGAAGGAATGCGTCGTCTCCGTCGGCAGCCAGGTGGAGACCGGCGCGCCGCTGCTGCGCCTGGAGCCGCTCGCCGACGACCCCGAAGCCGCGGCCGCCGCGGTCACGGAGTCCGTCGAGCTGGACCTGCCCGCCGCGCCCGCCGAGCTTCCCGTGCGGGCGCGCACCGCGCGCGGTCAGGAGGACCTGCGCGGCCTGCTGCTGGGCTTCGACGTCGACCCGCACGACGAACGCCGGGTGCTCGGCGACTACCTCGCCGCGCGCCGGGCGTCCATCGAGGCCGGCCACTCGCCGCTGGCCGAGGAGATCCAGCTCGCCGAGGTGTTCGCCGACCTCGCCGACCTGAGCCGCAACCGGCCGGCGGGTGAGGACGGCGGTGTCGCCGGCCACCTGCACAGCGCCCGCGAATACTTCCACACCTACCTGCAGAGCCTCGACGTCGAGCGGGCCGGGCTGCCCGAGGCGTTCCAGGCCAAGCTGGCCAAGGCGCTCGGCCACTACGGCGTCACCGGGCTGGAGCCCGCACCCGAGCTCGAAGCCGCGGTGTTCCGGATCTTCCTCGCCCAGCAGCGCGCGTCCGCCGACGTCAAGGTCGTCACCGCGTTGCTGCGCGCGTGGCTGCGGGAGCCGCCGCCGGACGAGACGCTGCGCGAGCCCGCCGGCCTCGCGCTGGAGCGGCTGGTGGCCGCGACGCAGGTCCGCTTCCCCGTGGTCGCCGACCTGGCGCGCGGCGTGGTGTTCGCCTGGTTCGGCCAGCCGCTGCTGCGCCGCAACCGCGCCCGCGTCTACGCCGACGTCCGCAAGCACCTGCGCCACCTGGACGCGAACCCGGACGCGCCCGACCGCACCGAGCTCATCGCCGAGATGGTACGCACCACCGAACCGCTGGTACGCCTGCTCGGCCAGCGGCTCACCCGCGACGACCTCGACAACGCGGTCATGCTGGAAGTGCTGACCCGGCGCTACTACGGCAACAAGGGCCTGACCGCCGTCCGCACCAGCGAGGCCGCCGGCTGCACGTTCGTGGTCGCCGAGCGCGCGGGATCGTGCGTGGTCTCCGCGGCCGTGAGCTTCGCCGCGCTGGGCGGCGCGCTGCGCGGGCTCGCCGAGCTGGCGAGCGGCGAGGAGGACATCGTCGCCGACATCTATCTCGCCTGGGAGCGGCAGCCGGACGACTCCGACGCCATGGCGGCCGCGCTGCACGAGATCGTCAGCGCCCACCCGCTGCCCGGCCAGGTCCGCAGGCTCACCGCCACCGTCGCGGGCAGCGGCGGCGCGGTGATGCATCACCACTTCACCTTCCGTCCCTCGGATGACGGGATGGCCGAGGACCGGCTGATCCGCGGCCTGCACCCGTACATCGCGGAGCGGATGCAGCTGGAGCGGCTGAGCAAGTTCGACCTCACCCGGCTGCCGTCGTCGGACGAGGAGATCTACCTCTTCCAGTGCGTGGCGAAGGAAAACCCGTCCGACGACCGCCTCGTCGCGTTCGCCCAGGTGCGTGACCTGACCGAGCTGCGCGAGCACGACGGCAGGCTGGTCGCGCTGCCGACGACCGAGGACACCATCGCCACCTGCCTCGACTCCATCCGCCGCGCGCAGTCGCGGCGGCCGTCGAACAAGCGCTTCAACACCAACCGGATCGTGGTCTACGTCTGGCCGCCGAGCGACATCACCCGCGCGGAGATGGAGATGATCGCCGGGCGCGTGCGGCCGACGACCGCGGGCGCCGGGCTGGAGGAGATCCTGTTCATCGCGCGGCAGCGCGACAGGGTGACCGGCGAGCTGACGAAGATCGCCGTACGCATCTCCTTCGACGCCACCGGCGGGGCCGAGCTGACCGTCGGCGAGCCGTCGTCCGAGCCGGTCGAGCCGCTCGACGGCTACCGCCAGAAGGTGCTGCGCGCGAGCAGCCGCAACACGGTCTACCCGTACGAGCTGACCGGCCTGCTGGGCGACTTCGCCGAGCACGACCTCGACGAGAACCACGCGCTGGTGCCGGTTTTGCGGCCGAAGGGGCGCAACACCGCGGCGATCGTCGCGGGCGTGGTGAGCACGCCGACCGCGCGCTACCCGGAGGGCGTCACCCGGGTCGTGCTGCTCGGCGACCCGACCAAGTCGCTCGGCGCGCTGTCGGAGCCGGAGTGCCGGCGCGTGATCGCCGCCCTGGACCTGGCCGAGCGGATGCGGGTGCCGCTGGAGTGGTACGCGCTGTCCTCCGGCGCCCGGATCTCCATGGAGTCGGGCACCGAGAACATGGACTGGGTGGCCGCGGCGCTCAAGCGGATCGTCGAGTTCACCCAGGACGGCGGCGAGATCAACATCGTGGTCGCGGGCATCAACGTCGGAGCGCAGCCGTACTGGAACGCCGAGGCGACCATGCTCATGCACACCAAGGGCATCCTGGTCATGACGCCGGACTCGGCGATGGTGCTCACGGGCAAGCACGCGCTCGACTTCTCCGGCGGCGTGTCGGCCGAGGACAACTTCGGCATCGGCGGCTACGACCGGGTGATGGGCCCGAACGGGCAGGCCCAATACTGGGCGCCGGACCTGACCGCCGCCCGCGGCGTGCTGATGTCGCACTACGACCACACCTACGTCGCGCCGGGCGAGGAGGGCCCGCGGCGGGCGCGGACGACCGACCCCATCGACCGGGACATCTCCGGCTTCCCGCACACCGTGACGGGCAGCGACTTCACCACCGTCGGCGAGATCTTCTCCGCCCAGGCCAACCCGGACCGCAAGAAGCCGTTCGACATCCGCACCGTGATGCGGGCACTGTCCGACCAGGACCACCCCGTGCTCGAACGCTGGGCGGGCATGGCCGACGCGGAGACCGCGGCGGTCCAGGACGTGCATCTCGGCGGCATCCCGGTGTGCCTGCTCGGCATCGAGTCACGGTCGGTGCCGCGGCGCGGCTTCCCGCCCACCGACGGCCCCGACACCTATACCGCGGGCACGTTGTTCCCGCGGTCGTCGAAGAAGGCCGCGCGGGCGATCAACGCGGCCAGCGGCAACCGGCCGCTGGTGGTGCTGGCGAACCTGTCGGGCTTCGACGGCTCGCCTGAGTCGATGCGGAAGCTGCAGCTCGAATACGGTGCCGAGATCGGCCGGGCGATCGTTAACTTCCGCGGGCCCATCGTGTTCTGCGTGATCTCCCGATACCACGGCGGCGCCTTCGTGGTGTTCTCGAAGGCCCTGAACCCGAACATCACCGTGCTCGCGCTCGAAGGCTCGTTCGCCTCCGTGCTCGGCGGCGCCCCCGCCGCCGCGGTCGTGTTCGCCGGCGACGTCAACGCCCGCACGGCGGCCGACCCCCGCGTGCGGGACCTGGAGGCCCGCGCCGCGGCCGCCTCCGGCACCGACCGCGCCACGCTGACCGCGGAGCTCGACGAGCTGCGTTCGTCGGTACGCGCGGAGAAGCTCGGGGAGGTGGCCGCGGAGTTCGACCGCGTGCACGACATCCGGCGCGCGGTCGAGGCCGGCTCCGTCGACGCCGTGATCCGCGCCGCCGAGCTGCGCCCGCGGATCATCGAGGCCATCGAGTCCCGGCTGCGCCGAGCCTGAGCCCAGCCGCCGTCGTCGCCGTCGCCGTCGTTCAGAAGGCGTTGTTCAGAAGGCGTAGGGGCCGAAGCGGCCCCAGGCGACGACGGCGGCACCTGCCCCACCGCCCGCCGCGACGGTTTCTAGCCCCGAGGACCCCCGGCGGCGGCCAGCAGGGTGAGCGCGGCCAGGCGACCGTCCTCGCCCGTGCCGGTCGCCTCGTGATGCGCGGCGACGACCGTGGCGCCCTCGACCAGCATGAGCAGCTGCCGCCCCAGGAGGCGCGGATCGGCGGCTCCCGCGCGCCCGGCGATGCCGGTCAGAAGATCGAGATAGCGGCCGAGGTGGCGCGCGGTGATGTCGCGGACGGCCTGGACGTGGTGCTGGGCCGCCGCGTTCAGCATCGCGCAGCCGCGGAAGACCGGGTCGTCGTACCACTGCTGGAGGGCGCCGAACACCGCGGTGAGCTGGTCGCGCGGGTCGTCGCCGGCCTCCGCGACCTGCCGGGCCAGCCAGTGCGTGATCCGCTCGCTGCGCTCTTCGAGCATGGCCGCCACCAGGCCGTCCTTGGTGCCGAAGTGCCGGTAGAGCGTTTCCTTGGACACGCCGACGCGGGCGCACAGCTCGGCCACGCCGACGCCGTCGAGGCCGCGCTCGTACAGCACGGCGGAGGCCGCCTCGAGGATGGTGGCGCGGGTGCGCTCCGGGTCGATCGTCGAGCCCTTGGGAACCGGCATACCTGAGATGGTACCGGCCGGTTCGATCGCTGCTAGCATCCAGATCGTACCGATCGGTTCGATCTAAGGAGTGCGGTCATGGCGACATTCGTCCTGATTCCCGGCATGTGCCACGGCGGATGGTGTTTCGAGGAGCTCACCGAGCGGTTGCGCGGCCACGGGCACCGCGCGTACCCGCTGACGCTGACCGGCCTCAGCGAGCGCAGCCACCTGCTGCACGGCACGGTGAACCTCGACACGCACCTCCAGGACGTGACCGCGCTGCTGGCGGCCGAGAACATCCAGGACGCGGTGCTGGTCGGCCACAGCTACGGCGGAATGGTGATCACCGGGGTCGCCGACCGCCTGCCCGGCCGGGTGCGCGCCCTGGTGTACCTGGACGCCGTGGTGCCGGAGGACGGCGACTCCTGCTGGAGCCTGGTCTCGGAGCGGGAGCGGCAGTGGTACACGGACGTGGTGGAGAACGGCTACGCGGTCCGGACGCTGCCGTTCTTCGACGCCCGTGCCACCCCGCACCCGCTGGCCTCGCTGCTCCAGCCGCTCAGCCGCCCGGCGGGCCGCGCGCGCGGCCCGCGCCAGGTCTACGTGTACGCGGCCGCCTGGGCCGGCGAGTCGCCGTTCACCCCCGTCTACCAGCGGCTGAGCGAGGACTCCGGATGGACGACGCACGCGCTGGACAGCGGCCACAACCTCATGCGGGACGCGCCCGACGACCTGCTGAAGATCCTGCTCGAAGCCGGCTGACCGGTCAGAGGCGGTGGGTGGAGTCGCTGCGGTAGTCGGTGTAGGTGTAGGGGTTGTCGAGCACCTTCGACGTGGGGACGTCGGGGTTCATGCCCTTCTCCCAGGCCTCCTCGCCCATCTCGCCGCGCAGATACTCGATGGTGCGGTCGACCTGGGCGCGGGCGGCGGCGAGGTCGACGCCGACCAGCCGGTGCTCGTGCTTGACCACCCGCCCGTCGACCAGGACGGTGTGCACGTCACCGCGCTGCGCCTGGAACGCGACGTGGCCGAACGGGTTGAGCAGCGGGAACGACACGGGCGACGCGTCGTTCTTGATCAGCACGAGGTCCGCCTTCTTGCCCGGCTCGATCGTGCCGAGGTCGTCGCGCCCGATCGCCCGCGCGCCGCCCCTGGTGGCCCAGTCCACGACCTGGTCGGCGCGCAGCGCGCAGTGGGTGACGGTGTCGCCCTTGGCGTGCGCCTCCAGGTGCTCGCGCGAGCGGTCGGCGCCCAGGGTGGCGCGCATGGCGGAGAACAGGTCGCCGCTCCACCAGACGCTGGTGTCCATGGACAGCGAGACCGGGATGCCGTGGGAGCGGATGGCCCACGTGGGCGGGTAGCCCTGGCCCGCGCTCTGCTCGCTCTCCGTCGAGACCGAGATGGAGCCGCCGGTGGCCGCGATCCGGTGGTAGGAGTCGGCCGACAGCGAGGCGGCGTGCACGTAGATGGTGCCGGGGGTCATGAAGCCGTTCTCGTACATCAGCCGGATGCCGTCGTCGCCGGTGGCGCCCCACACGCCGGCGTGGGTGGTGACCGTCACGCCGAGGTCGCGGGCGACCTCGAAGGCGGGCCGCTCCGGGAAGGACGGGTCGCCGAGCACGTCGAAGGCGAGCTGGAAGCCGAGCAGGTCGTCGCCGGTGATCCGGCGGCTGACGAAGTCGCGGAACTCCGGCGCGGTGGTCCACTCGGCGGGCGGCTGCTGGATGTTGCCGTACGCGAGCACGTACCGTCCCGGCACCCCCTGCAGCGCGTCGGCGGCAGCGTCCGCGTGCTCCACGGTCCGCAGGCCGTGTGACCAGTCCACGACGGTCGTGACGCCGGCGTCCAGGGACTCGATCGCGGCCAGGGTGTTGCCCGCGTGCACGTCCTCGGGCCGGAACAGCTTGCCGTACTCCAGGTAGAACCAGACGAAGTACTGGGTGAGCGTCCAGTCGGCGCCGTAGCCGCGCATCGCGGTCTGCCACATGTGCCGGTGCGTGTCGATCATCCCGGGCATGACGATGCCGCCGGACGCGTCGATCTCGGCGGCGCCCTCGGGCGCGTCCAGGTCGGGGCCGACGGCGGCGATCCGGTCCCCGCTGACGAGGACGTCGGTACGCGGCAGCACCCGTCTGCCGTCCATAGGTAACACGGTGCCGCCACGCAGCACCACGGGGCGTCCGGTCTCGAACTCGGTACGCTCGTTCATCGTCGGGACTCCTCACGGCGCAGGGCGACACATTCCGAACGGTTGTCCGCTACACGGTCATTCCGTTCGCCGTAACTCTACGATCGCCCGGGGAGCTGTCAAGCGCACCGGCTCGCTCCGGCTCTCCCTGGCCTGGGCGGAGGAGGATGTGCCAGAATCGCGATTACGGACAGATGTCCGTCTGATGAATGCGCGGAGAGAGGGAGCCGGATGACAGACGCCGCATCGGACGCCGCATCGGACGGGCCCGCGAGGAGCGGGCCGCTGTCCGGCGTGCTGGTGGCCGACTTCTCCAGGGTCCTGGCCGGGCCGTACGCCACGATGCTGCTGGCCGACCTGGGCGCCGACGTCGTCAAGGTCGAGGGGCCCGCCGGGGACGACACCCGCGGCTGGATGCCGCCGGTGCGGGGCGAGGTGTCGACGTACTATCTCGGGGTCAACCGCGGCAAGCGGTCGATCGCGCTGGACCTGCGGGACGAGACCGACGCGACGGCCGCCAGGGAGCTGGCCCGCCGCGCGGACGTGCTGATCGAGAACTTCCGCCCGGGCGGGCTGGACAAGTACGGTCTCGGCTATGCCGCCGTCCTCGCCGCCAACCCCGGCATCGTGTACGCCTCCATCAGCGGCTTCGGATCGGGGGCGGGGGCGCGGGTGCCCGGCTACGACCTGATGGTGCAGGCCATGTCGGGGCTGATGAGCCTGACGGGGGACCCGGACGGGCCGCCGTACCGGGCCGGGATCTCGGTGTTCGACGTGATGGCCGGCAACCACGCCGTCATCGGCATCCTCGCCGCGCTGCGCCACCGCGAGGCCACCGGGCAGGGGCAGCACGTCGAGGTCAACCTCCTCTCGTCGGCGCTGACGGGGCTGGTCAACCACAGCTCCGCGTACGTGGCCGGCGGCGTCGTGCCGTACCGGATGGGCAACGCGCATCCCAGCGTGTTCCCGTACGAGCCGCTGCCGACGGCCGACAACGACCTCATCGTCACCGCCGCGAACGACGGCCAGTTCCGCAAGCTGTGCGAGGTGCTCGGCATCCCCGAGATCGCCGACGACCCGCGCTTCGCCCGCAACGCCGACCGCACCGCGCGCCGCGGCGAGCTGCGGCCGATCCTGGTCGAGCGGCTGGCCCGGCGGGGCGCGGTCGAGTGGTTCGAGCTGCTGGTCGAGGCCGGGGTGCCGAGCGGGCCGATCAACACGATCGACGGCGGGTTCGCGATGGCCGAGCGGTTCGGGCTGGACCCGGTCGTGGAGGTGGGGGAGGGGGAGCGGGCGGTGCCCGGCGCGCGGCACCCGATCCGGTTCTCGGAGACGCCGGTCAGCTATCCGCTGCCGCCGCCTGAGCTGGACGAGCACGGCGCGGAGCTGCGCAAATGGCTGGCCGGCACGGGCGAGGGAGAGCGGGCGTGACGGAGCGGGAATACCCCACGGCGCTCGGGGCGTCGTCGCTGAAGACGATCACTCTGCTCGGTCACGACCTGGCCGAGGACGTGATGGGCCAGGTGGGCTTCGGTGAGCTGGCGTTCTGGCTGGCCACGCAGCGCCGCCCGGCCCCGGGCGAGATCCGCGTGTTCGAGGCGGTGCTGGCCGCGCTCGCCGACCACGGGTTCACGCCCACCGCGATCGTGACGCGGCTGACGTACCTGTCGGCGCCGGACTCCGTACAGGGCGCGCTGGCGGCAGGACTGCTCGGCGGCGGGTCGCGGTTCCTCGGCGTCACCGAGGACTGCGGCCGTTTCCTCGACGACGTGCTGCGTGCGCACGGCGAGCCGCTCCCCGCCGACGACGCCGGCTGGGACGCCCTCGCCCTGGAGACCGTCCGCGCCCGGCGCGAGGAGCGCAAGCTCATCCCCGGCCTCGGGCACCACGTGCACAAGGACGGCGACCCGCGCACGCCGCGCATGTTCCGGATCGCGGAGGAGGAAGGGCTGTACGGGCCGCACCTGTCGCTGTTCGCCGCCATCGGCCGCGTCCACCCGCAGGTGCTGGGCCGGACCCTGCCGCTCAACGGCGCCGGGGTGTGCGGCGCCGCGCTGGCCGACCTCGGCCTCCCACTGGAGCTGCTGCGCGCCTTCGCGCTGCTGGCCAGGACCGCCGGGCTCATCGGGCAGCTCGCCGAGGAGCTGCGCAGCCCCGTGGCCAACGACATCTTCCTCTCCGTCGACCTCAACAACCGGTCCATCCCCCCAGAGCCCGCCAGCGGAGGCCTGCATGGCTGAACTCGTCGCGGTCATCGCGTCCACCCACCATCCCTTCTACTACCGCGCCTCCACCGCCACCGGAGAGGACCGGCCACCGTTCGCCGACGAATGGGTGCGCAAGGTCGAGGCGTTCCGCGAGACCCTCACCAGGGCCAGGCCCGACGTGCTGGTCATGGTCGGCTCCGACCACTTCCACCAGCTCTGGCTGGACAACATGCCGCAGTTCCTGGTCGGCAAGGCGCCCTTCTACGACGCGAACTTCTACAACGAGGAACGCGAGTTCGGCCTGCCCCGCATGCTGCTGAAGGGCGATGAGGACCTGTCCGCCCACCTCCTGCGCGGCGGCCTGGACCTGGGATTCGACCTGGCCTTCTCCAACGAGCTGCGGATCGACCACTCGATCACGTGCCCGATCCTCACCCTGCGCCCGCAGAACGACCTGCCGATCGTCCCCGTCTACACCAACATCTTCGCCCCGCCGCTGCCGCGCCCCAAGCGGTTCGTCCAGCTCGGGGAGGCCATCCGCGCGCTCGTGGAGTCCTGGCCGGGCGACCAGCGGGTGGCGGTCATCGGCACCGGGCACCTGTCGCTGGAGCTGGGCGGGCCGCGCCAGTTCGGGCCGCACGGGCCCGATCCCGAGTTCGACCGCAAGGCCGTCGAATGGATCTCCACCGGGGACCTCGACGGCTGCCTGTCGGAGGTCACCCTGGACAGCCTGTGGAGCCCGGGCAACGCCACTCACGGGTTCATGGACTTCATGCTGATGATGGGGGTCGCGGGGGAGGGCCGCAAGGCCGACTACGTGGACACGTTCGACCTGTTCCACACCATGGAGGCGTACTTCACCTGGTACCCGGACGGAGGCGGCCGCGCGTGAGCAAGTATCTGCTGAACAAGTTCCTGTTCACCGTCGATCGGGACCCCGAGCTGGTCGAACGCTACCGGGAGGAGCCGCGGGCCACGGTGGAGTGGTGGGAGTCCGAGTACGCCAACCGCATACTCGGCAGCCACTCCGTCGAGTCGTCCACGTGGCTGCGCTTCGACGACACCGAGCGCGAGGCGCTGGCCGCGCACGACTACCCGGCGCTGTTCGAGCTGGGGGCGCATCCGTTCCTGACGCTGACGCTGTTCATCGCGATGTTCGAGCGCGACCATGCTGAGCCGCTGGGGTTCCAGCTCGAATACGCCCAGCGGCTCGCCCACCACAGCCTCCCTTATCCGGACATCGCCACGTGATGCGCGCCGCGCTGATCGAGGGCTGCGGGCGGCCGCCCGTCCTCGCCGACCACCCCGAGCCCGTGCCGGGCCCGGGGTGGGTGCCGGTGCGGGTCCTGGCCGCGCCGATCACCCCGCTGGACCTGCTCTGCGCGAGCGGTACGTCCTACTTCGGCACCCCCGCCCTGCCCTACGTGCCCGGCGTGCAGGGCGTGGGCACGGCGGGCGGGCGGCTCGTCTGGTTCCCGACCTCGGCCGGGATGGCGCCGGGGGACGGCAGCATGGCCGAGGTCGCCCTGGTACGGGCCGGGGACCTGGTCGAGCTGCCGGCCGGCGTCGATCCGGTCGCCATGGCGGCGCTGGGGTTGTCGGCCGTGGCCGCGTACCTGGCGCTGACCTGGCGCGGTGAGCTCGCGGCGGGGGAGCAGGTGCTCGTGCTGGGCGCGGGCGGAGTGGTCGGTCAGGCGGCCGTCCAACTGGCCAGGATCGCGGGCGCCCGCCGCGTCGTCGCAGCGGCCCGCTCGGCCGCCGGCCGCATCCGGGCGAAACAAGCAGGCGCGGACGCCGTTGTCTCGCTCGACATGAGCAACCCGGAGGACGCGGCCGGCAGCGGCAACGCGGGTGACGCGCGCAGCGCGGGTGGCGCGGGCAGCGCGGGTGGCGCGGGCAGCGCGGGTGGCGCGGGCAGCGCGGGTGGTCGCGGCGGCGCTGGCGGCGCTGGCGGCGCTGGCGATGCGGATCGCGTGGACGTGCTGGTGGCGCGGCTGGCCGCCGTCTGCGATGGGCCGGTGGACCTGGTGCTGGACCCGCTGTTCGGTGTACCCGCCGCGGCGGCAGCTCGCATGCTCCGGCCGTCGGGCCGGCTGGTCAACCTGGGGGGCTCGGCGGGGGAGGCCTCCCCGCTCGACTCCGCCACCCTGCGCAGCCGGTCGCTGCGGGTGCTCGGCTACACCAACAACGAGCTCAGCCCTGAGCAGCGAGCCGCCGCCATCGGCGAGATCGCCGAGCTGGTCGCGCAGGGACGCCTGCACGTGGCGCACGAGGCCGTCCCGCTGGCGGACATCGCGTCAGCCTGGGAGCGCCAGTCGGCGGGCCAAGCGTCCGGCCGCCTCGTCGTGACCCCGCAACCGTCGGCCTGAACCGGGCGAGGAGCTTCCGGTGAGGGCGGGCCGCCTCGTGCGCGGGTGTCACGAGGTGATCGTCGTCTGCGGGACCCGCTCGTACATCGCCCAGTCGGCGCTGATGGCGCTTGCCGTCTTCAGCAGCAGCGGCAGGTGCTGCTCGGCCAGGCACTCCACGGAGGTCTCCGCCGCGTGCGCGTTCACGTTGATCGCGGCGATCACGTTGCCGAGCCCGTCGCGCAGCGGCGCCGCCACGCTGCGGATGCCCAGGGCCAGCTCCTCGTCCGTCAGCGCCCACCCCTTGGCCCGGACCTCGCGCAGCGCCGACTCCCGCTCGGCCGCGCCGGGCCGCCAGCGGGGCTCGACCCCCGAGCGGCTGGGCTCGGACAGCACCCGGTCCACCTCCCCGGGCGGCAGCGCGGCCAGCAGCACCTTGCCGAGGGAGGTCTGCAGGGCCGGGAAGCGCGTGCCGATCTGCACCGACAGGGTGACGATCTTCGGGACGGCCACGCGGGCGACGTACACGATGTCGGACCCGTCGAGCTGGGCGATGGACGACGACTCGCGGGTCTGCGCGACCAGCACCTCCATGTGCGGCCTGGCCACCTCCCACAACCCCATCGACCGCACGTAGGTCACCCCCAGCTCCAGCACGCGGGGCGTGAGCGCGTAGCCGCCCTGCTCGCTCCTGGCGTAGCCGAGCTCCTGGAGGGTGAGCAGGATGCGCCGGGCGGTGGGCCGGGCCAGGCCGGTGGCGGTCGCCACCTCGGTCAGGGACATGACGGGCCGCCCCGGCTGGAACACCCGGATGACATCGAGGCCGCGCGCCAGCGCCTCGATGAAGTCGGGGCCGGTGTCAGCACGTGCCATGAAACGCCTCCGTTCGGATGCCGCCGGTCTGACTCTAGACCGTCGTGGCCGGATGTCCGCACAGCGGCAGCCGCGCTGAGCATAGTGGAGCCCTGCTCAGCCACGAAGACGGGATCGGGGAAGCCGGTGGTGTGACGGCGAGGTTTCCGCGGACGGTCGTTACGCGGACGCTTGTCCGCCACCGCTCTCGTGACCCCATCGCCGCTGAAGACGCTCCCCAGCAGGTCAGAAGTAAAAGATTATTGACATGGTGTCTGCTCCGCTTTACCTTGGAGCATGTTAAGGATTCTTTACATGGAGCTGAGATGTCCTACGAAGAGAAACGCGCCTGGGTCTACGCGGTGGTCGCGGTCGTGGTGCCGGTGATCTACGCCGTGGCCGTGCTCGGCCGGCTGACCGGCGCCGACGTCGCGCAGATCCCCTACGCGCGCCCGCTGCTCCTCGCCGCCGGCACGGGGATCGCGGCGAACATGCTGGTCACCATGCTGATCGGCGCACCCAAAGACGCCCGGCGCGGCGACGAGCGGGACGCCGGCATCTTCCGGCACGCCACCCGGGCCGGCTATTTCGTCCTGGCGGCAGGAGCGGGCGGGGCCTTCCTGCTGACGCTGGCGGGAGTCGCGCACTTCTGGATCGCCAACGCCCTGTATCTGGCGTTCGTCCTGGACGCGCTCGTCACCTCGACCGTCAAGATCGTCGCTTACCGGCGCGGCTTCTGACCATGCCCAAGCCCACCAAGATCACCAATTCCATCCGCCGCCTGCGGTTCACCTGCGACGAGATGACCCAGGCCGACCTGGCGGCCCGCGTCGGGGTGACCCGGCAGACCATCATCGCCATCGAGCAGGGGCGCTACTCGCCCTCGCTGGAGGTGGCGTTCCAGATCGCGAGGGTGTTCGGCGTACCCCTCGAAGAGGTTTTCCACTACCCCGACGCCGGAGACTGACCGCCCGCACCGAGAAAGGGACACCCCCATGAAAGCAGTGACCTACCGCAAGTACGGCACCCCCGACGTCCTGACCGTCGAAGAGGTGCGGACGCCCGAGCCCGGCGACCAGGACGTGCTGGTACGCGTGCACGCCGCCGTGGTGACCGCGACCGACGCCACCTTCCGTGCCGGCGACCCGTTCTACTCGCGGATGTTCACCGGCCCCGTCAAGCCCAAAGCCAGGACGCTGGGCGGCGAGTTCGCCGGGCAGGTCGTGGCGGCCGGCAAGGAGGTGACCCGCTTCACCGTGGGCGACCAGGTGTTCGGCGACACCGGCCCGTCCATGGGCGCCCACGCCGAGTACGTGTGCCTGCCCCAGGACGGGGCGCTGGCCGTCCTGCCGGCCGGCCTCGGCTACGACCAGTCCGTCGCCGTCCTCGACGGCGTGCTCACGGCCCTGCCCTTCCTCCGGGACAACGCCCGCTTACGCGAGGGCCAGGAGGTCCTCATCAACGGCGCCGCCGGCAGCGTGGGCGCGGCGGCCGTGCAGCTCGCCAAGCACTTCGGGGCGCGGGTCACCGGCGTGTGCAGCACCCCCAAGCTGGAGCTGGTGACCTCGCTGGGCGCCGACGACGTCATCGACTACACCACGCACGACTTCACCCGCGCCGGCCGCACCTATGACGTCGTGTTCGACGCCGCGGGCAAGAGCTCGTTCTCGAAGAGCAGACGCGTACTGAACAGCGGCGGCGTCTACCTGTCCACCGCTCCCACGCCGGGGATCCTCCTGCAGTCGTTCTGGACACGGAGGTTCGGCGACAAGCGGGCGGTCATCGCCTTCACCGGCCTGCGCCCCGCGGCCGACAAGGCCGACGACCTGCGCTTCCTTGCTCAGATCACCCAGGCGGGGCAGATGCGGCCGGCCATCGACGGACGCTACGGGCTGGCCGCGGCCGCCGAGGCGCACCGGCGCGTCGACTCCGGCCACAAGCAGGGCTGCGTCCTGATCACCATGGAGCACGACGGCGGCTGACGGCTCGCATGCCCGTCAGGGGATGCGGGGGGTGAACCGTACGGGCAGATGTCGAAGGAGCCGGGGTCGGCGTAGTGGCGCTCGTCGCGGCCCCGATCAGGCAGATCACGGTGGCGCCCGCGGGCACCAGGCCGCCGGCGATCTCCGCCACGGCGGAGGTCTGACGCATGATCACGTGGACCGGGGGCGTGTAGCGCAGGGTCTCGGCCGGCGCCCTGCCGATCAGGTCGCGGTCGCGGTGCACGGCCTCCAGCGGATTGGCTGATCGGCGTGTTATCTTGTTACCATGGTAACAGTGGAGCGGGCCCAGACCGGGCTGCGCCTTGAGAAGAACGTGCTCAAGGTGCTCAAGGGGCTGGCCGAATATCTCGACATGTCGCTCGGCGACCTCGTCGAAGGCATCGCGCTGCACGCCTTCGACGGCAAGGCGCCCTTCACCCCGGAGACGCTGGCGAAGATCGAGCAGCTCAAGGTCGTCTACGACCTGACCCTGACGTCGGCGGACGCGCACCGGCTGGTGGAGAGATGAGCGGCGCCCCGTACACGCTCACCGGGCGGCTGGCGGTCGCGCTGCCGCCCGGGGAGGCGTTCGTGCTGTTCACGCCGCGTGGCGAGGAGCGGTGGGTGGCCGGGTGGCGACCGCGCTTCCCCGCGGCCGCCGGCGACGACTCCGCGCCCGGCACGGTGTTCGAGACCGAGGCGCACGGCGAGACGACCACGTGGGTGGTGACCGGGCGCGAGGAGGGGCGGCGGGTCTCGTACGCCAGGGTGACGCCCGGCTCGCGGGCCGGCACCGTCACCGTCGAGCTGACGGAGGACGGGCGGGGCGGCAGCGTCGTGGACGTGACGTACGAGCTGACCGCGCTGTCGCCGGAGGGGGAGCGGACGCTGCGGGAGTTCGCCGCCGGATACGCGGCCTTTCTGGCGTCGTGGGAGGAGGACATCGCGCGCCACCGGGCATCCGCCGGCTCGGTCGCACGCGGTGCTCTCAAGGCGTGACGCGGTTGACCGTTCTGGGCAGCAGCGCCATCAGCGCCACCAGGACGACGGCGGCCGGCACGCCCCAGAACAGGACGCCGGGGATGGCCGCCGCGGTCGCCTCCGGGCTCGGGGCATGACCCTGGAGCTCGCGGGTGAGGAGGGTGCCGAAGAGCGCCACGCCGAGCGAGAGGCCCAGACCGCGGACGGACACCACGGCGGAGGTCGTCGCGGCGAGATCCGCGGGGGAGGCGGCGTTCTGCGCGACCACCACGAGACTCTGCATCAGCAGCCCGAAGCCGACCCCCAGCACGCCGATCTCCACGGCGAGCAGGGCATAGGCGGCGTCCGGAGTGATCCTGCCGAGCAGGGCGAACCCGGCCACCGCGATCACCGACCCCGCCAGCAGGTACGGCTTGAACCGCCCGCTCGCGCCGATGCGGGCGCCGGCGAGCGAGGAGACCGCCATGAACGTCAGGACGTACGGATTGAGCGCCAGGCCCGCCTGGGTGGCGCTCATCCCGTACGCGGCCTGCAGATAGGTGGGCAGGTAGACGATCGAGCCGCCGAGCAACGCGCCGAGCAGCGCGGTGGCGGGCAGCACGACGCGCAGCACGGGGTCGGCGAACAGCCGGAGCGGCAGCAGCGGGTTCGCCGCGCGCCGTTCCCGCCACACGAACAGCGCCGACACCACCGCCACGGCCCCGATGAGCGAGAGGATCAGGCCGGACGTCCACGGGTACGCGCCGCCGCCCCACTCGGCCACCAGCAGCAGCCCGGCCGTCGCGCCCGCCAGCAGGACGGCTCCGGGCAGATCGACCTTGCCGGCGCCGCCGGTCCTGGGCAGCCGCAGCGCGATCGCGGTGCACGCCACGCTCAGCAGGCCGAGGGGCAGGTTGATGTAGAAGATCCAGCGCCAGCCCCAGGCGTCGGTGATCGCACCGCCGGCGAGCGGACCGCCCACGCTGGCCAGCGCGAACACGCCGCCGGTGAAACCCTGGACCCTGCTGCGCAGGTGCTGCGGGTACAGCTCCGACAGCGCGATCGCAGGCAGGACGAACAGCGCGCCGGCCCCGATGCCCTGCACCGTCCTGGCGGTAATCAGCTGGGGCATCGTCTGGGCCAGGCCGCACAGGGCGGAGCCGGCGAGGAAGACGGCGATGGCGGTGACGAAGACGGCCCGCCGGCCGAACCGGTCGCTGACGCGGCCGTAGAGCGCGCCGGTGGCGGTCGAGGCCAGCACGTAGGAGGTGACGATCCAGCCGATCGCGCTCATGCCGCCCAGGTCGGCGGCGATGTCGGGCAGGGCGATGGCGACCACCGTCTGGTCGAGGACCGACAGCAGCATGCCGATCAGGAGACCGGCCGTGGCGAGCGGCACATGGCTCGCCCGCCGTGGGGGGCTGGGCGCTACGAGATTCGCGGCCACGCCGATCAGCCCCCAGCCTGAGTGGACGGGGCTGGCTCGGACGCGGCCGGCTGGTGCGTGGCTGGTTCGTGCGTGGCTGGTTCGTGCGGGGCCGGCTTGAGCGGGGGCTGCGCGAACGGGTTGCTCAGGCCGAAGTCGGCGCTCAGGAGGTCCTGGTCGATGATCGCCGCGGCCACCGTGCCGCTCGCCGCCGCGGTGATGACCGCGGCCTGCGGCACCGGTACGGTGGCCCGCCGCGCCATGTCACCGGCCGCGTACACGCCGGGCACGCTGGTCTGGCCGAACTCGTTCACCTCCACGCACCCGTCGGCGAAGGACGCGCAGCCGAGGCCGGCGGCCAGGCCGGAGCGCTGCCGGGTGATGTTGACGACGAACACCGCCTCCCTGGCCAGCGGCGGCCCGCCCTCGAACACGATCTGGTCCAGCCGGTCGCCGGTTCCCTCCAGGCGGGCGATGGGCTCGCAGCGCACGGTGACGCCGTTCGACTCCAGCGTGGCGCGCGACGCGGCGTCGAGGGGCTCGCCGCCGGTGCAGAGTGCGACGTCGGCGGCGAAGCGGCTCAGCTGCAGCGCCAGCCGGACGCGGCCCGGCTGGGCGCCGAGCACCGCGACGCGTTTGCCGGTGCATTCGTAGCCGTGGCAGTAGGGGCAGTGGAAGGCGGAACGGCCCCACAGCGCCTCGGCCCCGCGCGGGCCGGGCAGTTCGTCGGCCAGTCCGGTGGCCAGCAGGAGGCGCCGGGCCTCCGCCGTGCCGCCGCCGGGGAGGTCCGCTTGGAAGCGGTCCTCGCGGCTTGAGAGATCCGCCTGGGAACGGCCATCGTTGCCGGAGAGGTCCGTCTGGAAGCGGTCCTCGCCGCCGGAGACGTCTGCCTGGAGGCGGCCCTTGCCCAGTGCGCGGACGCCGGTGACCGTACCGGATCTGATTCGCACCGCCGGGTAGCCGGACAGCTCTGCGCGGGCGAGCTCGCGCAGCTCGGCTGGGGGAGTGCCGTCCCTGGTCAGGAAGTTGTGCACGTGCCCGGCGGTGGCGTTGCGGCCCTGACCGGCGTCGAGCAGGAGCACCGTGCGGTGCACCCGTCCCAGGGCGAGGGCGGCGGCGAGCCCGGCCGGGCCTCCGCCGACCACGATGACGTCGGACATGTCTGCCTCCAAAAACGGTCATCACTTGACGTGGAGGCAAGTCTGCAAGTTAATGTCAACATGAAGTCAAGCGATTCCCTGCGGATCGGGGAGCTCGCCGAGCAGTTCGGGCTCGCGTCGCACGTGCTGCGCCACTGGGAGGCGATGGGCCTGCTGACCCCCGCCACCAGGGTGAACGGTCGCCGCCGCTACACCCGTGACCACGCCGTCCGGGTCCTGACGATCATCCGGGCCAAGGCGGCGGGGATGAGCCTGGAGCAGATCCGGGAGATCATCAACGTTTCCGGCCAGGCCGAACGCCACGCTCTCCTCCAGCGGCACCACGCGGAGCTGGAGCGCCGGCTGCGGGAGATCGCGGCCTCCAAGGCGCTGATCGAGCACCTCATGGAATGCCAGGCCGACGACTTCACCCAATGCCCTGCGTACCGGCGCCTCGTGGAGACCTCGGCCGAATTCCAGCACCTCGACGAGGACGGGTGCGTGCTTTCGGCGGCAGGAACGGGTTCCGGCGGCACGGTCCGCCGCCTTCAGGAGGAGCGCCGTGATGAAGAACAACCCCCGTAACGCGGGCGCGCCGAGCGGCACCCCCGCGCCGCCGCCCGCCCAAGACGGAAAGATCCGGAACAAGCGGCAGATGGCCACCCCCGTGTCACCCGCCGAGCCACCTCCGACGACACCGCTCTCTGGGCCGCTCGCTGGGCCGCTCGATGCGCCGCCGCAGACGCCCCCGCTCGCCGAGCCGCCTCGGACGACGCCGCTTGCTGAGCCGCTCGCCGAGCCACCTCGGATGACGCCGCTCGCTGAGCCGCTCGCAGAGCTCTCTCCGACCACACCGTTCGCTGCGCCGTTGCCGGCGTCGCCGCTCCTGGACGATCACCGGCTGACCGCGCACATCCTCGCCGGGCTGGAGCGCGATCCCGGCTTCGACCTGGGCATCCTCGCGGAGGAGCTGAACGCGCAGTACCCGATCGAGGACCCGGCGGACCAGGCCCTGGCCGAGCTCATCCTGGAGCGGCTGCAGCGGCCGGTCTGGGAGGCGGGCGTCGTGCTGCGGCTGCAGCCGCAGCACAGGCGCGCCATCCTGGACGCGCTGGCCGCCGCCATCGCCGCCCCCGCCGTCCCCGCCGCCCCCGCCGCCCCCGCCACCATCGGCTCCTTCTCGGACCGGATGGAGGCGATCCTGCAGGAAGCGCAGGGCAGGCACGACGCCGCCGCCCAGACCGTACGCAGGCACGGGCCCGACGACCTGGCCCGCCTGCCGCTCACGGCCAAGCGCGACCTGCTCCGCGACCTCGTCGGCGGCCAGGTCAGGGACCCCGGCGAGGCGGACCTCGCCCTGCTCTACGCGGCCATCGACCTCGAACCGGGCTTCGCCGCGGCCGACGCCGAAATGCGGCGCGAAGCTCGCGAGCTGCTGCGCGACCGGCTCAGGCACGAGGTCCGCCAGTGGGCCCGCATCGACGACGGCGTGCGGCTCGACCTGCTGAACCGGGCCCTGTCCCTCCACGGCTCGGCGCTGGGGATGACCGGCGCGCCCCCGGCGCTGGTGCTCGTCCCCAAGGCGGACGAGCAGACCGGCTCGTGCGGGAACTACGACTTCGTGACGGGGGCCATCCTGCTGAACCCGCGCTCGTCGCTGTGGAACGACATCGACGAGGTCTTCAACACGGTGATCCACGAGAACACGCACCACTACCAGATGTGGCTGGCCGCCCAGCTCACCCCCGAGCAGGTGATGACCTCCGAGGACCAGCGCCACCTGCAGGCCGCGCTGTTCGCGCTGAACAAGCGGGGATATCTGCAACCGTCCGCCGGCTTGGGCGGCTACATGAGCCAGCCGGTGGAACGGCACGCGTTCCTCGCCGGCGACGAGGTCATGGGGCTGTGGCTGAAGGACGCACGTGAGGAGGGCGCGGCCATGCTGGCCACGCTGCTGGCCACCCCGCACGAGGCCGCGCCGCTGTACGCCGCCCGCCTCGCCGAAGTGCTGGAGAGCACGTCGGTCAGCGGCATCTTCGCCTCGATCGACAGGGCCCGCGACTTCCTCGCCCGGCTGCCAGGGGGCCAGGCCGTCAAGCAGCTCCAGGATCTGGAGCACCACCCAGGAGGCAACGTCATCCTCGACGCGCGCCGCAGGCAACTGCTGGAAGAGGCCGCCGAGCCCCGCGATCCCGGCGCGCTCACGGCGGCGATCGCCCGGCTGCGAAGCGAGTACGACGACCGACGGCCCGGCCCTCCCACGAAGTAGCCGGCGGTCAGGCGCGCCTCACGACGGCTGCTTCACGGCCGCTGGCTCACGACGGCTGCGTCACGGCCGCTGCTTCACTCCCGACTCCAGCAGCTGCACCATTTCGGCGATCCGCTGCGCCCGCACCTCGGGACGGCGTTTGGTGCCGTCGATCCAGCGCAGATAGCCCCGCCGGTAGAACTGGGCGAGCGAGTCGAAGAACGCGCCCGCCGCCGGGCTCGCCGCCAGCGCCGCCGCCACGTCCTCGGCCAGATCCGCCCGCTGCGGCCCCTCCGGCCTCAGCACCACGCTCACCTGTGTCCCCGGCTCCACCCCGCACCGCAGCCAGGCGGGGCCGAGCAGGAAGCCGCGCTCGCCCTCGTGCTCGATGAGCACCGCGCGGACGCCCCTCCCGTTGAGCGTGCCCGTCACGTGATGCACCGGTTTGGGGGCCCACACCACGTCCGGATCGAACGGCACCGGGACGAACATGCGTCCCCGGCCGCCTGACCGGCTCTGGACGGTGTACCTCTGCTCCTGCACGCCCCGATCCTGCCACGACGGAAACGCCGAGCCGGGTAGCCGTGCCGTCACGAGCCGGCCGCCCCGCCCGGCTGAAGGGTGAAACCCGTTGCTAGACCAGGACCGTCGTGCCCGGCTCCACGGGCGGGCACGACGGCACCGTCGTCAGCGGGACGGCGCGCTGGACCCACGGCCGCCCCGGAGGGACGCCGGACTGCGCCGCCCGGAACAACGCCGCGGCATGGTCGCGGACCAGGTCGTGCAGCCGGTACCGGCCCAGGACCGGCTCCTGCACGAGGTGGGCGTCCAGGAGGTGGTCGAGGAGCCGGCTCGCCCGGCCGGCGGTCGTGCCCAGCAGGGCGGCGGCCGTGGCCAGGTCGAAGTCCGTGCCGGCGAACGAGCCCAGCAGCCGGTACGCGCGCCGCTGCTCGGCGGGAAGCCGTTCGTAGGACGGGTCCAGGGCGGCGGCGACGCTGTGCCGTCCGGCCGACAGCTCGGCCAGCCGGTCGCCGGCCAGCCGGTCGAGCAGCTGCGGCACACCCCAGGCGGGACGCGCCCGGAGCCGGGCGGCGGCGATGCGGATGGCGAGGGGGAGCAGCCCGCAGCGCCGTACGACCTCGGCCAGCTCGCCCGCCGGCGCGCCCGCCACCCGCTCAGGCCCGGCCGAGCGGGCGAACAGGGCGACCGCCTCCGCCACGGGCAGGACGTCCAGCGGCAGGTTCCGGGCGTCGCCGGGGCAGGTCAGGCGCCGGCGGCTGGTGACGATCACCCGGCAGCCCCGTCCGGCCGGCAGCAGCGGCTGGATCTGGTATTCGTCGGCGGCGTCGTCCAGGACGATCAGGACCTTGCGGCCGGCCAGCACGCTGCGGTAGAGCGCGGCGCGGTCGTCGAGGAACCCGGGGATGTGCTCGGCGGGGACGCCCAGGGTGCGGAGCACGCGGGCGAGAGCCGCGCCCGGCTCGACCGGTGCCGTCGCGTGGCCGTGCAGGTCCACGTAGAGCTGCCCGTCGGGGAACAGCGGAGCGAGCCGGTGGGCGGCGTGCACCGCCAGCGCCGTCTTGCCCGCCCCCGCCATGCCGCTGACGCAGACGACCGGCACCGTGCCCGCGCTCCGGTGACCCTCCACGATCGCCAGCTCGCGCTCCCGCCCGGCCAGCGCGGCGACGTCGGCGGGCAGCTGCCGCGGAACGGTCACCGGCGGCGGGCCGGCCACCGCAGGATCGTCGCGTTCGGCGGGCCCGCCGCGCACGGCGGAGTTCAGCATGGCCCGCTCCGCGCGATTCAGCTCCAGCGCTTTCGCCAGCAGCAGAATCGAGGTGGTGCGGGGCTGCCAGAGACCGCTGTTCTCCAGCCGGCGCACGGTCCTGACGTTGAGGCCGGCCCGTTCGGCGAGTTGCTCCTGAGTCAGCAGTGCTCTCTCCCGCCACCCGCGCAGCAGCACTCCCACAGACGGCCCAGCACCGGGATCCCCCACGACTCCGACACCCCCGTTTCCCCTCGTCGGCCTGCCCGGTGCGGGCAGTACGACCATGAAAACCGGGTCCCGGCTGTTCAGGCCACTGGTCGGACGACTTTGCACGGAATCGGACGGCACGCGGACAGGCCGGACCTTTCCGGCCTAACGTGCAAACGTGATTGATGGGAGCGGCGGCGATTGGCCAGAATGAGCGCCATGGGCGATCGGGAGGACGGCGACCATGCACATGAGGTGTGCCCTTACCAAGGTCTGGTGCCGTTCGAGAGCGGGAAGGCCGAGCTGTTCTTCGGGCGGACGCGGGCGACCAGAAGCCTCCTCGACCGCCTCGGACGGCGGCTGACGGAGCACGGCTCCATCCTGCTGGTCTCGGGCGCCTCGGGCGTGGGCAAGTCGTCGCTGCTGCGGGCGGGGCTGCTGCCGGCGCTCGCCGACGGCATGCTGCCGGTCGCCGGAGCACAGCGCTGGCCGCGCCTGCTCATCACGCCGACCGCGAACCCGGGCCACGCGCTCGCCGAAGCGTGGTCGCGGGGGTTCGGGGGGCGCGCGGAAACGGTGGACGAGCGATTACGGGACGATCCGCGGGTCGCCGTCGCGCCGGCCGGCCGGCTGATCCTGGTGGTGGACCAGTTCGAGGAGCTGTTCACCCTGGTGACCGACGAGCGGGAGCGCCAGGCGTTCGTCCGGGCCCTGCATGCGATGGCCGCGGGCCAGGACGGCGCCGGAGTGATCATCGGGGTGCGCGCGGACTACTGGGACCGCTGTGCCGCCTACCCGCAGTTCGCCGAGGCCATCCAGGACGGCCAGGTCATCGTCGAGCCGATGGCGGAGCCCGACCTGCGGCTGGCCATCGCCGGTCCGGCGGCGGCGGCGGGCCTGGAGCTCGAGCCTGGCCTGGTCGACGTCATCCTGGACGAATTGCGCGCCGGCCCGGCCGCGGGCGACCGCTACGAGGCCGGCGCCCTGCCCCTGCTCTCGCAGGCGCTGCGCAACACCTGGGAGAGACGCGAGGACGGCACCCTGACCGTCCGGGGTTACGAGAAATCCGGCGGCGTCCGCGACTCCGTGCGGCGTACGGCCGACGAGGTCCTCGAACAACTGCCGCCGGAGGACCGCAAGGCCGCGCTCAGGTTCTTCAGGCGCATGACGGTGATCACGGCGGGCGGGCAGGTGGCCCGGCGCAGGGCCACGCTGGCCGAGCTGCGCGCCGCCGCGTCCGCCTCGTCGGCGGAGGGACGGGAGCGGGCCGGGACGCTGCTGTCCGCGTTCGCCGGCCGGCGGCTGCTCACCCTGCACGAGGACACCGCCGAGATCGCGCACGACGCGCTCCTGACCGCCTGGCCGACCCTGCGGCAGTGGCTCGAACCCGACCTGGCCGCGCAGGAGGTGTACGACCGGCTCCTGGACGCCGCCGCGCAATGGGCCGGGAACCATCGCGATCCCGCCTTCCTCTACCGGGGCCCCCGGCTGCTGGCCGTACAGGACAGCCGGCCCCGCTGGGACCGCGACCCCGACAGCTTCCCGCCGCCCGGCCCCACGGCGGAGAGCTTCGTCGCCGCCTCCACGCGAGAGGCGCGTCGCGCGGGCCGCCGCCGCCGTCTCGTCGTGGCCGGTTTGGCAGCGCTGTCGGTGCTCGCCATCATCGCGGCCGGCACCGCCGTCAACGCGGCGAACGAGGCCGGCGAGCAGCGCGGGCTGGCCGTCGACCAGCGCAGGGTGGCGACCTCCCGTCAGCTCGCGGCGCAGAGCGAGGTCACCGGCGACACCGCGCTGGCCTCGAAGCTCGCCGTGGCGGCCTGGCAGATCGCGCACACCGACGAGGCGCACAACCGCCTGCTGTCCGCGGTGACCCGCACCGGCCGGGGGACCTTCAGCGGGGACACGAGGAAGCTCACGGCGGTGGCGTTCAGCCCCGACGGCTCGATCATCGCGACGGGAAGCGACGACGGCACCGCCCGGCTCTGGGACGCGGCGACGCGGCGGCTGCTCGGCGCCCCGATCACCCGCGAGAAATACGAATGCTCGAGCGTCCGCCTGGCCTTCAGCCCCGACGGCCGTACGCTGGCCGTGGCGTGTTTCACCACCGTCAGGTTCTACGACGTGGCCACGCGGCGCGAGCTGGGCACGCCGCTGCAGGGTAAGCAGATCGTGTCGGCGTTAGCGTACAACCCGGACGGGAAGACGTTCGTGACCGGCGACTACCTAGGTGTCGTCCAGCAGTGGGACGCGGCCACGCACCGCCCGCACGGCGCTCCCATGGGCCGCCCCGACCACAGGACAGGCGCCTCGAGCAAGATCAACGGGGTGGCGTTCAGCCGGGACGGCAAGACCCTGGCCACCGCGAGCGACGACAAGACCGCGCGGCTCTGGGACACCGCCACGTCCCGCCGGCTCGGCGCCCCGTTCACCGGGCATGACCAGCCCGTCACCGGCGTCGCCATCAGCCCGGACGGCACCACCCTCGCGACCGTCAGCTGGGACCGCACCGGCCGGCTCTGGGACGTGGCCACGCGCAAGCAGACCGGCGCGCTCAAGGACCGCCGCGCCGGCTACCACGCGATCGCCTTCAGCCCGGACGGCACCCGGATCCTCACCGGCGGGGACAGCGGCCGCACCGTCCTGTGGGACACGGCCAGCCGGCAGCAGATGTTCGTGCTCGCCGACAACTACAGCGGCGTCGAGAGCGTGGCGTTCAGCCCGGACGGGAGCCTGGCCGCCGCCGCCAGCGCCGACGGCGTGACGCGGCTGGCGGACACGCGGACCCACCAGCAGCTCGGGACCCCCATGCCCGCACTGGCGGCCGTCGCGATGAGCTCTGACGGACGGATCCTGGCCACCGGCATGCCCGACGACATGGACCCCGCGGTCCAGCTCTGGGACGCGGCCACCCAGCGCCCGCTCGGCCCCCCGCTCAAACCCGAGGGCGCGCGCCGCGCGGTGTACCGGGTCACCTTCGCCCCCGACGGGCGCACGCTCCTCACGGACCACTCGGACGGCCTGCGGTTCTGGGACGTCGCGAGCCGCCGCGAGATCGCCCACGAGCCGGCCCTGTCCGGCGCCAGGATCAGCGCCGACGGCAGGCTCATCGCCGCCGAGCGGGACAAGTCCGTCGTGTTCTGGGACGTCGCGCGCCGCCGGGAGATCGGGCACGTCACCGTACCCGGCCACACCGACATCGTCACGGGGATGGCGATCAGCCCCGACGGCTCGACCGTGGCGACCGCGGGCTTCGACAACCGGCTACGGATCTTCGACGTGGCCACCCGCCGCGAGATCCCGGGCCCGGCCGGGGCGGTCCAGGGCGGGTTCGTCAACGCGGTGGCGTTCAGCCCCGACGGCCGGCGGCTGGCCTACACGGCCGCCGACAACAGCATCCGGCTGTGGGACGTGCCGCGCCGCCGCCCGGTCGGCGTCGCCCTGATCTCCACCGACAGCGGCTTCAACACGATGTCGTTCAGCCCGGACGGCGAGGTCCTCGCCACCGGTCTCACGAACGGCGACATGCAGATGTGGGACCTGCACACCTACCGGCGGCTCGGGACCCCGATGACCGGTCACACCCGCGGCGTGATCGCACTCGACTACAGCAGGGACGGGACGACCGTCGCCACGGTCGCGGGGGACAAGACGGCGCGGCTGTGGAACGTCCGCACGCCCGCCGACCTGGAGGCCGCGGCCTGCGCCAACGCGGGCACCCCGCTCACCCGGGAAGAATGGGAGATTCTCGTGCCGCTGGAGGAGTACCGCCAGACATGTCCGTGACCCTGGACCGCACCACGGAGAGAGCGAGCATGTTCCTGCGAGGCTTGAAGCGGCGGACGGGCAGGCCCGTCCCGGAGCTGGTCGCGTTGTTCCGGTCGATCGTCGAGGGCGGGCGCGACTTCCACCCGATCGCGTCCGACTTCCTGGAGCACTTCATGGACGGCGCGGGCGGCTCCAGGACGATGTCGCCGCGCTGGCTGCGCTCGTTCAAAGTGATCAAGAAGGCCGAGCGCAAGAACCAGCGCCGCTTCGAACGGCAGCTCGCCCGGGAGGCGCGGTCGCTGGGCGACGGCGGGTCGAGCTGGCTGCACGACTACTGGGATGCGCGGATCAACGCGTTCATCGGCACGGAGTTGTTCTACGTCAGCAGGATGAGCCTGCTGCGCTCGCAGGGCTCGTTCGTCCTGACCAGGGACGGCCCGGAGGTGCGGGTGTCCGGCACGGTCCGGCACCGCTGGTTCGACCCCTACGACTGGGACCGCGGCCGGTGGGTCTACATCCCCCGGCACGGGTTCGTGCCCATCGCGGTCGGCCGTGAGCTGGTCGAGGCCGACGAGGCGCGCAACTTCCTGATGGAGTCGCGCCACGTCCAGACGCTGGAGGGCCGATGCCGGGACGGCCGGTGGCCGCGACGGGAGAGGACGAGGTTCGGATGGTCGCTGGTGCGGACGGCGGGCGGATGATCGCGCAGCGTCCCAGCCCCCCCGATCCCACCGAGGCGGGCAGCGCGGCGGACTTCGTCGAGTCGCTGGTCCGGCTCCGGCGGTGGGCGGGCGAGCCGTCCTTGAGCAGGCTGCGCACGCTCGGCGGCCAGACGGTGGCCTCGGACGGGGCCACCGTGGACGCGTTGCCGAAGAGCACGACCTCGCACGTCCTGCGGCAGGCCGACCGGCTGCCGCGGTGGGATTTCGTGCGGGCCTTCGTCACCGCCTGCCTCCACTTCTGCGACCATCCGGCCGAGCTGATCCCCGGGGAGCTCGAACGCTGGCGGGCGGCCAGGACGGCCCTGGCGGGGCCGGCGGTCCGTACGCCGGAGCCTCTGGAGCCGGAGCCGCCGGCTCCGGCTTCGGCGAGGCCCGTGACCGGGCCCGATCACGCGGCCGAGCTGCTGGCGCGGCGCGTGGTCAGGGAGGAGGACCGGGCGCGCAAGGGGCTGCTCGGCGGCTACAGCCTCGCGCCCATCTCCTTCGGCCTGTACGACGCCGCCGGCGAGGTGGAGCACGACCTGCCCGCGATCGGCCGGTTCTTCGGCGGCCTGCGCCCGCAGCGCCTGCTGGTGGTGGGGGAGTCGGGGGCGGGCAAGACGGTGCTCGCGATCGAGCTGGTGCTGCAGCTGCTGGAGCCCGTGCTCGCCGCCGGCGGACAACCTGATCACGGGCAGCTGGTGCCGGTGCGGCTGAACGCGGCCCGCTGGACCCTGGGCAGGCCGTTCGAAGCCTGGCTGGCCGAGCAGCTGGCGCACGATTTCGGGCTCGCGGACAAGGACGCGCGGCGGCTGGTACGGGATCGCCGGGTGCTGCCGGTGGTGGACGGGCTGGACGAGCTCGACCCGGAGCCGTCGGTGGGCCCGCCACGCCGCGCGATCGGGCTGCTGGCCGAGCTCAACCGCTACAGCGACCTGTCCGGGCGGCGGCCCGGCGCGGTCGTCGTGACCTGCCGCGCCGATCGGCACGCCGAGCTGCACGACGCCGGTGCCGGGCTGGACAACGCCGCCCTGATCCAGCTGCACAACGTGACCATCGAGCAGATCGGTACATATCTGGCCGCCCGCTGGCCGGACGCCCACCCCTGCGGGCCGCACCGCGACTTCATCCAGGCGGCGCTGTCCGGGCCGGCGGGCAAGGCCGTGCACGCCGCGCTGGCCACCCCGTGGCGGCTGCTGCTGACCGTGACCGCCGTGGAGTCCGGCGCCGACCCGGTCGAGCTGCTCCGCGCCGACCCGGGCGACGATCCCGGTGAGGGGGCGGCGCACATCGCCAGGAGGCTGCTGGAGGCGTACGTGCCGGCGGCGACCGATCTCACGCCGCGCGCCGCCCATGGCACTCCGTACGAGGCGGACCAGGTGCGGTCGTGGCTCGTGCAACTGGCGGCGCACCTGCGCCGGCAGGCCGCCCGCGGCGCCGAGGCCGATCGGCCGCCGCCCGGTTTGACGGCGATCGACATCGTTCCGCACCTGCTGTGGCCGATCGGCGGCCGGCGCCGGGTCCGCGTGCTGCACTGCCTGTGCTGCGTGGTCCTGGCGGTCATCGCGATGCTGGCGTTCTGGACGGGCTCGGCGGTGGACGGCGCGGGCGGGGGGTTCGGCCCCGAGCAGCTGCTCACCCTGGCGATCATGGCGGGCTGGGTGGCCATCGCCACCGGCCTGTCGCTGTCGCCCTGGCCGGCCGCCGCCGGTGGGCGGACCGACGTCCCCCGGCGGCGGCGGGTGATCGGTGGTCTGCTGGGCGGCCTGGCGGGTGTGCCGGTCGGGGTGCTCGGCGGCCTGACCGGGCTCGTCCTGACCGGGGGGAGGGTCTTCGGCCCTGCCTTCGCCGTCACCGCGGGGGGAACCGGGGGACTGGTGCTGGGCGCGGTCATCGGGCTGACCGCGGCAGGTCGGCGGGGAGCCGAGCGCATGACCGTGTCCGAGGCGGTCCGGGCCGAGCCCTTCGTCCTGCTGGGCTTCGGGCTGTGCGGCGCGCTCACCGGGCTGCGGCCGCTACGGCTGGCTCAGGCGGACCCGCTGCCGCTGGCCGTGGGGGTCGCCGGGGCCTTCGCGCTGGCGTTCGCGCTCGGGGTCGTCTTCAAGATCGCCACCGGGGGCTGGAGCAGGGACGCGGAGCTGGCCCACCCGCGTGAGGCGCTGCACCGCAACCCGACGATCGGGCTGGCCTTCGGCCTCACCGGCGGGGTCGCCGCCTTCCTGGTGTTCGTCATGAGCCAGGACATCGTGGAGTCGCTGGTGTGCGCGCTCATCGGCGGCGTGACGTTCGGGCTGGCCTTCGGCGCGATCGCCTGGGCCCGTACGATGATCGGCCTGGTGGTGGCGGCGACGCGCGGGCTGCTGCCGTTACGGCTGTGGACGTTCCTCGACTGGGCCTGCGAGGCGCGGCTGCTGCGCGTCAGCGGTGCCACATACCAGTTCCGGCACCGCGAGCTCCAGCACTTCCTGACTCCGTCCGAGGACGCCGGTGGCAGGTGAGCTCGCCGCCGTCCTCCAGGATCCGCCTGTGCAACGCCTGCAGCTCCGCGCCCGGGGCGATGCCGAGCTCCTCGGCCAGCTGCCCGCAGGCCGCGCGGTAGGTCTCCAGCGCGTCGGCCCGGCGGCCGACCGCGAGGAGCGCCGTCATCAGGTAGCCCCGGAATCGCTCGTTGAAGGGGTACTGCGCGGTCAGCGCACGTAACTCGCCGATCAGCTCGGCGTGCCGTCTCTGGCGCAGGTCCACCTGGATGCGCCGGTCCAGCACCTTGAGCCGCTGCTCACGCAGCCGGGGCGCGTCCTCCTGGTGCAGCGCGTCCGAGGGCACGTCCGCCAGCGGCTCTCCCCGCCACTGCGCCAGGGCCAGCCCCAGCATGGCCGCCTCCGCGTCCAGATCCCGCCTGACGGCCGCCTGCCGCGCCTGGCCCTGCCAGAACTCGAACCGGCGGAGGTCGAAGTGATCGGCCGCCGGCTCTATCGCGTAGCCGTTCCGCGCGGTGACGATCACCTGGCCGGGCCCCCCGCCCAGGGAGGCCCGGATCCGGGCCATGTAGAGCTGGATCGCGCGCCGGGGATTCCTGGGCGGCTCGTCGCCCCAGACCGCGTTCGCCAGCTCCTCGACGGCCACTGCTCGCCCCGCGTTCAGCAGCAGCGTCGCCAGGACGATCCGGTGCTTCGGCGAGCCGAGGTCCACCTGCCGCCCGCCGACCCGGGCGGTCAGCGGGCCGAGCAGCCCGAATTCGGCGGGTGATCCGCGCGTCTCCGCCGTGCGCTGAGGTCCGAGTCTCATGCTTCCCCACTCTTGGTCAGCGGAGAGCACGTCGCCAGGGCATGCGACCGGGCATAGACCGGGCATTCCAGTATTGATCTACTTTGTAAAGGCGCTGGGTTCAGAGCCAGACGGTCCCGAGCCAGACAACCGCCACCGCGGCTGCCAGGAGGACGACGTTGATACCGATCAGGCGGGCTTCGCCGCGGCTCAGGTGGAGCACGATGCCGCCGATCTGGATCAGGACGAAGCCGATCGCCGCGGCGATCGCGAGCCAGGGCGCGATCCCGGTCAGCGGGGGCAGGATCAGGCCCACCGCGCCGAGGACTTCCAGGACGCCGATGGCGCGGACGTACGGCATGGGGATGGTGTCGACCCAGCCCATCATCGGCTGGAGCTGCTCCTTGCTTTGGATGATCTTCTGGCCGCCGGCGTAGAGGTAGACGAGGGCGAGGAGCGCCGCGACGATCCAGTAGGAAATCTCCATGGAGGACACCTCGGGGGTTGGGTGATGTGGCGCTGGCCACGATGGTTACCAGTCGTAAGCAGCCCTATGATGCGTCACTATTGAGAGTCTTACAAAAGGCACATCCGTGTGCGTTATGTACAGGGGGGTCGTCATGTCGGAGTACCGGCACACCTGCATGATCCGTGGGGACGGCGGGCGGGTGATCCGCGCCATTCTCGACCGCATCTGCAACAAGTGGACGCTGCTGGTCGTGGCGACCCTTGACCAGGGGAGTGTGCGGTTCACCGATCTGCAGCGTCAAATTCCGGGGATCTCGCAGCGCATGCTGACGCTGACGCTCCGGAACCTGGAGCGCGACGGGCTGGTGTCCAGGACGGTGCACGCCGAGGTGCCGCCGCGGGTGGAGTACGCGCTGACGCCTACCGGCAAGAGCCTCATCCCGCCGGCGCTGGCCCTGGCCGGTTGGGCCACCGAGCACGTTCCGCACATCGAGGCCAGCCGGGAGGCCTACGAGGCCAAGGGCTGAGCCGGCCCGGGCAGGTCCAGGGGTGCTCTGACGGGTGCGGTGGCAGGGGTGCCGGGCATATGGTCCTGAGTCACTGGCCGGGTGGAGCCGAGGCGCGGGAGGAACACGGTGATCGAGGTCGACGTGGTGGACGGCATCGGGGTCGTACGGCTGGCCCATGGCAAGGTCAACGCCCTGGATCTGGAGTTGTGCCGGGCGATCGAGCGGACGATGCGCGATCTGGACGAGCCCGAGGGCCCCGTACGAGCCGTGGTGGTGACCGGGACCGGGCGGGCGTTCTCGGCGGGCGTCGATCTCAAGCGGGTCGTGGACGGCGGGGCCGCGTACGTGGCGGAGTTCCTGCCCGCGCTCAGCGGCGCCTTCCGTGCCGTCTTCGATCTCGGCAAGCCGGTGGTCGCCGCGGTCAACGGGCACGCGATCGCCGGTGGCTGCGTGCTGGCCGCGGCCTGTGACCACGTCGTCATGGCCTCAGGGGCGGGCACGATCGGGGTCCCGGAGCTGCGGGTCGGGGTGCCGTTCCCCGCCGCGGCGCTGGAGATCATGCGGTTCGCGCTGGGACCGGTCGCCGCCCGCCGCGCGATCTTCGGCGGCGCCAACCACGAGCCGGCGGCAGCGCTGGAGCTGGGGCTGGTCGACGAGCTGGCCGAGCCGGACGCGCTGCTGGAGCGGGCGGTGGCCGTCGCTGGCGGCCTGGCCGCCGCCATCCCGGCCGACGCCTTCCGTCACACCAAGGCGCAGCTTCGGCAGGAGGCGAACGAGCGGCTCGCCGGTGTCACAGAGTCGGCCACAGAGGCGGCCACAGAGGAGCTGTGGACGAGGGCGGCCGCCGACGGACGGATCCGGGCGTTCATGGACCGGACGGTCAGGTCGGGAGGGCGCACGGCGTCCGGACCCTGATCGGCCGGTCACGCTGCGGGGGAGTGCTGCAATGGGTGGCATGACGATCGTGCGTTCTCTGGTGTTGTTCGCGCTGGCCGCCCTGTTCGAGATCGGCGGTGCCTGGCTGGTGTGGCAGGGGGTGCGCGAGCAGCGCGGCTTGATCTGGGCCGGCGCGGGGGTGATCGCCCTGGGCCTGTACGGGTTCGTCGCCACGCTGCAGGCGGACGCGCACTTCGGCCGGATCCTGGCCGCCTACGGTGGCGTGTTCGTGGCCGGTTCGCTGGTGTGGGGCGTGGTCGCCGACGGCTTCCGGCCCGATCGCTGGGACGTGATCGGCGCACTGATCTGCCTGGCGGGCGTCCTGGTGATCATGTACGCGCCGCGCAGCTGACGGGCCGTCGGCGCGGCACCGGCGTCGCCGTGGGTGACCGGCGTCCTACCGGGTTGCGGCGCCCGTGGAGTTCAGGATGTCGTGCAGGGTGAGCGGAGCGGGCGGCGGGAGGGGGCCGGCCTGTTCGGCGCGGAAGGCGCTGAGCAGGTAGGCGGCGAGCCGCCGGGACGCGGCCGGGGCCGCCTCGCCGGATGCGGTGATGACGCCGCAGTTGGCCATGAGCAGCAGGGGCAGGTCGTCCGGCACGAAGTCGGCGCGCAGCCGCCCGGCCGCCTGGGCGCGTCGCGTCAGCTCGGCGAAGCCCCGGATGGCACGGTCGCGTTCGTGCCCGATGTCGACCGCGTCGGGGAACGCCGCGACGAATGCCGTGCTGAAGCCGCGGTCGACGGCCTGCATGGTGCAGATCTTCTCGATGGCCGCGCAGAACCCGCGCCAGGGGTCCGGATCGGCCAGCGCGTCGTCGACGACCGACACGCACTCCCCGAACTGGTCGGCGAACACCTCGGTGACCAGCGACTCCTTCGTGGGGAACCGGCGGTAGAGGGTCGCGACCCCCACGCCGGCGTGCCGGGCGATCGCGGCCATCGGCACGTCGAGCCCGCGCACGGCGAACAGCTCCCGCGCCACCTCCACGATGCGGTCGCGGTTGTGCCGCGCGTCGGCCCGCAGCTCCGCCGCTTCGGGGACGGCGGGCATGTGAGAGGTCGTAGCGCTCATGTTTCTCACTTCAGCTCAAGTGGACGGGGCTCTCCACTTACCGTAATACGTTGGCGGTGAGAGATTCCCCGTGATGGAGGTTCTGTGATATTTCAGGCGCCGCTCCCCAAGCGTGCTGTCGGCCGGTTCAACTCCTGTGTCGTGACGTTGCGCTCCTCTCCCCGATGGGGCCGCCGGATCCGCCGGCACCTCACGGTCGTCACCTACACCGGACGCCGCTCGGGGGGCACCTTCAGCACGCCCGTCGCCTTCCGCCGGACGGGCGACACCGTCACGATCGGCGTGCAGCTCCCCGACGCCAAGAAGTGGTGGCGCAACTTCCTGGGCGAGGGCGGCCCGATCTCGCTGGAGCTGGAGGGGACCGACCGCACCGGGCACGCGGTCGCCAGGCGTGACGCATCAGGGCGGGTCACCGTCACCGTCCGCCTCGACGGCTGAGGAGCATTCAGCCGCAACGCATGTCACAGCTTGCCGGCCTGTCTCGTCTGTGGGGGGTGACAGTCGATGACAGCAGCACGGTGCCCGCCATGGGGACCGCCGTTGCACAAGGAACGGGAAGACATCATGAGCAAGGTCTGGTTCATCACCGGTTCGTCCCGCGGCCTGGGCCGTAACTTCGTCGAGGCGGCCCTGTCCCGTGGCGACAAGGTGGCCGCGACCGCCCGGAACACCGCGAGCCTGGACGACCTGGTCGCCGCCTACGGCGACGCGGTGCTCGCGCTGGAGCTGGACGTGAGCGACAGGGCCGCCGCCGTGGAGAGCGTGCGGCGGGCCAAGGAGCACTTCGGCCGGCTGGACGTCATCGTGAACAACGCCGGCTACGCCCAGGTCGGCGCGGTCGAGGAGCTGACCGAGCAGGAGTTGCGCGACCAGCTGGAGACGAACCTGTTCGGTGCGGTGTGGGTGATCCAGGCCGCGCTGCCGTACCTGCGCGAGCAGCGTTCTGGGCACATCATCCAGCTGTCCTCGGCGGCCGGGGTCATCGCGATGCCGCTCGGTGGCGCCTACCACGCCTCCAAGTGGGCGCTGGAGGGCTTGAACGAAGCCCTGGCCGGTGAGGTCGCCGACTTCGGCGTCAAGGTGACCATCATCGAGCCCGGCGGCTTCGCCACCCGGTCCGGCAATAACCCGGATCCGCTGGCCAACGGCCACATGGCCCAGCTCGACCCGGCCTACGACGCTCTGCGCCGGCGCCTCGGCGCGGTCGCCGGGAAGCAGCCCGCCGGCGATCCGGTCGCCGCGGCCCAGGCGCTGCTCACGCTCGTCGACTCCGACAACCCGCCCTTGCGGGTGCTGTTCGGTCAGGGCTTCTACCCGATGATCCAGCAGGCCTACGCCGACCGGCTCAAGGTCTGGGCCGACTGGCAGGACCTCTCGGTGGCGGCGCACGGCACGCTCGGCCAGGAGAGCGGGAACCCGGCCTGAGGTGCCCCGGACGTATGTGCTGTACGGCCGGCGCCGGCCGTACAGCTTTCGGGACAGCGGGATCCGCAAATAGATGCACGACGCGCATTGATGCGCACCGTGTACGTTTGTAGGGTGGGGCGATGACCGACAGCAGCATGACCGAGGATTCCCCGAGCGCCAGCCCCACGGCGATGCGCCGCATCCTGCCCGCCGACATGGTCGAGCGCGGCACATGCCCGTTCGACCCGCCGACGGGTCTGCGCGAGCGGCGCGGCCAGGGCGCCGTCCAGCCGCTGCACCTGCTCAACGGTGCTCAGGCGTGGCTGGTGACCGGGTTCGAGGAAGCCCGCACGGTGCTGGCCGACCCGCGTTTCAGCGCCGACAAGGTACGCCATCGCGACGCCACCTCCCTGCAGCCGCACGAGGTGGCCGAGGCCGCCCCGCCCCCCGCGGTGGAGAGCCGCGAGGACGGGTTCTTCGTCTTCATGGACCCGCCCGAGCACACCCGGTTGCGGCGGCTGCTGACCGGCCAGTTCACCGTACGGCGGATGCGCGAGCTGGAGTCGCGCGTCACCGAGATCGCGATCGAGCACATCGAGGCGATGAAGGCCGCCGGGACCGAGGCCGATCTCGTCCCGGCGTTCGCCTTGCCGCTGCCCTCGCTGGTCATCTGTGAGCTGCTCGGCGTCGACTACGCCGACCGGGAGGAGTTCCAGGAGCGCACGGCCATCGGGCTGAACGCCAACTCCGGCGAGGAGGAGCGGGCCAAGGCCGGTCTGGAGCTCTACGCGTTCATGCAGCGGCTGGTGGCCGGCAAGCGTGCCAAGCCCGCCGACGACCTGCTCTCCGGCCTCGTCCACGACGCGGACCCGCCCCTGACGGACGCCCAGCTGGTGGACGTCGCGCTCGTCCTGCTCGGCGCGGGCCACGAGACCACCGCGAACATGCTCGGCCTGGGCACGTTCGCGCTGCTGGAGCACCCGGAACAGCTCGCCGCGCTGCGCGCCGACCCCGGCCTGATCGACAACACGGTCGAGGAGCTGCTGCGCTTCCTGACCATCATCCAGCTCGGCGTCAACCGGGTCACCACCGAACCCGTCACCCTGGGCGGCGTGGACATCCCCGCTGACGCCACCGTCGTGATCGCCACCCCGGAGGTCAACCGGGACGCCCAGCACTGGCCCGAGCCCGACCGGCTCGACCTCCTCCGCCCCCGTACCCCGCACCTGGCCTTCGGGCACGGCGTGCACCAGTGCCTGGGGCAGCAGCTGGCCCGCGTCGAGATGAAGATCGGGCTCGGCGAGCTGTTCACCCGCCTGCCGGATCTGCGCCTGGCGGTCCCCGCCGACCAGGTGCCGCTGCGTGATGAGATGCTCATCTTCGGCGTGCACTCGCTGCCGGTGACCTGGTCGTGAGCACGGTGGACGACAATCGTTCTCTAGGCTGGTGCGATGGTTCCCCTAGCACCGACCGGCACTGAAGCAGGCCCGGCGGGCCCGGCGGCGGGCACGGTCGGGCGCCGTGAGCGCAAGAAGCAGCTGACCCGGGCCGCGCTGCGCGAGGCGGCGCTCCGCCTGTCGATCCGCCATGGCGTCGAGAACGTCACCGTGGAGCAGATCGCCGAGGAAGCCGACATCGCGCTGCGGACCTTCTTCAACTACTTCTCCAGCAAGGAAGAGGCCGTGATGGCCTCCGTGGCGTCCGCGGCGGAGGCGCTCATCGCCGAGTTCCGTGCCCGGCCGCGGACGGAGTCGGTGCTGCGGGCGTTCCGGGAGGCGGTGCTCGTCATCATGAACGAGAGCGACGCCGCCAGCCGGGACTACATCGAGGCGCTGCGGCTGATCCGGTCGGCGCCGTCGCTGGTGCCGCACCAGCTGGCCGTGCTCGCCGCCCAGGAGAAGGCACTGGCCGAGGCCATCGCCGACCGCACCGGCGCCGGGCCGGCGGAAGGGCCGGTCGCGGGGCCGGTCGCGGGGCCGATCGGTGGGCGGACGTCGGCGTACGCGGCGGTGTGCGCCGCCGCCGCCCTGGCCGCGCTGCGGGTCGTCGTGGACCAGTGGCTCGAACAGGCGGCCGGCCTGGACGGGCCGCCGACCACGGCGACGCTGGGGCCGCGTTTCGACGCGGTGATCGCCGAGCTCGCCGCCGGCTTGGACCGCCCGGGCCACCCGGACACCTGAGACTCAGGACTGGGCACAGCCCGCCGGGCAGAACGTGACCTCGGGATAGCTCGATGACGGCTTGTCCAGGACGGCCTGGCGCCTGCCCTTCAGGTGCTGGTCGAGGAAGGCCGCCACGTAGGTGCGGGTGAGCTCGGCGGAGCGCGCCGCCGGCAGGACGTTGGCGGGGGTCTTGACGCCGAGTACGCCCGACAGCAGCGGGCCGTCGGTGAAGGACTGGTGTTCGGCCCCCGTCAGCACGAGCCAGCGTTTCCACCCGGTCAGCAGTTTCCAGTCGCGGTCCCATGAATTGTCGCGCCCGCCGGGGATGTGCTGGGGCGAGCCCAGGAACATGAACGGCCGGGAGAACCCGCCCTTGGGGATCCGGGCGTAGGTGGTGCCGTCCATGTCGATCCCGGCCCGCACCCGGGGATCTTTCACCATGGCCGCCATGGCGGCGGCCCCGCCGATCGACTGTCCGACCATCGCGATCCTGGAGCGGTCGATCGGCCACTTCGAGGGCAGCCGGTCGAGCACGAAGGAGACGTCGGCCGCCCGGCCCGCGACCACCGCCGTGCCGAAGCCCGCGTCGGTGTCGCTGTCGCAGGCCAGGCATTCGGCGACCCGTCCGTCGGCCAACGTCGTGGCGTAGCTCTCGTAGGTGTGGTCGATCCCGGCCACCACGTACCCCCGTCCGGCCAGATCCTCGGCCAGGGACGTGAGCGTGCTCACCGGCTTGGTGAAGCCGGGGGAGAGCACCACCAGCGGCAGCTTCTCCCCTGCGGGTTCGGCGTCTTTGACGGCGTTCGTCCGCGTCTTGCTCAACGTGTCGTACGGGATGCCCGTGACCCGCAAGCCCTTCACCAGGAGCTCCGACTCCTTCGGCGTCATGTACGGCGCGCGCTCTCCGTCCCGCTGCCCGGCCGGATACCACAGGGTGACCTTCAGCTCCCTGGCGTTGACGTCGAGGTTCCACGGGTCGGGGCGGGAGGTGTCCTTCAGATAGAGGACGGTGGTGCCGATCGGACGGCCGCCGGTGGGGGCGGGCAGGGTGGCGGGTCCTGTCGGCGTGGCCGACGGGCTTGCGGCGGAGCGGGGCGGTGTGGGCGCGGTGCAGGCCGACGTGGCGAGGACGGCCAGTCCCGCGGCGGCTGCCAGGATCTGTCTCATGGAGGCGGTCCTCACTTGTGCAGCAGGGTCAGGGCCTTGGCCAGGGCGGGATCGCGCCCGGCGGCCGCGTCCTCCGGCGTAAGGGGCACGTAGTGGTCGGGCGGCACGCCGACCCGGTCGATCACCTCGCGATTGGGCCCCAGATGATGTCTCGTCGGGAAGCCCAGCGTGGTGTTGTTGCTGAGCAGGTGCGGCTGCGCGGGGCCGGAGATGACGCCGGCGGTCCTGGTGCCGACCAGCCGGCCGATGCGCAGATCCTTGACCGCGGCGCTCACGTGCTCGCAGGCCGAGGCGCAGCTGCGGTCGGTGAGCACCACCAGCGGCAGGCCGAGCAGCTCCACGGTGTCGTCGGTCCGCCCGGTCTCGCACTTGCCGTCCACGGTGCACTGATAGGCGGTGACCTTGCCGTGGGCGAACGCGCTCAGCAGCCGGATCGCCTCCACCGGGCTGCCGCCGCCGTTGCCGCGCAGGTCCAGCACGACGCCGTTGAGCGTCCGGCCGTTCCGCAGCCTGGCGATGGCCTTGAGCACCCGGTTCGCGGAGTCGGGAGCGAACCCGGACAACCGCACGTATGCGAGGTCGTCCTCCAGCAGCTTCGACCGCACCACCTGCAGGGCGGCCAGGTCGCGCTGGTAGAGGCCGGGCTTGAGCGTCACGCTCCAGCGGCGGCCGGTGGACTGCCGCAGCAGCCGCAGCTTGACCGGGCGCGCCTCCGGATAGCGCGGGTAGAGGACGGCGATCGCGGGGGTGGCCTTGCCGTCGATGAACGGCGCCGACCCGTTGACCGATTCGACGATGTCGCCCGGCCGCAGCCCGGCCGCCTGCGCGGCGCCGCCCTGGACGGTGGTGACGAACAGCGGCGGCACGGCGACACCGGGGTTGCCGCTCACCTGCGGACCACTGATGTTCGCCTGAAGACCCAGGCCGTAACCGTCGCCGTCGTAGTAGTCGGGCGGGCGCTTGATGTCGTGCGCCCAGTTGGCGTGGTTGTCGCCGAGGGCGGCGACCATGGCCTCCAGGGTGACGACGGCCAGCTTGTCGCGCAGGCCGGGCACCTGATCGGTGGTCTTGCGGTAGACGGCCTCGAACGCGGCCCAGTCGGCTTTGCGGTCACCGGTCAGCGCGGGCATGCTGGCTTCGGGCAGGTCACGCCCGTTGCGGTTGAGCTCCTGCGTCAGGGCGATGAACCCGGCCGCCAGCAGCTGGCGGGCGTCCAGGGTGGCGCCGCTGTAGTAGGTGCCGAGGATGCAGAAGTACGCCTGTTCGATCACGTCGATCGTGGTGGCCGTCTCCGCCCCTGGCGGTCCTTGAGGGGGCGAGCAGACCATGCCGGCCGACGTGTTCGCCTCGGCGCGCGGCGGCGTCGGCGCGGTGCAGGCCGCCGCCAGGAGCAGGGCGAGCCCGGCGGTCGCGGTCCTGATGACGGTCATGACAGGCGCCCGCGGATCCACCAGAAGCAGAACGCCGTGAGGCCGAGGGTGAGCAGGGCGTAGAGGCCGGTCTCGATCCACTGGAAGGGCCAGAACCGCTCAAGAGGCTGGTACGTCGCCTGCTGCCGGTAGCCGAGCCGGTTGATCTCGACCATGCAGGAGTCCATGCCCCCCGGCCCCACCGACTGCGGTGCGCAGGGGCCCGACGTCGTGGAGACCTGGACGGGACCGGAGCTGCCGCTCTCGGCGATCGTACGTCCGGACGGATCGAGCAGCCGGCTGGACAGGACCCAGGAGCCCGCGTGGCCGGGGATGGCCAGCCTCAGGAAGATCTCGGGAGATCCGCCCTGAGGTATGCCGAAGTTCTCCACGTTCGCCTGGCTGAGCTCGAAGGCCGCGGTGACCGGAGCGTTGAGATGCGGCCGGACCAGCAGCGGCATGGCCAGCTGGATCGCGGCGAAGGCGGCCAGGGTGAGCGCCATGGCGGGCAGCGTGCGGCGCACGATCATGCCCACGGTCACGCCCAGGACGAACGCGAAGGCCGCGTACCCCATCGGGGCGATGCCCCGTGCGCTGAAGACCAGGGGATCCATCACGGCGAAGCCCTCGGGGGCGGACTTGTCGAGAGGGCCGGACCACCAGGTCACCGTGAGGCCGCAGACGGCGGCGGCGGCCATCGCGACCAGGCCGGTGAGCCCCAGCTTGACCGCCAGCCAGCGGCCCCGGGTGATGCTCTGGTTCCACACCAGCAGATGCGTGCCCGCTTCCAGCTCGCGGGTGATCAGCGGCGCTCCCCAGAAGAGCCCGACGAGGGCGGGCAGCAGCAGCACGAGGAGGCTGACGGCCAGGAAGGGGAGCTCGTACTCGTCGAAGAAGCGGTCGAAGAAGCGACCGCAGGTGTTGTCCGGCGTGCAGTCGGCGATCCCGGCCGAGTAACCGGACGCCATGTCCGGCCCGGTTAACGCCAGGGTGGCGGCCAGGAGGATGAGCAGGGCGGCCACCATCAGGGCCGAGCCGCGGAACTGGCGCCAGGTCAGCCAGATCATCGCTGCACCTCCAGGGCGGTGCGGCGGTTCTCGGCGGTGCGCTGGTCCATGTAGGCCAGGACGAGGTCTTCCATGCTGAGCCGGCTGACCATCCAGGCGGGGTCGTGGATCGGGGCGTCGGTGCGGACGACGTAGGTGCTCTGCC